>JAFSFY010000048.1 GCA_017434985.1 Clostridia bacterium | reverse complement strand
GTCTTGCACCCAACTGTTTGTCAGCATACGACCGTTGTGGTCAAGGTATACCCAACCAACCGAGTCTTTTTTCCATTGGTTGGTGACGCAGTAGCCGTTCGCACCCACGTAGCACCAGCCGACGCTGTCTTTGATCCAACTGTTCACCTTCATCGCCCCGTCGGCACCGAGATAGCACCAACCGACCGAATCGAGTTGCCAGGTGTTCGACAACATATACCCGTCTTTGTTGAGATAGTACCATTTGCCGCCGTCTTTCACCCAATTCGACTTGACAATGTAACCGCTGCCATCCACGTAGCACCAACCGACGCTGTCTTTGATCCACGCGTTGGTTCTCATCGCACCGTCAGAGCCGAGATAGCACCAACCGACCGAGTCGAGCTGCCACGTGTTTTTCAGCATCGTGCCGTTTTTATAGTAGTACCACTTGCCGTTTTCGCTGACCCAACCGTTGCGGGCGATCTCGCGCACGGCACCACACACATTGCAGTCGGCGTCGGCGCCATCGTCGTAAATGTGCTCGGTCTCACGGACATCGCCGCACACGTTACAATCGACGTCGCAATCGTGGTCGTAGCGGTGTGTCGTTTCCCGCACTTCCCCGCATACGTTGCAATCAACGTCGCAATCATGGTCGTAGCGGTGTGTCGTTTCCCGCATTTCCCCGCATACGTTGCAATCAACGTCGCAATCATGGTCGTAGCGGTGCGTCGTTTCCCGCATTTCCCCGCATACGTTGCAATCGGTGTCACACGCATGGTCAAACGTGTGTTTGCCCGTGGCGGGAATGACGGTATTGTCGTTTCTCGTCGCGTGGCAAATCGAACACTCTTCGTGTTTTTCACCCGCCACGCCGCAGTTGTTTTCGCTGTCCACGATCCATTGGTAACGATGCATCGTGGCCCGTTCGGCGCCGCACACGTTGCAGTACGCGTCACACGCGTGGTCATACACGTGTTTCGGCGTGGGGTTTTTAAGACGGCCGCACACGTTGCAGTCGCGATCGCAGTCGTTATCGTAGGTGTGTTCACCCGTTGCGGGCAACGACGAGTTTTGATACACGTAGCCGCAAACAGAGCACGCGTACGTTTTTTTGCCGTTTTCGCCGCAGGTGGGTTCCTTCACCACCACCCATTCGTAGTGGTGCGGCGCTATACGCCACTCGCCGCACAGGTTACACCCATCGTCACAATCATCGTCATAGGTATGTTCTTCCGCACCGCGCCACGCGCCGCACAGATTGCATTCGGGGTCACACACGGCATCGTATTCGTGGTCGTTCGGCATGGGCATTTCGGTGAAGTAGTTCCTGCTCGTATGGCAAAGCGAACATTCTTCGTGTTTGAAACCGTCCATACCGCACGCGGGCATCCGATCCACGATCCATTCGTATTCGTGGAACCCTTCCCGCCACTCGTAACAATCGTTGCAGTATTCGTCGCATCCGTTGTCATACACGTGCTCGCCCGTTGACGGAATGACGGCCGTTTCGTATTTCCATTCGCCGCACACGGCACATTCTTCCCGTTTCCAACCGTCTTCGCCGCACGTCGGTTGTTTGTGGACCACCCACTCGTACTGATGCTCCGTTTTCCGCACGTGTCGGCATTCGTTACACACGGTATCACACGCGTTGTCGTACACGTGGTCAGGCACCTCACGCGTTCCGAAGCATTGGTTGCACGTGGTGTCGCACGCGTTGTCATACACGTGCTTGCCGGTGGCGGGAACGTCGGTACCTTTGTTGCGCTCAATGTCACACACCGCACATTCTTCGTGCTGTTTGCCTTCTTCAATACAAATCGGGTGGTTGTCCACAACCCATTCAAACACGTGAGAAACGGTGCGCGCCGCACCGCAGCGATTACACGTGGGGTCACATTCGTTGTCGTAAACGTGTCCCAATACGTCCCGTCTCTCGTAACATTCGGTGCAGATACTGCTGCACTCACTCTCATAGTGGTGTGAGGGCACGCGCGTCCAGTCACATTCGTTACAGGTGTCGTCTTGGCACGTGTCATCATAGCGGTGTGCTTGCGGTTCGCAAGCGCCGTAGTGCCAAATCGCATCGTCGAAAACCCCATTGTTGGCACCGAGCAAAATTTTGCGTCGGTTCGTTTCTGCAAGCGGATACCACACGTCGGTCAAGGCGCTGCATCCGTTAAACACGTCGCTTCTCACGCTTTCCAAGCGGGAGGAGATCGCCACCGAGGTCAGCGATGAGCAGCCTCTGAACGTATCCTTTTCCAACACGTTCACGCCTCTGCCGATCACCACGCTTGTCAGCGAACGGCAACTGTAAAACGCCTCTTCGCCCATTTTGGTGACACTGTTCGGAATCACGATTGCCGTCAGCGACGTACAACCGAAGAAAGCGCTATCGCCGATCTCGGTAACACCCTCGGGGATGATGATCGAAGCAAGCCTCGCACAACTGTTGAACGCGCCTTTTCCAATCACGCGCAAACCACTGCCGAGATGCACGACGGCCAGTCCCGAGCAATTCGAGAACGCATGCGCGCCGAGATGTTCCACGCTGTCCGGAAGTCGAATCGCACTCAAAAAGGTGCACCGCTGAAACGCTCCGTTGCCCACACTCGTCACGCCCTGCGGCAGAATCATCGAGCGCAGTTCGTAACAGTCATAAAAAGCATAATCGCCCACGCTTGTTACCGTGTCGGGAAGCGTGATCTCTTGCAGTTCTCTGCAACGATAAAAGGCGTTATCCGCAACGCTTGTCACACCGTCAGGGATCGCATACAACTCGTCCGTCTTCCCTCTGGGATAGCGCAAGATCTCGGTTTTATCTTTGTTAAACAACACACCGTCCACCGAACTGTACGACGGGTTGTCTTTCGAAACGTGTATGTCGGTCAATTGGTAGCAATCCACGAAAGCCCCGCTTTTTACGGTGGTCACGCTGTCGGGAATGGTCACCGACGTCAGCCGATCGTAGCCGCGGAATTGGTTGGTTCCCACCGTGGTCACTCCGTCGGGGATGACCAAGGCGGTTACCCGTTCTCCGTTATAGTACAATCCTTCTATCGAATCGAAGAACGACGTCGAACTCCCCTCGTCAAAATCCACGGCACACCAAGCCGCCAGGTCCGGAATGTGCACCGCGAGGGTATCGGTCAAGGACCAAAACACGCCCTTGCCCACGCTGGTCACGTTACGGCCGAGCTTCACATAAGTCAAATTGTAACAACCGTCAAACAGTTTTTCCTCGATACGGGTCACGCCGTCACCGATCACGGCCGAAACCAGACCACGGCAACTCGCAAACGCCGCCGTTCCCAAATCGGTTACGCTGTTCGGGACCGTAACGGACGTAATCCCGCGGCAATAGTAAAACGCGTACTCACCGATATGTTTCACACTGTTCGGAATGGTGATCGCGGTCAAGCCGTCACAGTCGGAAAAAGCGTAATCGCCCAACGTTACCACGCTGTTTGGAATGGTAACGGAGGTCAGACCGTCGCAGTTGTAAAGGGCATAGGGACCTACCGTTTTCGTCCCTTGCCTGATGACGTAGTCACCGCTGAGCGTGGGTTTCGACGCGATCAAATGATTGTCAATATACAGCACGTCGTCTTGCCAGGAACTTGTTCCGTCGTAGCACATCGTACCGACGAATGCGTTGAGCCCGATGTGTTCCACCGTGTCCGGAAGGGTGATGGAAATCAGATTGGGACAATCGGAAAACGCACTCGATTGGATGTCGGTAACACCATATTCCATATCAACCCACGCCAGAGCGGGGCAATCGGAAAAGGCCATACTCTCCACGACCTTCACGTTGCCGGGGATGGTAACACCCTTCAGGTTGGGACAAGCGCAGAATGCCGAAATCCCAATGTTCTGCACACTGTCCGAAAAGGTAACGGTCGTCAGGTTGGCGGCGCTTTGAAAGGCGCTCTTGCCAATCACTTCCACGCCGTTCGGAACGGTATAAGCGGTCGTCGTTTTGCCGCAAGGATATTGAATCAGAGTCCTTTTATCTTTTGTGAACAACACCCCGTCTTCAGAGGAGAAGATGACGTTGTCCTCCGAAACGTGGATGTTTTCCAAACCGGTGCAACTCAAAAACGCAATGTCGCCGATTTCTCTGACACGGCTTCCGATGGTCACCGTCGTGAGTTTCTTGCAGTCCCGAAACGCTTCTCTGCCGATGGAGGTGACGCAGTCGGGAATGACAAGCGTTTTGATCAAACATTCGTCAAACGCATAGCCCGGAATCTCCGTCAACCCGTTGCCAAGCGTAAGCGAGGTTAACGCCCAGCATTCCTGAAACGCGCCGACACCCATCTTGGTCAAACTGTCCGGCAACGCAATCGTCTGAAAACCGAAACAACGATAAAATGCTAAATCGCCAATCTCGGTCAACCCCTCGTGAAACGTGAAGGACGGAATTTCCGAGCAATAGTAAAACGCGTAGTCACCAATGCTTTTCAGCGTGGTGGGCAAGGTGACCGATTCCAAAAGGCCACACGCGTAAAAGGCGTAATCGCCAATGGTCGTCACGCCCTCGGGAATGTTAATGGACAACATCTCAGCGCAAACGTAAAAAGCACCGGGGCCAATGGTTGTCAGTCCTTCAGGAAGAGAAACGTCAAGCAGGCCTGCGCAACTATAAAAAGCACCTTCTTCCAAGGTCGTTACACCCTTTGGAACGACAACGGACGTCATTTCTTTACAGCTAAAAAAGGCATAGCGACCAATGCTCACCACGGGATAACCGCCCAACGTTGACGGGATTTCCACCGCGCCGCTGATTTCGGGGTCCACGTCGGTAATAATGGCCTTCCCGTTCGTCACCGTGTAGGAGTAATACCCCTCTTTTTCCACGTCGGCAGCGCCGACCGACACCGTGCCGAACAACGCAAGCACAAACAACAAGCAAAGTGCGATCATAACGGATACTATGCGTTTCATAAAACAACCTATCCTTTCTTGCACCAATTGATACTGTTAGTATATCATCCTCTTGTTTGTTTTTCAAGGGGGGGATCTCTTCGCCCCCCAAAGAGTGCCGCACTTTCTTCACAAAACAAAACCTCCGACGAAACTGGGTGATGTTCTTAGGGGAGAATTTATGCTTTGAGCAAAGTGCAAGCATCGCATTTGACTAGTCAAACGCAAATATGGGCTAAGCCCAAACCCTTATAACGACAGAAAGAGATAACAAATCGGTTCGTAGCCGAAATG
>JAFSFY010000047.1 GCA_017434985.1 Clostridia bacterium | reverse complement strand
CCACGCATCGATTACTAGCTACCCATAAATGGGTTAAGGTGGAGCCTAGTAAAGCCTCCCTTGTGTAAAGGGAGGTGGCCGAGGAGGTAAGCCGACGAGGTCGGAGGGATTGTCAAGTGTATCGACACGCTTTATTTCATTACAACAATCCCCCAGTCAGCCTTGCGGCTGACAGCCCCCTTTACACAAGGGGGCCTTTTCCGCTGCGGCGGATCTTTTCATCGCGAAAGCTTTATCCAACCACGCGACTATCGCGTGGTTTTCGTATACAACAAAGCCGCGGTGTGCAGGGCGCACACCGCGGCTTTTCTCTTCTTTTAAAAAATTTGCTCGTACGCTTCGCGCACGGTGGAGACCCCCACCACCTCGATGGCGTGGTTCCCGCTGAGCGACGCGAGATTTTGTTTGGGAACAATGATTTTTTCAAATCCGAGCCGTGCGGCCTCCGCCACGCGTTGCTCGGCCGACGAGACCGACCGCACTTCCCCCGCGAGCCCCACTTCGCCGAACGCCACCACCCCTTCGGGGATGGGTTTGTCTTTGAGCCCCGAGATCAGCGCGAGCGCCACGGGAAGATCGGCGGCGGGTTCGTCCAACCGCCATCCGCCGATGATGTTCAAATAGGTGTCCAAGTTAGAGAAGAAATACCCGCCCCGTTTTTCCAAAACGGCGAGAAGCAGTGCCAACCGATTGTTGTCAAACCCCGTGGCCATCCGCCGCGGATTGCCGAACCCCGTGGGAGAAACCAGCCCTTGCACTTCGGTGAGCAGGGGGCGCGTGCCTTCCATCGTGCACGCCACACAGGTGCCGCTGACGTTGAGCGGACGCCCCGAAAGAAGCAAAAGCGACGGGTTTTCCACCTCACAGAGGCCTTTGTCGCGCATTTCAAACACGCCGATCTCGTTGGTGGAACCGTAACGGTTTTTCACACACCGCAACATCCGATAATTGTTGTGGCGGTCTCCCTCAAAATACAGCACGCAGTCCACAATGTGTTCCATCACTTTGGGTCCCGCAATGGCGCCATCCTTGTTCACGTGCCCCACAATGAAGGTGGGGATATCCGCGCTTTTGGCCACCCGCATCAACGCCGAGGTGCATTCCCGCACCTGCGTGACACTGCCGGGGGAGGACGCCACGTCCGCCAAACTCACCGTTTGGATGGAGTCCACCACCAAAATGTCGGGTTTTTCGGCGCGCACCGTCTCCAAAATGGTGTCCACGTCGGTTTCACACAACAACAAGAGGTTCCCGCTGTCCACACCGAGGCGTTCGGCACGCAACTTGATCTGCCGCGCCGATTCTTCGCCCGACACGTACAACACCGTGCGGTCTTTGCCGAGATGCCCGCAAATTTGAAGCAGTAAGGTGGATTTGCCGATACCGGGATCGCCGCCGATGAGCACCAACCCGCCCGGCACGATGCCGCCGCCGAGCACGCGGTCAAGCTCGTTCATTCCCGTGCGGTAGCGCGCTTCTTCACTGCCGCTCACGTCGGCAATGGGCGTCACCGCCGCCGCGCGCTTGGTCGCACCGCCCGCGCTCGGTGTCACCACCTCTTCCACGATGGTGTTCCACTCGCCGCACGCGGTGCATTTCCCCGCCCAACGGGCGTATTGCGAGCCGCATTCGGTGCACACGTATACCGTTTTCGTTTTCGCCATCGTTTACAATCCTCTCATCACCCCGTCGACCACGGCAAACGCGAGTTGCCGCCGATAGACGGGGTCTTTCAGTTTTTGCAGTTCCGCCTCGTTGGATAAAAACCCACATTCCACCAACACCGTCGGGGTGGTGGCGTGGGAGAGCAAATACACGTTTTGGTCACCCGCTTTCAAGGGGCGGGTGTTATCGGGTTGCAGGTGGGAAATCAGTGCCTCGCGAATATGCTCCGCCGCTACCTTGCTGTCGGGATGTTTCGTTCCGTAAAACACCTGCGCGCCGAAATATTGAGCAAGAGAAAACTTGTTTTGGTGGATGCTCACCGTCAGGTCGGCCTCCCCACTCATCGCAAGGCGCCGTTTCATATCGCTCACTTTCCGCTCACGCAGGGTGTTTCCTTCGGTGTTCACCATCGTGTCGGTCTGCCGCGTCATACTCACGCGGTAACCCAGCACGCACAGCAGGTCGCGCAAACACCGCGCAACTTCCAAATTGATGTCCTTTTCCACCGTCCCGTCAGGGGCGACGGCTCCGCCGTCCTCCCCGCCGTGACCCGCGTCCACCAAAATATGCGGCGCCGTCACCATCGCGTTGGCACGCCGCGTCACCGTGCCGACGGCGGCGGTCAAAAACACGGCACACGCCGTCAACCACAACACGGTGTTTCCCACCGCTTTCCCTGCCGTCATACATATCCCTCCCCCACACGGTATGCGGGGGAACAGGGGTTTATTCTTCGTCTTTTTTGTGCACGTATACGAGTCGTTCCATCAACAGAACGTCCGCATAGCCGATGCGGTAGGCGATGGTCGCCACCGTCGGCATCACGAGAATCGGCACCGCCGCCAACACCATACCGCCCCAGGTGACCCCCGCAGTGCTTGCCGCCACGTCGGGGCCGAACGCCCACACCACCAGCGGGTAGAGCCCCACGTTGGCCAGGCGGTAAAACGCCGCACAGGATTTCCAAAAACCAAACAGTTTGTCCGCCACCAACACCACGTACGCCAGGATGGACGGCACGGCGGCGATCAACCCGATCTTAAGACCGCGCCATTTGTCTTCGGCGCGGCGACCGTATTTCACCGCGTTGATATCGTGGTTGCCGTACTTCCACATCGGGCCGTACAGAATGATGACGAACAACATCGCCTGCAAAATGAGCGCCGTCACGTTGGCAGCCGCCAACGCACCGGGCGGTACTACGCCCTTGTCGTCGGCAAGCAACGTCACCACCGACATAAACGAGAAATAGATAAGCAGATTAAAAAAGGTTGCCACAACCGTCAACCCATACAGTTTGAGAGATTGTTTCACGTCGTTTTTGTTCACGGGAGTTCCTCCTTTTCGATCGGCATAGTCGCCACCGCATTCAAATCGGGTCCTGCCACGTGACCCGCCTTCCATTCATAAAACGCTTGTGCGCCCACCATCGCGGCGTTGTCACCGCACAGTGACAGCGGCGGCACAAACAGCGAAAATCCGCGCTCGTCACACGCGCTCTGCACCGCTTTGCGCAATCCCGAGTTGGCGGACACACCGCCCGCCAATACGATGGTGGTATCCCCCGTTTGTTCGGCGGCTTTCATCAGATTGGTGCACAAAATGTCGCACACCGTTTGTTGAAACGAAGCGGACAGATCGGGGATGTTCACCGTTTCGCCCCGTTGGTCGGCTTTGTGGAGCAGATTGATCACCGCGGTTTTGAGTCCCGAAAAACTAAAATCGAGCGGCGACCCCTCCACGTGCGGGCGCGGAAGCGCAAACGCCGCGGGGTTTCCGTTTTGCGCGGTTTTGTCCAAATGCACCCCGCCGGGATAGGGCATACCCATCGCGCGGGCGGCCTTGTCAAAGCATTCGCCTGCCGCGTCGTCACGGGTGCGGCCAAGCACCGTAAACCGCGTGTAATCCTCCACGCGCACGATATGGCTGTGTCCGCCCGACACCACCAAACACAAAAACGGCGGTTTCAGGTCGGGATGTACCAAATAGTTTGCCGCAATGTGCGAGCGCAAATGATGCACGGGAATCAGCGGCAATCCCGCCGCCTCGGCCAAGCCTTTGGTGAAATTCACCCCCACCAGCAACGCGCCGATCAGCCCCGGCGCATAAGTCACGGCAACGGCGTCGATATCACCGAGGGTCATCCCCGCTTCTTCCAGTGCCGCACGGGTGATACCGCTGATGGCCTCTGCGTGGCGGCGGCTGGCAATTTCGGGCACCACACCGCCGTATAACCGATGTTCGTCCGCCTGCGACGCGATCGCATTCGAAAGCATTTCCCGCCCGTCCCGCACCACGGCGGCGGCGGTTTCGTCGCAGGACGACTCAATGGCCAAAATATTCACGGATGTCACTCCCCATAATAACTGTAGATGGCCGCATCCTCGGTCGGATGGGCGTAAAACTTCGGGCGAATGCCCTCACACACAAACCCAAGCCCCTCGTACAGCGCGATGGCGCCCGCGTTGGACACGCGCACTTCCAGCGTCACACGGGACAGGGTTTGCCAGCGCGAAAGCGCTTCGGTGAGCAGGGTTCTCGCCACCCCTTGACGGCGGCAATCGGGATGCACCGCCACGTTGGTGATGTACCCTTCCCCCGCGATATGATGGCACCCGACGTATCCGACAGTGCGCCCGTCCCACTGTGCCACCAAAAACGCGGCGCACGGGTTTGTCAGTTCCTCCCGCAACGCGTGTTCGCTCCACGGGTCGGCAAAACATAACGTTTCGAGTTCGGCCAGTGCCGCCACGTGCTCCTCCGTCATCGTCGTTACGGTCAATCGCATAACGCTTTGATCTCCTCCAGCAGTTTCGGCAGCGACGCCACCAATTGATCACGGCAACGGCGGTATTCCTTAACGTCACACCCGTACGGGTCGGACACACCGCCGGGCGGCATCAAGATCTTCTTCGGTTCCACCCCGTATCGCAGCGCCAATTCCACACCATGGTGCGGGGTCATCACCACGCATATGTCCGCCTCGTCGGCAATCTCCTGCGTGAGTTGGCGCGACAGATGCTCGCTCATATCCACGCCGATCTCCCGCATCACGGTCAACGCGTGTGCGGTGGGCGGAACGTCGTCCATCGTGGCGGTGCCGGCACCGCACACGGTGGCGTCAATGCCGTGCTCGGGCAATTGTGCCCGAAGCAGATATTCCATCATCGGACTACGGCAAATGTTGCCGGTGCATACACATAAAATCGTCATTGCAGAACTCCTTCCGCGTACCGTTTGATCGCCTCAAACGACGCGTCGCTGAGGTGATGCTCAATTTTACACGCGTCGGTGTCCGCCGTGTCGGCGTCCACCCCAAGCAGAATCAAAAACTCGGTGAGCAACGTGTGTCGTTCATACATCTTTTCGGCAATTTCCAAACCTGCTTCGGTCAATGATAAGAACCCGTCGCCGTCCGCCACCACGTAGCCGCCGCTTTTGAGAAGCCCCATTGCGCGGCTGACGCTCGGCTTGGAATAGCCCATAAATTCCCCCACGTCCACGGCACGCACCGCGCCGCCGCGTTTGCTGAGGATATAGATCGTTTCCAAATACATTTGTCCCGATTCTTGCATCGGTCGTTCCCTCGCTTTTCGGGGCATCGCCCCCGTTCGTTTATTTTAAGTATACTGCTGTTTCGCCGTCGTGCTCCGCAAGCATCACGAACACCCGCTCGCTTTTGGCGGTGGGGATGTTTTTGCCCACGAAATCGGGGCGAATGGGCAGTTCACGATGCCCGCGGTCGATGAGTACCGCCAGTTGCAAACTGCGCGGACGCCCGTAGCGAAACACCGCTTCCATCGCGGCACGCGCCGTGCGCCCCGTAAACATCACGTCGTCCACAATGATGACGTGGTGGGTACGCACGTCACACGGAATGTCGCACGCTTCCGCCGTCGGCAGATCGTCCGTCTCGGTCAGGTCGTCCCGATACAAGGTGATGTCGATCGACCCCACCGGCACCGTCACGCCCTCAAATTTTTTCATATTCTCCGCCAACCGCTTGGCAATGGGCACGCCGCGGCGCTTCACGCCGAGCAGACAAATGCCTTCCACACCGCGGTTGCGTTCGGAGATCTCGTGGGTAATGCGCGCCAGCGAACGGGCTACCGCCGCTTCGTCCATCAACTTAATCTTGTGTTCCATGCAATTCTCCCATTGTGCGTAATTTCGGGAACCCCCATTGCCGCAATACTTCATACACCCCAACCGCCACCGTGTTGGACAGGTTGAGTGAGCGGGCGGCATCGTCGTTTAACATCGGCAACCGCACACACCGTTCGGGGTGGGCGCGAAGCAAACTTTCGGGTAACCCTTTCGTTTCTTTGCCGAACATCAAATACGCCCCGTCGGGATACGAAACGTCGGCATACACGTGCTGACCCTTGGTGGTAAAATAGAAAAACGGCCCCGCGTTTTTCTCAAAAAACTCGTCCAGATTTTCGTAATACGTGATATCCAGCAAATGCCAATAATCCAGACCGGCACGCTTTAATTTCTTGTCGTCAATGGTAAATCCCATCGGCTTCACGATGTGCAGCCGCGTTCCCGTTGCCGCGCAGGTGCGACTGATGTTTCCCGTGTTTTGCGGGATCTCGGGTTCCACCAACACGATGTTCAATGTGGGCATAGTGATCCACTCTCTTTCTATCCTCTTATTATAACACAACCCTCCCGCAAAAGCAATTCCCAACTGTTTACTCTCGAAAAAAGCCTATTCTTTGTGCATTTTGACCAAACACACTGCTAAAATACGGTAATCTGTTAGAAATTATTAGTTATTTTCAATAACTATTGCATTTTTTCGCACCGCAGTGTATACTGTAAACAAAGAAAGGAGTGGTCGTATGGCCGCCGCAGGCAAAAAAACCATAACCGAACAACTCAAAAGTGATTTGTCCGCCAAACTGCTCAGCAGTTTTTCCGTGTCGCCCGAGCAAGCCACGCACGAGAATTTTTACAATGCTCTCGCGCTGGTGTTGCGCGACCGTATGCGGGCTGACCGCGTGAAATATATCTCCAAAGCGCACAAACAACAATCCAAACAGGTGTACTATCTGTGTATGGAGTTTTTGATGGGTCGTTCACTCAAGAACACCCTGTTCAATATGAACCTTACCGACGCGGCACGCGAAGTGCTGGCCGCGTACGACATCAACCTCGATTCGCTGTACAAGTTTGAACCCGATGCAGGCCTCGGCAACGGCGGTCTCGGTCGGTTGGCGGCGTGTTTTCTTGACGGGCTTGCCACGGCATCGGTGCCCGCCATCGGCTATTCGCTTCTCTACGAATGCGGTATCTTCCGCCAAAAACTTGTGGACGGTTGGCAAACCGAACTGCCCGATTTTTGGTTGCCGGGCGGGTCTTCGTGGTTGCTCCCCCGCCCCGAACTTGCCAAAGAAGTGCGGTTTGACGGGCGCGTGCGCGAGTGGTGGGACAACGACTTCCACCACGTGGAGCACGAGGACGCCACCGTGGTCATCGCGCAACCGTTTGACCTGATGGTCGCAGGTAAGGACGGCAAAGGCGTGTCCACCCTGCGTTTGTGGAAAGCCACCGCCCCCAGCCTCGATATGTCGCTGTTCAATCAAGGCGAGTATATGCGCGCGATGGAACAAAAGGCGATGGCAGAGGTCATCACTCAAATCCTCTACCCCGCCGACAACCACCGCGAAGGCAAATCGCTGCGCTTGTCGCAACAATATTTCCTCGCATCCGCTTCGGTACAGGATATCGTCAAGCGCCACCTTGAACAATTCGGCACGCTGGATAACCTGCCCGATATGGCCGCCATTCATATTAACGACACCCATCCCACCCTCGCCATTCCCGAATTGATGCGCATTATGTTGGACGAATGCGGCTATCCGTGGGACAAAGCGTGGGACATCGTGACGAGAACGGTCGCCTACACCAATCACACCGTGATGAAAGAAGCGCTGGAATGCTGGCCCGAAGACCTGTTCTCCCAACGCTTGCCCCGTATTTATCAAATCGTGCGTGAGATCAACGACCGTTTCAGTGCCGAAATGATGCAAAAAACGGGCGGCGACACCGAAAAGGTCAGCCGTATGGCGATCATCAGTTACGGGTTGGTCAAAATGGCCAACCTGTGCGTGGCGGCTTCCCACCGTGTCAACGGCGTGGCGAAGATCCACAGTGAAATTCTCAAACAAACCGTGTTTAACGACGCGTACAGCGTGATGCCCGAAAAATTCGGCAACGTCACCAACGGCATCGCGCACCGCCGCTGGCTGTGCCAAGCCAACCCCGAACTGACGCAGTTTATCACCGACCGTATCGGCGACAAATTCGTGTTGGATGCCTCCCAACTTGAAAAACTCGCCCCGTTTGCAAACGACAAAGCCGCGCTCTCGGAGTTTATGGCCATCAAGCACCGCAACAAGGAGCGACTCGCCAAGTATATCCAAAAACACAACGGCATCACCGTCGACCCCGACTCGCTCTTTGACGTGCAGGTCAAGCGGTTGCACGAATATAAGCGCCAGCATTTGAACGGCTTGCACATCGTGGACGCGTATCTGCGGCTCAAAAACAATCCGAATGCCGACGTGACGCCGCGCACCTATATCTTCGGCGCCAAATCCGCGCCCGGTTATTTCCTTGCGAAAGAGATCATTCGTTTCCTGTGCAAACTGTCGAAAGAGATCGAAAACGACCCCGCCGTGCGCGACAAACTCAAACTCGTGTATCTCGAAGACTACCGTGTCACCTTGGCGGAACTGCTGATGCCCGCCGCCGACATCAGCGAACAAATTTCACTCGCGGGCACCGAGGCCAGCGGCACGGGGAATATGAAACTGATGATGAACGGTGCCATCACCCTCGGCACGCTGGACGGCGCCAACGTGGAAATTTGCGAGCAGGTGGGCGAAGAGAATATGTTCCTGTTCGGTATGCGCGAACACGAAGTCACCGCCCTCAAACAACGCGGTTACCGTCCGCAGGACTACTACCGCGACAACGAACGTATCCGCCGCGCCATCGACTTTATGAACCGCGGTTTCGGCGGTCAGTCCTACGGTGAGATCACGGGTTCGCTGGTCAATCGCGACCCGTATATGGTGTTTGCCGATTTCGATTCCTACTGCGAAGCGCAAGCCCGTTCCGCGCAGGTGTACAACGACAAAGACGCGTGGGCAAAAATGGCGTTCCTCAACACCGCCCACAGCGGTCTGTTCGCGTCCGATCGCTCGATCCAAGATTATTCCGACACCATCTGGCATTGCCGCCCCGTGAAATAACGAAACCTCACAAAAAAACCGCACCGTTTTTTAAACGGTGCGGTTTTTTTATCTCTCTTCCAATTCTTTGTATTCTCTCGGTTTGCCGTACGGCTTGTATGCGGGACGGATGATACGCCCGCCCGTCAGCAATTCCTCAATGCGGTGCGCACACCAGCCGCTGATCCGCGCCACCGCAAACAGCGGCGTGTACAATTCTTCGGGAATGCCCAGCGAACGGTATACAAGTCCCGAATACATATCCACGTTGGCGCACACGGCCTTTTCGATGCCGCGCTCGCTCGCCATCAAGCCGGGGGTGAGGCGTTCCACCGCATCGAGCAACACAAAATCGTTACGCAGTTCGTCGGTCACCGCCACGCGCTCGGCTTCGCGCTTCAAGATAACGGCGCGCGGGTCGGACAACGTGTACACCGCGTGACCCATACCGTAAATGAGACCCGAACGGTCGCCCGCTTCTTTGTGCAACAATTTTTTCAGGTATTCGGCGATCTCCTCATCGTCGTGCACGTCACTCACGTGGGCTTTGATGTCTTCCATCATCCGCACCACCTGAAGATTGGCGCCGCCGTGTTTGGGGCCTTTGAGCGAGCCGATCGCCGCACCGATCGCCGAAAAGGTATCGGTCCCCGACGATGATAATACGCGAGTGGTAAAGGTGGAGTTGTTACCGCCGCCGTGTTCCGCGTGCAACATCAGACACAAATCGAGCAAGCGTGCCTCTTCCTCGGTATACTTCGCGTTGGAGCGAATGGTACGCAAAATGGTCTCCGACGTGGACAGTCCCGCTTTAAACGGGTGGAAATACATACTCTTTCCGTCGTAATGGCGGCGCTTGACCTGATACGCATACCCCAAAATGCCGGGCAACATCGAAATGAGTTCAATGGATTGGCGCATCACGTTTTCCGCCGACGTGTCGTCGGGATTGCTGTCGTACGAATACAGCGCGAGCACCGAACGCGCCATCTTGTTCATCAGGTTGGGGGACGGCGCTTTGATGATCATATCCTCCGCAAAATATTGCGGCAGTTCGCGGCACTCGGACAGCAGATCGCAAAATTCCGCCAACTGTTCGTCGGTAGGAAGCGAGCCGAACAGCAGCAAAAACACCGTTTCCTCAAACCCGAAACGACCTTTGCCGTGACTGCCCGCCACCAGATCTTCAATGGCGTAACCGCGGTAGGTGAGTTCCCCTTTTACGGGGGTCTTTTCGCCCTCGTTGAGCACGTATCCGTGCACGTTGCACACGCGGGTAAGCCCCGCCATCACGCCGGTGCCGTCCGCGTTACGCAGGCCGCGTTTCACTTCATATTTACGAAATTCTTTCGGGTCGATGGGGGCATTTTCTTTCGCCCGCTCGCATAAGGATGTAAAGACGTCCCGAAATTGTGTGTCGTACAAGCGTTCCATAAAACCGACTTCCTAATTTTAGTATAATGGTTTATTATAGCCGCATTTTATGGGATTGTCAACGAATTTTCCGTATGCAGGTGAGAAAATGAAAGGTTTTGCGTGGCTTATTGCCCTCGGTTATGCCCTGACGTTGGTTCTTCCGCTCCCGTTTTTGCCCAAACCCGCCCCCGATTTATCGCTCGGCGAAGCGGTCACCACCCCCACCGCCGACAACGCGAAACCCACCGCCACCATCACCGTGTTGGACGCGTCGGCGGGGGTGCTGTACACCTTTGCCGAGCGCGATTTTCTCATTTACACGGTAGCGGCGGAGATGCCCGCCTCCTACGGCACAGAAGCGTTGAAAGCGCAAGCGGTGGCAACCTACACCTATTATTTGCGCGAGAAAAAGGTTAACGCCGACAACCCCGACCTGCAAGGTGCCCATTCGTCGCAACTGCCCGACTCGTTCCCCGCAGGATATTCGCCCGAGGGGTTGCGCGAAAAATGGGGGAACGATTACGACAAGCATCTCACCGCCGTCGCCGCGGCGGTGGATGCGGTGGCGGGCACCTATCTCGCCTATGAAGACGAGCCGATCTTGGCGGTGTACCACGCCTACAACGGCGGACGCACCGAAACGGCAGGCGTCGTGTGGGGACAAGACTTTCCCTATCTGCAAGCGGTAGTCAGCACCGCCGACGCCACCCGTGCCGCCGAAACCACCACCGTGTCGGACGCCGACTTTGCCGCCGCCTTTTCAGACGTGGAGTTGACAGGGGATGCGAACGGGTGGATCGCACCCGACCCGAGCGTGACCGCCTCGGGCACCGTGACCGCCCTCACCGTCGGCGGCAAGGTGTTCACGGGCGGTGAGGTGCGCAAACGGTTATCGTTGCGGTCGGCGAATTTTACGGTCACCCGCGCCGAAAACGGGTTTGCGTTCACCGCACACGGTTACGGACACGGCGTGGGAATGAGCCAGGTGGGCGCGGGCGGTCTCGCTTCGCAAGGCTTCTCCTACAGCGAAATTCTCGCACACTATTATCCCGGCGCCGTGCTCAAAACGGCGGCATCGTAGAACAGGGCTCTACGCCCTGCCGCCGCGCAGTCCCCTCCCCCCTCTTTTGTAAAACTTCTTCGCAAAAAACAAAATAAAACTCTTGACACGGCGGTTTTGGTGTGGTATTATGGTATCCGCTTGATGATACGCGGGTGTAGTTCAGTGGTAGAACCCCAGCCTTCCAAGCTGGTTGTGTGGGTTCGATTCCCATCACCCGCTCCACGATGAAACATGCGCCTGTAGCTCAGCCGGATAGAGCATCTGCCTTCTAAGCAGAGGGCCAGGGGTTCGAGTCCCTTCAGGCGCGCCATTATATGGTGGGTGTAGCGTAGTTGGCCTAACGCGTCAGTTTGTGGCACTGAAGATCGTGGGTTCGAATCCCATCTCCCACCCCATACATTGGGCTGTAGTCTAGTGGCAGGACACGTGACTTTGACTCACGCCGTGATGGTTCGATTCCATCCAGCCCAGCCAGAAAAGGACCCACATTTGTCTGTGACAAATGTGGGTCCTTTTCAACTAAGTGTGCCTTGCAGCACGATAAGCGCACCTTCGGTGCGTGAAGCGATGCTACGCATCGTGAAGTGCCTGAGGGCGTGAGTGGCACACGTAACTTCACGTTGTGCAATGCACAATACTTCACAGCGACATCGTCGCTGCTTCACTTGGGAGAAGCCCAAACTTCACAGAATATTGATTGTTGTCGATATTTATGATATAATACATTCGAGTCGGGAGGCATTGTTATGTCTGAAAGCAAACTAAGAATACAATCGATGGATTTTGCGGTGTCTATCATAAATCTTGTGAAATGTTTGAAGGAAAAACGAGAATCCATAATATCAAACCAAATCGGCAGAAGCGGAACCTCTATTGGCGCAAATATCCGTGAGGCTCAATATGCTCACGGCAAAGCAGACTTTATCTCAAAATTGCAGATTGCCCTCAAAGAAGCAAATGAAACCGGCTATTGGTTGGAACTGTTATTCAAGACGAATTACATATCTGAAGAATATAAAACCCTTGATTCTTCTTGCACAAGCATTCGTGTTATGCTCATCTCCTCCATCAACACCGTAAAGGAGAACCTCAAATGAAAAACCTCGATAAACATCCATACGTGGCAATACCGGTTTTGTTCGTGTTCACGCTCATCCTGTTGTTCTCTCTCACCGCTTGCCGAAACGAACAACCGAAAAACGAGACCCGTTATGACAAGATCGCGCGCTACGTCACCAACAACCTTGACCTGCTCGACCCCGTGGAAGACGTGGAGTTTTACGATTTTACCGTCGACGGCGAGTATTACGGATATTACTACTCGCGCCGCAACGAGATCTTACTGCCCGACCGCTACAGCGAAAGCACGCGCGGCGACTTGGAGGCCGCTCTTCATAAAACCGACGACGGGTATTGCTTCGGCGACCCGAACGGCACCACCGATTGGTGCTTTGTCAAACCCATTACCGACCAATGGTTTTACTACGAATTGCATTGGGGATAAGGCTATGAACCGCTTGTTTGCACTCGTTAAAATTTTCCTCGCCGTAATTCTCGTCACGGCGCTTTTTGTGTTGCCCTGCGCCGCCTACAACAACCCCATTCCGTTTTACAACGCGCAAGGCGTGGAAATGCCGATGGGTGACCCGTTCGTGATGAAATACAACGGCACGTACTACGCCTACGGCGGCGGCAACTGCTACCGCTCCACCGATTTGGTCAACTGGACGTTTGTCAGCACCCCGTTTCAAGGCGAACATTCCGAAAACCTCTACGCGCCCGAAGTGTTCCACTGGAACGGCCGGTTTTACTGTCTCTCCTGCCCGAACGGCACCACCAACTACCTGTTTAAAAGTGACAAACCCGAAGGCCCGTTTTACGCCGTGTCGGGCGATTTGGGGGGCGACATCGATGCCTCGCTGTTTAAAGACGACGACGGCACGGTATACCTCACCCACGCGGGCTATCAAAAATTACCGTTGTACCGTTTGGGCACGCCCGACGGCGCGTGGGAATATGCCGCCACCCTCCCGCAAACCATGTCGGGTATGTGGACGGAAGGGGCAAGCATTTTCAAACGCAACGGCTTGTACTATATGACCTTTACGGGCAACAGCGTGCTTGACCCCGCCTACCGCGTGGAATACGCGCTGTCCGAATCGCTCACCGAGGGATGGACCGAACCCGCCCAAAACGTGCTGCTGCTGTCCACCGAGGGGGAAACCACCGCGCTGGGTCACAACAGCGTGGTAATCGGGCCCGACTTGGACACCTATTATTTGGTGTACCACAACCGCTATCCCGACGGCACTCATTCCATCGACCGCGGATTCAACCTGCAACGCGTGCTGTGGAACGGCGAAAAACCCGTCACGGCGGTCTACACCGCCGAAGCGGAAAACCCCGCCCTCCCCGACTTTGCGTACCGCCCCGCGGACGGGGTACAAGCGCTCACCGCGCGGTGGCTGTCCGAAAAAGCCGCCCCCGCCGTGTTCACCGCCGAATACAACCTCGTCCCTCAAACGGGCGACGTGCTGTTCGGCTACGCGGATGCCCAAAATTTTTGCCGTTTGGCCTTTAGCGGGCAAACGATGACCTTTACCCGCACCGCGGGCGGCAAAACCACCGCCCGCACCTATCCTCTCCCGCAAAACACCGCGCCGAACACGCTTCAATGCGTGCGGGTGCAACAAACCGCCCAAACGCTGTGCGTGTACGTGGACGGCGCGTTGGTGGCGGAAACGGATACCGTCGGCGGCGGCAACATCGGGTATAGCCAAGGCACCACCATCGGCTACACCGCTTTTTCGGGCAAAGCGCTCGGCAATCTGGACCACACCGCCGAAAAATACGTAAACGCCACCTACGACGCGGTGCTTGCCAACCAAAAAACGGGGTGTGTCACCGTCGATACCAACGAAGCGGGCAACGCCTTGCGGATGACGGCGGGGTCGCGCGCCGCGTTTACCCTCAAAGCCCCCTCGCTTACCCACGCCACCCTCACTTTGCGTGGCAAAACCGCCGCCAACGCGGTGGTCAACGTCTATTTGAACGGCAAATTATTTGCCGAAAAGGTGGCGCTCGGCCGCAGTGCCGACTACCTGACCCACATTTTTCGTTCCGCCGTGTTCAGCCGCGGCAACAACACCGTTGCGGTGGAGGTGGTAAGCGGCGAATGGGAATTTTACGAACTGGCAACCCGTCCCGAAAAAACGGTTGCCGATGCCGTTTACACGTTGGACGAACCCACCCCCACCCTCATCGACCACGAGGGCGAATCGGTGTACCAAAACGGCAAACTGTCCCTCACCGCCGTCCCCAGCCCCAAAGGCGACACCTTTGCCAAAACGGTGCTGGGCAACACGGGGTGGGGCGATTACAGCGTGGAAGTCACCCTTTCCCTTTTATCAACCGAAAACAACGCCGAAGCGGGGCTGTTTTTGCGCGCCGCCAACGTATCGGACGGGGAAGCGAGCAGTTTCCGTTTTCGGCGCACGTGGTACAAACAAGCCTACTACGTATGCGTGACCAACGGCGCAGTAAACCTGTATAAACACAACTACGGCGAAACGTTGCTGAAACGTTACCCAACCACCGCCGATTTTACCAAAGAACACACGCTGAAAATCACCGCCTTCGGCAACGTCGTCGAGGTGTATCTGGACGGCAAGCGCATCCTCACCCACACCGATAACGACTACCCGTTCACGGGCGGCAAATGCGGGTTGCAGGTGGTAAACGGCACCGCCGCGTTTGACAATTTGGCGGTGCGCGCGGTAAACACCGCCACCGCCACCACCAAAACTGCTTCTTCGGTCACCGCCACGACCGCCCCCTCGTCCGCGGCGGGAGTAACAACCACCACCTCCCGCGGGAAAACCACGGTCACGTCCAAAACCGCCGCGAGTATCACCAAAACCACCTCCGCCGTCACCACGGCGGGCGATACCACCCAAACGGCAGCCACCACGGCGGCGGGTAACGTTGACACCACCGTTCCCTCCTCCGCCACCACCTCCGTCGGCACAACCACCACCTCTCCCGCACCTGCCCCCACCCCCGCGCGTTTTCCGTGGGCGGTGGTCATCGTCCCCGTCATCCTCGGCGCGGGCGGCGTTTTGTGGTACGTGCTTGCACGCAAGCGGTAACCGCCGTTTCGACAAATTTCTTGCATAAACCGCGCATATATGATATACTGAACGTAACACCAATGTAAGGAGGATTTTTGTATGGAAGTGTTGATTATTGTGTTGCTTGTGGTGCTGGCGTTGCTGATTTTTCCCAACATCCGCATCGTGCCGCAAGCGCAGGAATACGTCATTGAATTTCTCGGCAAATACCGCACCACCTGGAGCGCGGGCATCCACGTGAAGATCCCGATTTTGGAGCGTGTGGCCAAGCGCATCACCCTCAAAGAGCAGGTGATGGACTCGCCTCCGCAAGCCGTTATCACCAAGGATAACGTCACCATGCAGATCGACACGGTGGTGTTCTTCCGCATTTACGACGCGAAACTCTACGCCTACGGCGCGGTCAACCCCATCTCCGCGCTCGAAAACCTCACCGCCACCACGCTGCGCAACCTTGTCGGTGAACTCGAACTTGACGGTACGCTCACCTCGCGTGACACCATCAACGGCAAAATGGCGGAAATTTTGGACGAAGCGACCGACCAATGGGGCATCAAGGTCAGCCGCGTGGAACTGAAAAACATCATTCCTCCCGCGGAGATTCAAAACGCGATGGAAAAACAAATGAAGGCTGAGCGTGACCGCCGCGAGACCTTGTTGCAAGCCGAAGGTCACAAAGCCGCCTCCATCACCCGCGCCGAGGGTGAAAAGCAAGCGATGATCCTCGCCGCCGAAGGCGAACGCGACGCCCGTATCGCCCGTGCCGAAGGTGAAGCGAGAGCCATCTATCTTTCCAAAAAAGCCGAGGCCGACGGTCTGCGCGCCCTGCGTGAAGCGGGGGCCGATGCCGCGGTGTTGGAACTCAAAAAATACGAAGCACTCATCAAAATGGCGGACGGCAAAGCCGCCAAGATCATCGTCCCGACCGACGCGGTCAACGCCACCAAAGCGAACGTCTTGTTTTCCGAAACCACCGGTCTCGGTGACGTGACGGTCGCCGCCCCCGAAGAACCCGTCCCCGAAAAAGTTGACCCCTGTTGCGACTGATCATCATAAACCACGCGCCACCCGACAACCTTGTCGGGTGGCGCGTTTTTTCTTATTCGTGTTGCAATCTCTCGGTCAACCACGCAACCGCTTCTCCGAGTTCGGCTGCCTCGCCGAAATTGCGGCGATACAGTTCGAGCAGTACCGCTCCCTCGTAACGGCGCGCCGCCAAAATCGCCCGCAACCGCCCGTAATCAAACGCCCCTTTGCCGGGAAGCAGACAATCCTGCTCCGCGGTATGGTCACTGACGTGCACGTGTACGATAGCGTCCCCCATCGCTTCGGCAACCTCCTCGATGGTGTGCCCGCACCGCACCGTCTGTTTCACATCCAACACAAACGCGGCTTTGTCGCCGAGATGACGGCGCAGCGCGCGGATATAGTCCAAACTTTCGGCGCGAAACCGTACCACGTTTTCCTGTGCCACCCGTACCCCGTAGGTCACCCCGAGGTCGTAGAGCCGCTCGTACCGTTCCAGCGATTGTTCGAGCGACAGTTGACTTTGCGCGCGGTCGCCGTGCAACACCAGATAGCGTGCGCCCAGGCGCGCCGCCGCTTCAAAATTGCGTTTGTAATTGTCCACCATCTCGTCGGCGCGGCGCTCGTAGATGGAAAACAAAAAATGCGGCTCCATAAACGACGTATGCGGGTGGATGGCGTGCGCCACCGCCCCGTGTGCGTCCAACCGACGGCGCAGATCATCCACAAACGGCGCTTCCAGTTCGCACGCCGCGTTAAAAAAGATCTCCGTGTGCCGAACACCCAACGCCAAAATGTTGTCCAGCGACTCTTCAATCGGCAAGGGGTATAAGTTGGAGGTGGATACTCCGACGTTCATCGCTACGCACTCCTTTTGCAAAAACGGTGAGATTTTTCCTCAAACAGGCAAGTATTTTCCTTTATCATACCACATCTCGACCGAAAATACAAATACTTGTTGAATTTTTCTGCCCGCCATTGTATACTAATACTATGAAAGAAGGTGCGCCGATGGAATTTACGTGTTCGCTCTGCCCTCGCCGCTGCGGCGCCCTTCGCACCGACACGGTGGGGCACGGCTTTTGCCGTATGCCTGCCGCCCCCGTGATTGCCCGTGCGGCACTCCATTTTGGGGAGGAGCCGTGCATCAGTGGGCAAAACGGGTCGGGGACGGTGTTTTTCGCGGGATGTACGCTGCGTTGCGGCTTTTGTCAAAACCGTGAGATCAGTCGCGGTCCCGTCGGCAAGGCGGTCACGACAGCGCGGTTGGCGGAAATTTTTCGCGAACTTGTTGAGCAAGGCGCCGCCAATATCAATCTTGTCAACCCCACCCACTACGCCGCCGCCATTCGCGAGGCACTGATGCTGTACCGCCCGCCCGTGCCGGTGGTATACAACAGCGGCGGCTACGAAACGGTGGACACGCTTCGCTCGCTTGAGGGGCTGATCGACGTGTATCTGCCCGACCTCAAATACCTTTCGCCTTCCCTATCGGGTGCGCTGTCGGGTGCGACCGATTATGCAACTTTCGCGTGTGACGCGGTGCTCGAAATGGCGCGCCAAACCGGCCCTGCCGTGTTTGACGAACGCGGTATGCTCACCCGCGGCACGGTGGTGCGCCACCTCGTGTTGCCGGGGCACACCGCCGAATCGCTCGCGGTGATCGATTGGCTCTCACGGCATCTGCCCGAGGGCGCGCTCACCAGTTTGATGTTCCAATACACCCCGATGGCCGACATCGACGGGTTCCCCGAACTTTCGCGCCGTCTCACTGCGCGCGAGTGCGAAAAAGTGTGGCGGCATTTGGCCGATACCGACCTTGACGGATACGTGCAGGACCGCGAAAGCGCCGGCACACAGATGATCCCGATTTTTGATACGACAGGAGTGTGACGTTATGGCAGACTTTTTAAAACGCAGTTGGGCAGAAATTCGGCTTTCTGCCGTGGCGCACAACTACCGCCGCGTGCGCGAACGCGTGCACGGCGATTGCCGTGTAATGGCGATTGTGAAGGCGGACGCCTACGGTCATGGTGACCTGCCGACCGCCGTCACGCTGGAAAAGGCAGGCGCCGATTGGTTCGGTGTGTCCAATTTGGACGAAGCCGTTCGCCTGCGCGAGGGCGGTATCACCCGTCCGATCCTCATTTTGTCCTACACCCCGCCCGAAGAAGCGGCGCGGCTTGCACACTACGACATCACGCAGGCGTTGCTTGACGGCGAATACGCCGCCAACCTGAATGCCGCGGCGACCGCCGCGGGCGTGACGGTGGACTGCCACGTCAAATTGGACACGGGCATGTCCCGCGTCGGCTTTTTCTATCACGACGAGGACGACGACCGCGCCGCACTGGACGATATCGCCGCCGCGTGTTCCCTGCCGCAGTTGGCGGTAACCGGCATTTTTACCCACTTTGCGATGGCGGATGAGCAAGACGGCGAAGCGTTCACCCGCCGCCAATTTGCCCTCTTTACGGGGGCAACGGCGGCACTCGAACAACGCGGCATCACCTTTGCTCTCGAGCATTGTTGCAACAGCGCCGCCACCCTGCGCTTCCCCGACATGCACCTGGATATGGTGCGTCCCGGTATCGTGTTGTACGGGCTGCTCCCCTCCCCGCTTTTCGAAAAAACGGTCGACCTGCAGGCGGCGATGACCCTCAAAACGGTGATCTCGCAGGTGAAAACGATCCCGTCGGGCACCCCGGTGAGTTACGGGTGTACCCACACCGCCGATGCCGACGCGGTGGTCGCCACCGTTCCGCTCGGATACGCCGACGGCTATCCGCGAACGCTTTCCAACACCGCGACGATGCAGGTAAACGGCCATCGCGTTCCGCTTATCGGTCGCATTTGTATGGATCAATGCGTGTTGGACGTCACGGGCGTTGAGGGCGTCGCGGCGGGACAATCCGTCACCGTGTTTGGCGACACCCCCTCGGCCGACGAAGTGGCCGATCTGGCAAACACCATCGGCTACGAGCTGATCTGCGGCATCGGCAAACGCGTGCCGCGCATCTATTTGTAAAAGGAGGAAACGGTATGACCCCCTTTGTCCCCACCGTGTTGAAACGGGAGATCGAAATCGAATCGGTTGTGACACTCCACTACTTTGAGCACGCCAAAAACTACGTGTTCGGCGGCGAACGCCACGATTTTTGGGAATTGGTGTACGTCGACAAAGGCCGCCTGGAGGTCATTGCCGAAAATAATGGCTACGAACTGCAACAAGGCCAACTGATCTTTCATCAACCAAACGAATTTCACAATCTGTACGGCAACGGCGAGGTGGCGCCAAACGTGGTCATCTTCACCTTTGTGTGCAACTCCCCCGCCATGTCGTTTTTCAAACATAAGATCGCCTACGCCACCGCGCGCCAGCGCGATTTGATGGCGCAGATCATCAAAGAGGCGAAAGTGGCGTTTTCCAACCCGCTCGGCGACCCGTATACGGTGGAGATGGAGCGCAGCAAGCACGTGCCGTTCGGTACGGAACAGATGATCTCGTTACAGCTCGAGATGTTGCTTCTCGATATGATCCGCAACGAGATGCCGCTTGACCAACGCCCCAAAGCGTCCTCCTCGATCAAACACCGTTCGGATTGCGATCTGGTACTGCGCATCCAGCAGTATATGGAAGAGCATTTGTGCGATTCGCTGTCCTTCTCGGATATTTGCCAATATTCCGCGCAAAGCGCCACCAATCTGAAAACCATCTTCAAAGCGGTCACGGGCAAAGGCGTGATGGAATATTACCGCGATCTTAAGATCGTGCAAGCCAAAATTATGCTGCGCGAGGGCGCGGGCAACATCACCCAAATTGCGGACAAGCTCGGCTATTCGTCGGTGCACTATTTCTCCCGCCACTTCAAACAAGAAACGGGAATGACCCCGCGTGAATATACGCTGTCCGTTCAGGCAAAATAAGAAAAAACAGGAGTTTTCCCTATGGTAACACGTGATAATCGAAAAGTCGTGCTGGTCGGCACGGGTATGGTGGGAATGAGCTATGCGTACGCCCTGCTCAACCAAGGTGCTTGTGACGAGCTGGTGCTCATTGACGTCAACCGACAGCGCGCCGAAGGCGAAGCGATGGACTTAAACCACGGCCTTGCCTTTGCCCCCACCTCCATGAAGATCTACGCCGGCTCGTACGACGATTGTACCGACGCCGACATCGTGGTCATCTGTGCGGGTGTGGCACAAAAACCGGGCGAATCGCGGCGCGACCTGCTCTCTCGCAACGCCGCGGTGTTCCGTTCGATCGTCGAACCGGTGGTACGTTCGGGCTTTAACGGCATCTTTTTGGTCGCCACCAACCCCGTCGACATTATGACCCGCATCACCTGTGCCTTGTCGGGCTTCAACCCACGCCGCGTCATCGGCAGCGGCACCGTGCTGGACACGGCTCGCCTGCGCTTTTTGCTCGGCGATTTCTTCACCGTCGACTCGCGCAACGTCCACGCTTACGTCATCGGGGAGCACGGCGACAGCGAGTTTGTGCCGTGGTCGCAAGCGATGCTCGCCACCCGTCCCGTCCTCGCGTTGTGCGAAGAAGACGGCGGTGACTGTTGCGAATGTGACCTGCGCCGTATCGAGAGCAACGTGCGGGACGCCGCTCAACAGATCATCAAAGCCAAAAACGCCACCTACTACGGCATCGGGATGTCGCTCGTGCGCATCACCAAAGCCATTTTGGGGGACGAAAACAGCGTGCTCACCGTCTCGGCGATGCTCCATGGCGAATACGGCGAGTCGGGCGTTTACGTCGGCGTGCCCTGTATCGTCAACCGCAACGGCATTCGCCGTGTGCACACAATGGCCCTCACCGACGAGGAACAAGCACAGTTCCACGCCTCGTGCGAAGTCTTGCGGGACGTGTACGCGGAAATCGAACTATAAAAAAGCCTCACGAGAATATGGGTGTTGCCCTTATCGGAGAATTTATAATAGGGGTATGAGCATAGCCCGATGCATTTGCTAAACAAATGCGAAACTTGCAATAAAAACGCAAAGAGAGAACAAGGCGGAAAGAAAAACCGCTTTGCTCTCTCTTTTTCTGCTTTTGGTGATATTCTTTGCTTTCGCAAAGAGTGATATGATTGCTATCGCAATCGTGATATTGAAGCCTTGCGGCTTCAGTGATATTCTATTTTCCGCACAACTCGCGCAGCGAATATCACTCGGCATAAGCCGAATATCACTGCGAAGCAATATCACTCGCCGCAGGCGAATAGAGATGGCGTGATACTCCGCTAAGAGTATCACGCCTATCGTGAGGCTTTCGTTTTTATTTCAGGAACACTTCGATAACGGGGACGAGAACGTTGGGTTTGAGCGCCGGCAACACAAAAGTGTCATTCATCACTTCACCGCAACGGTTGGCGGCACTGTCGTAGAACGGCAGCTCGCTGGCATCGTGCAGGAACTGCGAATACGCCACCTTGCCCGCAAGTGACGGCATGGTGAGCATTTGGAGCGGATAGTCCAAAATGTGGATGTACAACCGCTTGCCGTCCTCGCTTTGGGTCAAACGGCAACCGAGCGGCGTTTCAAATTCCGGCTCCGCTTTGGTGCACCCGTAGATCGAACGGCTGTTCACCTTCATCCATTTGGCGAACTCTTCCAGCGCCGCATCGGCACGATAGTCGAAGTTGCCGCGCGCGGTGGGCCCCACGTTCATCAGCAGGTTGCCGCCCGATGCGACCGTTTTAATGAGCATCGTGATAAGTTGTTCGGGCGATTTCCAGGTGTGCTCGTCGCGGTAATATCCCCAACTACCCGAAAACGTCTGGCACACTTCCCAGGTAAGCAGTTCGCCCGTTTCGGGGTGGGTCGGCCATTGTTCACGCTGGATCTGTTCGGGTGTCCAGGTATCCTGCTCAATGTCGGTGCGGTTGTTGATGATGATGCCGGGTTGCAACTCGCGCGCAATGGCGATGAGTTTTTCCGACTCCCAATCGGCGGCGCGTTTGCCTTTCATCCACGGTTTGTAACGCGGATGTTCCGGCATGGCGTCGTAGGAGAAGTCGAACCACAAAATGTCGATCTTTCCGTAATTGCTCATCAATTCGGTCACTTGGTCGCGCATATATTGGGCATACTTCTTCATATCGCGACTCTTGTTGCGCTCCTCGGCGTCTTCATACGCCGCCATCGGGTGCAGATCGTCGATCGGGAACTGCGGATGATTCCAGTCGATCAGCGAATAGTAGAAACCGATTTTGAGACCCTCGGCGCGAAATGCCTCAACGTATTCTTTCACGAGATCACGCCCAAACGGAGTGTTGGTGATCTTGTACTCGGTGTACTTGGAATCAAACAGACAGAAGCCCTCGTGATGTTTGGTGGTGAGCACGGCGTACTTCATACCCGCCGCTTTCGCCTTGGCGGCCCATTCGCGTGCATCAAACAAGTCAGGGTTAAAATGGTCAAAATACGGTTGATATTCCGCATCCTGAATCACTTCGTCATAGCGGATCCATTCGTGGCGGGCGGGCATCGCATACAAACCGAAATGAATGAACATACCAAATCGGTCGTGCACCAACCAATCGGTATTGCCCGGCGAGGGGCGGCGTTTATAACTTGACATATTCAAAACCTCCATTTATAATAAAATATGGAACTTACGGTTTCACTGTATCACAAGAACAGCCGAAAATCTATGGATATTTCGGCTGAAAATATGGAGATTTTTGTATGCTTATCACACACAACCGCGCGCTTGATCGGCGCGAAGAAACCGCATCCTTGCAACTGCTTGCCAGCGGAAACGCGTTGTGCGACAACAAATGGTGCGCCACCGAACCGTCACCACCCTACACGCGACTGTATTATATCGCCGAGGGGGAGGCGTTTGTGAAGACGGCGCACGGCGCGTTGACGCTCAAGGCAGGGCATCTGTATTTGTTGCCCGCCGGTTGCGCGTTTTCGTACCATTGCGACACACAGATGCGGCAACTGTATTTTCACGTCAATCTGCTCGGAAGCGAGGGGTACGACCTGTTGCGCAGTATCTCACGCGTGTTGTATACCCCGCTTGACGACGACTATATCCGCGAGTTGTTGGCGCTGTACGCCGCCGACTCCCGCGCCGAACTGCTCTATTTGCGCGCGCTCGTCAAGCGTGACGTGATGGCCCTGCTTTGCCGCGAAGGGATCACGCTTGAAGCCCCTGCCTATTCCGCGTGCGTCACCAAAGCGCTTCACTTTATCGAAGAAAATCTTTCCGCGTCGCTGTCGCTGAAAACGGTGGCGGAGTGCACGTTTGTGTCCCCTCACACATTGACGCACAAATTCAAACAAGAAATGGGCACGTCGGTAGGTCAATATATCGAAGGATTGGTGCTGTTTAAGGCGGAACAACTGCTTCTCTCCACCGACCTGCCGCTGTCCCAAATCAGCGAACAGTTGGGATTTTACGATCAATTTTACTTCTCGCGGCGGTTTAAAGAACACTTTTCCGTTCCGCCGCTCGTCTACCGCAAAAACCACCGTTTCACCGAAGTATAACGCTTTTTCTCATAAAAAACACCCCGCTTTACAGCGGGGTCACTTACGACAAAACTACCCGAAGAGGAGAAAACAAATCTCTTTTTCGGGTAGTAGTTTTTATATAGTGATATTCTTTGCTACGCAAAGAATGATATGATTGCCGACGGCAATCGTGATATTAAAACCTACGGTTTTAGTGATATTTTATTCGCCTTTTAAAACTCGCAAAGCGAATACCCCTCGGCGTTAGCCGAATATCACTGCGTAGCAATATTACTCGCCGCAAGGCGAATAAAACTGCCCAAGTGCCCTTAAGAACACTTGGGCAAAGCGGGGTGTTTGTGCGTTTTACGGAGTTGTCTGCGTAGAAGCGGTGGTCGCCTCGGTGGCCGACGGGTCGGTCGTCACGCCTTCTTCGGGCGCGGCGGAAGCGGGATGCTTACCGCAGGTTTCGGGCAGGTGATCGGGTTTGTACACACCGATATGCGTTTTGGGACAGGTATCGGTGGCCAAAAGACCCGTTTCGGGGCAATACGCGTGCTCCACCGTGTTGCCGACGTAGGCATCAAAGTTCATCGGCTCTAACCCTTTGTGAATGGCGAGCATCACCTTGTTCCACAGGTTACGCGCGGCAGAAGTCTGCTTGCTGGTGAGCTCTTGATTCTCGTCATATCCGAACCAGCTGGCCGCCACGTATTGCGGCGTACCGCCGACCAACCACACGTCGTTGTTGGTTTGGGTGGTACCGGTTTTGGCAAACACTTCCCAATCGGTCCAAGAGGATTTGAGTTGGCGCGCGGTGGCTTGATATTCGCCCTGCACCACGTTTTGGAGAAGACGGTTCATCACGTAGGCGGAATCGGTATCCAGCACCTGCACGGGCGAGGGACCGTTTTCCAAGATCACTTCGCCGTTTTGCATCACTTTGGTAAACGAATACGGCTCGTTATAATAACCGCCGTTGCCGAACACTTGATACGCGGCCGCCATTTCGCGCGGGTACACGCCTTGGGTCAAACCGCCGAGACACATCGGCGAATAGTCGATGTCGGTGTTTCCCTTTTTGTCCGACGTGACGAGCGACGACAGGTTGAGCGAGCCGGTGACAAAATTAAACGCGCGTTGCGGGGTAAGCGACTGCATAATTTGCGCCGGCACGGTGTTTTTGGAGTTTTGGATGGCGTTGTCCACCCACGTCATACCCGAATCACGCGGGGAACTTTGCCCGTAGTTTTTGGGCCATTTGCTGCCGTCGCGCAGGGTGATGTAGCAGTCGGGAATTTGCGACGAGAAGTGAATGAGGTTGAGTTGCACGGCAGGGGCGTACACCGCAATGGGTTTCATGGTCGAACCCGGTTGACGCACCGAACTGACCGCACGGTTTAGGATACGGTTGGCGGTCTTTTCACCGCGGCCGCCCACCACCGCCACGCATTTGCCGGTATAATCCATCACGTAGATGGCGGCCTGCGGCGGTTTTTCGTCCGATTCGCGCAGTTCGGGGAAGTTGGCTTCGTCGGCGTAGATGGCTTCGGCCTTCGCCTGGAGTTCGGGGTCTTCGCACGAATAGATGGTCAGCCCCCCGTACAACACCATATTTTTGGCGTGCGTTTCGGTGTACCCGTAGGTTTTCACCAACGCCGCAGCCACGTCGTCAATGAGCATATCGGTGTAATAATCGTAGATACCCGATTTTTCAAAGCCTTGTTTGAAATACAGTTCCTCGCCGAGTGCTTGTTGATACTCGTCGGTGGTGATCATACCGAGCTCGTGCATCTTATACAGCACGGTGCGTTGGCGACGTTGCAACTCTTTCGGATGGGTGTAGGGGTTGTACCGTGCGGGGTTGTTGGTGATGCTGGCCAGGGCGGCGCACTGTGCAATGGTCAGTTCCCCCACGTCTTTGGCAAAGTAATACTGCGCGCCCGCGCCCACGCCCTCAATGTCGCCCGAGAGCGGCAGAATGTTGAGGTACGCCTGCAAAATTTCGGGTTTGGTGTACACCGATTCCATTTCAATGGCGGTCAAAATCTCGCGCACTTTGCGCTGAATGTTTTTGTCGTCGTCATCGTTCAAGTTTTTGACGAGCTGTTGGGTAATGGTCGAACCACCGAACTCGGTGTCGTTGAAGTGCAGCACCAAGTTGGCCATCGCCAAAATGGTCCGTTTCCAGTCAACGCCGTAGTGGTCGTTAAACCGTTCGTCCTCAATGGCAATCACGGCGTTGACCAGGTTGGCGGGAATGTCCTCGTAATCCACCCACACGCGGTTGATACCCTGCAACCGCTGATACTCTTCGTAGCGGTTGGTGGTTTTGTTGTAGGTCATCACGATGCTGGTTTGGTTTTCGTTGATGGCGTCCACGTCGGGCAGGTTGCTCTCGCCGCTGAAATTGGTGGCGATATACACCGTCAGCACGCACGCCACGATGCACCCCGTAATGACGAGCACGAGACCGCCCGTCAACACGACGCGCCCGACTGCCGCGCCGATCTTTTTCAGTTTTTTCAGCATATACAATCCCTCCTTGGGAATCAGAAGCACTAGTTGTACAGATACATTCTATAGCAAAATCATCGAAATGTCAAATACAGAAAACGCGCCGCCGCATAAGGGGACGCACGGTGTACAAACTATATACAAGAATATACCTCAAAAGGAGTTTGTTTATGCCGTGGAACACGATAAAAAATGAGCACGACCGTTGGTTGCCGGCGGTGATCGCGTGCCTGATTCTCATCGGCGGGGCGTTGTGGGCGGGATCGTTTTTGCCGACCGAATCATCCCCACCGCCGACCAATGTCGCCAAAAACGAGTCGCCCGCCTTTACCGTACAAACCTTTCGCGAATGGCACGGGCAGGTAGCGCGGTTTGAGGGAGACAGCGAACTGCCCGCCGAGATCTACGACGTGGCGGTCGCCTCGCTTCCCGACGAGATCCGCGCACAACTGACCGCGGGTATCGTGGCAAACAGCGAAGACGAACTGCTTTTGTGGATTGAGAACCTCACCTCTTGATTTTTGGCGAGAAGAGGCGTATAATAACGCCAGTATCGTCTTTTAGGAGGAATCATCGTGAGTGAATGTACCCATAATTGCAGTACCTGTTCGCAAAACTGCAGTGAGCGCGAACAAGACCTGCACGCGAAATTAAACGAATTCAGCAGCATCAAAAAAGTGGTCGCTGTGGGCAGCGGCAAAGGCGGTGTCGGCAAATCGTCGGTCACCTCGCTTCTCGCCGTGATGATGGCTCGCCGCGGCTACAAGGTGGGTATTTTGGATGCCGATATCACCGGTCCGTCCATCCCCAACGCTTTTGGCCTGCATATGAAAGCGCAGGGCAGTGACCTCGGCATTCTGCCCGCCGAAACGCATATGAACATCAAAGTGATGTCCATCAACCTGTTGTTGCAGGACGAAACCAAACCCGTCGTGTGGCGCGGTCCCGTGCTCGCGGGCGCGGTCACGCAGTTCTGGACCGACGTGGTGTGGGGCGATCTGGACGTGTTGTTCATCGATATGCCTCCCGGAACGGGCGACGTACCGCTGACGGTATACCAATCTCTGCCCGTGGACGCGGCGGTGGTGGTGTCCACCCCGCAATCGCTGGTACAAATGGTGGTCGGCAAAGCCAAAACGATGGCCGACCTCTTGAATATCCCCGTGGTAGGTCTGGTGGAAAATATGAGTTATATCTCCTGCCCCGATTGCGGCAAGAAACTGTACTTGTTCGGTGAAGAAAACGGTCTCGACAAAGCGGCCGAAGCGATGAACATTCCCCTGCTCGCCAAACTGCCGATGGACGCGAACATTTCCCGCTTGTGCGACGAAGGCGAGATCGAGCGCGCCGTGTGCGACGAGATCGCCCCCGCCGTCGACGCGGTGGAAGCTCTGCTGAAATAACAAAAAAGAAGCACGAAATGTTCGTGCTTCTTTTTTTATACGATTCGATTTTGATTACCGCCACCGAAAAACGCGGTGATGTTGTCCACGATCACCGCCAAACAGCGTGCACGGCTTTCCGCCGCACCCCACGCCATATGCGGTGTGAAACACACGTTGTCACGGTCGAGCAACCGATAAAACGGATGCTCTTCACAAAACGGCTCCACGCTGTACACGTCCACACCGAGGCCGCCCAGCTTGCCGTTTTCCACCGCCGCGGCCACCGCCGCTTCGTCGGTCACCGCCCCACGCGCCACGTTGATGAGAATCGCGCCGCCTTTCATGCTCGCCAAGCGTTCGGCGTTGATGAGGTGGCGCGTTTCGTCCGACAGCGGCACGTGCAGCGACACAATATCGGCTTGTTTACACAATGTGTCAATGTCCGCGCTGTCAAACCGCGTTTCGGGTTTGCGACGGCACATCACCACGCGAAAGCCGAGCGCCCCCGCCATTTCCGCCACCCGCGTCCCGATGCCGCCGCCACCGACCACACCCCACGTGAGGGTGGACAATTCGTGGTAGACGGGGGTAAGGCGATTCGCCGTACCCGACGCACTGTACGCGCCCGAATGCACGAAGTTTCGATACTCGGTCAAATGCATCACCAACGACAGCGCCATCGACACGGTGAGTTGCGCCACGCTTTCGGTGGAATAGGCGGGTACGTTGCACACCGCAATTCCCCGCTCGCGACAATACGCCGTGTCAATGTTGTCAAACCCCGTCGCCGCCACGCAGATGAGCCGCAATGCCTCCGCCTCGCGCAGGGTCTCGGCGTTCATTTTGATTTTGTTGACCACCGCCACCTGCACCCCTTGCAGGCGTTCCCCCATTTGTTCGGGGGCGGTGGTGGGATAGGTCGTCACCTCGCCGACGGCGGCAAGCGGCGACAGGTCGAGATCGGCACCCAGCGTGCCCGCATCCAAAACCGCGATCTTCATATTGTTCTCCTTTTAAAAAAGGCCGCAACACGCGGCCTTTTTGTTGTTTACCAAGTAAAACGCCCCGCAAGCAGGGTCGCACTCGTCCCCGACACGGTCAAAATACCGCCGTCGGTGTGTCCCGTCTTTTCGGTGCCGTCCGGCAATTCGATGCGGCAGTCGCACGGGCACACGGTGGTCACAAACGGGATATGCCCCGCCATCACGGCGAGTTCGCCCTCCACACCGCGCACCGACAGGGAGACAGCCTCCCCCTCAAACGCGTTGCCGTCGGGGGTGGACACGGTCAGCAAGTAGGTGTTCATACGCCCGCCTTCCTCGCTTTCGCCACCGCCTCGTCAATGGTGCCCACGAACAAGAATGCCGATTCGGGCAGATCGTCGTGCTTGCCTTCGATGATCTCTTTGAAACCGCGAATGGTCTCGGCAAGCGGCACGTAGGTGCCGGGAATACCCGTAAACTTCTCCGAAACGTCAAACGGTTGCGACAAAAAGCGTTGAATTTTGCGCGCACGACCCACGAGCAACTTGTCCTCGTCGGAGAGTTCGTCCATACCCATAATGGCGATGATGTCCATCAGTTCTTTATACCGTTGTAAAATGCGTTGCACTTCTTTGGCCACCGCATAATGCTCCTCGCCGAGCGCTTCGGGGGAAAGCAAACGGCTGGTGGATTCCAGCGGATCCACCGCGGGGTAAATGCCTTGCGACGCGATGCTTCGCGCCAACACCGTGGTCGCATCGAGGTGGGCAAAGGTGGTGGCAGGGGCGGGGTCGGTCAGGTCGTCGGCAGGAACGTACACCGCTTGCACCGACGTGATGGACCCCTTTTTCGTGGAGGTGATGCGCTCTTGCAGGGCGCCCATTTCGTTGGCGAGGGTGGGTTGATAGCCCACCGCCGACGGCATACGGCCGAGCAGCGCCGACACCTCACTGCCCGCTTGGGTAAAGCGGAAAATGTTGTCGATAAACAGCAGCACATCCTGTCCCTCGGTATCGCGGAAATATTCCGCCATCGTCAGTCCCGAAAGTCCCACGCGCATACGCGCTCCGGGCGGTTCGTTCATCTGCCCGTACACAAGCGCCGTGTTCGAAAGCACGCCCGACTGTTTCATTTCGTTATACAAGTCATTGCCTTCACGGGTGCGTTCGCCCACCCCCGTAAACACCGACAGACCGCCGTGTTGTTTGGCAATGTTGTTGATCAGTTCCATAATCAGCACCGTTTTGCCGACGCCGGCGCCGCCGAACAAGCCGATCTTACCGCCTTTGGAATAGGGGCAGATGAGGTCAATGACCTTGATACCCGTCTCCAAAATCTCGGTCGAGGTGGCAAGTTCGTCATACGCAGGGGCGGGACGGTGAATGTTCCACCGTTCGGCGGTTTCGGGGGACGGCTGATTGTCCACCGCGTCACCGAGCACGTTGAAAATACGCCCGAGCGTTTCGCGTCCCACCGGCACCGTGATGGTGCTGCCCGTATCGGTCACGGGGGCACCGCGGGTCAACCCGTCGGTGGAGGACATCGCAATGCACCGCGCGGTGTTGTCCCCAATGTGTTGCGCCACTTCCACCGTGAGGGTTCGCTCCCCCACAGGAACGGTCAGCGCGTTATAAATGGCAGGCAAACTGCCTTCCTCAAATCGAACGTCCACAACAGGACCCATCACCTGCGACACAGTCCCTTTGGTCGTATTCGACATACGTATCACTCCATTCCGCTTCCCGCGACGATCTCGGTGATCTCCTGCGTGATCGCCCCTTGTCGCGCGCGGTTATATTTCAGTTGCAAATCGTCAATCATTTCCTGCGCGTTTTTGCCCGCCGAATCCATCGCCATACGGCGCGCGGCCACTTCGCTCGCAAAACTTTCGCGCAAACGCGCCGTCAACAGCCCCGCCACGTACTCGCACACCGCGTGTGTGAGCACGGTGGCGGCATCCGGCTCAAATTCCACCGTTCGCGCAGGGGCGTTTTCTGCTTTTGTAAGCGGCAACACCCAGTCCACCGTCGCGGTTTGGGTCATCATCGAGTCAAACCGCGTCCACACGATGCCGAGACGGTCAAATTCTTCGTTTTCAAAGTCGCGGCACATCGCCTCGGCCCATTCGTGCGCCTGTTCGTACGAAACATGTTCCGACGAGGCAAACTCGCCGCCAAACCGTTCGCACGCGCGCTTGCCGATGGGATAGTACACCGCTTCGCCGAGTTCGCGCACCAAGCGGAACACGTTTGCGTTGTACCCGCCCGCCAAACCGCGGTCACCCGCGATGACGATAAGGCGGGTGCGGGAGGTGTCGCGCACCTGCATATAGGGGCTTTTCGCCACTTCACCGTCGGCGGTCAGCACCGCCATCGCGTCAAGAAGCGCGTCGGCATATCGGCGCGACGCGACCGCTTTTTCGGTGGCGCGGCGAATTTTGGAGGAAGCCACCAACCCCATCGCCTTGGTCAAATGCAGGGTCGAGTCCACACTGCGGATGCGTGTGCGCAGATTTTTCATATCGGCACCCACCCGTCATCACCTCTGCATTTCGTTCAACGCGCTTTTCAGCGTTTCCACGTCGCTGTCGTCAAAATAGCCTTGTTCAAAACGAGTCATTAGGTCGCCGTACTTGTTGTTTAACAGTTCAAACAACTGTTGCTCGTAGTCGTGCACGTCTTTCACCGCCACACGGTCCAGATAGCCGTTGATGACCGCATACACGATCGCCACCTGGCATCCCACCGACACGGGGGCGTTGCGTTTTTGTTTGAGCACTTCCACAATGCGTTCACCCAGCGCCAAGCGCGCTTTGGTGTCGGCGTCGAGGTCACTGCCGAATTGGGAAAACGCCTGCAACTCGCGGTACTGCGAGTAAAGCAGTTTCAGTTCGCCCGACACTTTTTTCATCGCTTTCAACTGCGCGGCACCACCCACACGGCTGACCGAGATACCGGGGTTGATAGCGGGCATCACACCCGCGTGGAACAACTCGGTCTCGAGGAAGATCTGCCCGTCGGTGATGGAGATGACGTTGGTCGGGATATACGCCGACACGTCGCCCGCCTGCGTTTCGATGATGGGCAGGGCGGTAATCGACCCGCCGCCGTATTCCTTTGCCACACACGCGGCGCGTTCGAGCAAACGGGAATGCAGATAAAACACGTCACCCGGATAGGCTTCACGGCCGGGGGGACGGCGGATGAGCAACGACAGTGCGCGGTAGGCCACCGCGTGTTTGGACAGATCGTCGTACACGATCAGCACATCTTTGCCCTGTTCGCGGAAATATTCCGCCATCGCACAACCCGCATACGGCGCCACGTACTGCAGCGGCGCGCTTTCGGAAGCGGAGGCGGACACGATGATGGTGTAATCCATCGCACCCGCTTTCGCGAGTTCCTGCGCCAATTGCACCACCGCGGTGCTCTTTTGCCCAATGGCAACGTAAATGCACAACACGTCGCTGTTTTTCTGGTTGATAATGGTGTCGATCGCGATCTCGGTTTTACCCGTTTGACGGTCACCGATAATCAACTCACGCTGACCGCGACCGATCGGGATCATACTGTCGATTGCTTTAATGCCCGTCTGCAACGGCACCGACACGCTTTCACGCTCGATGATGCCGGGGGCGGGGGCTTCGATGGGACGGGTGCCTGCCGCCGCAATGGGGCCTTTGCCGTCAATGGGGTTGCCCAGCGCATCCACCACACGGCCGAGGAACGCTTCGCCCACCGGCACCGACAACACGCGATCCGTGCGGCGCACCGCCGTGCCCTCACGAATGTGGTTGTTGTCGGACAACACCGCCACCGACACGGTCTCCTCTTCGAGGTTTTGCGCCATACCGAAACTGCCGTCGTCAAATTCCAGCAGTTCGCCCGCCATACAGCCGCGAAGTCCGTACACGCGCGCAATACCGTCACCCACCAGAATGACGGTGCCCGTTTCGGTCATTTCCACCTTTTCGGTGTAATTCTTGATTTGTTGTTTGATAATACTGCTGATCTCATCGGCTCTGAGGCTCATTCGCTCATCACATCCTTCAAAACCTGTAGGCGGCGTTTCACACTACCGTCCAGACGCTTGCCGTCCAGTTCCACCACCACGCCGCCGAGCAAGGTGGGATCCACGGTACAATGGAGGGTCACGGTGTGCCCCGTTTGTCGGGACAGCTTGTCGCACAACCGTGCCCGTTGTTCGCTTGTCAGTTCCACCGCGCTGATCACGCTGGCGGTGGTAATTTTTTGGCTTTCGCGGTACAACTCGTCGTACACTTCGGCACAACGGGCAAACTCGTAAAGCCGTCCGTTTTCGCACAACACGCACAAAAACGACAGCGTCGTCTCGGCCACCGCCCCGTCGAACGCGGCGCGAAGTGCCGACAACCGTTCCTCTTTGGACACGGCGGGCGACGACAAAAACTCGATGTACGCGGGGGTTTCGGCAAACTGCGCGGTGACAAGCGTCAGGTCCTCCCCCACCGCGGCAAGCTGTTCGCGTTCGGCGGCGAGTTCAAAAAGCGCCACCGCGTATTCACGGGCGGTATCATTCATTGCCGTCACCCATCGCGTCAATAAACGCGTCCACCAGCACACGGTGATCGTCGGCGTTCACTTCGCGTTCCAGCAGTTTTTCCGCCAACACGGTGGACACGTCCACGATCTCGCCGCGAATGTCGGCGCGCGCCTTTTCCTTTTCCAGGCGCGCCTCGGTCTCGGCGGCACGCACGATACCGTCAGCACGGTCTTTCGCTTCCGCCACAATCGCATCGCCGCGATATTCGGCCGTTTGCACGGCTTTTTTGATAATTTCGTCTGCCTCATCCCGCGCCGTTTCCATTTTGGTTTTCCACGCGTCACGGTCGGCCTCGGCGGCGGCTTTCGCCTCATCCGCCGCGGCGTACTGGCGGTCAACCTCTCCTTGCCGCTCGGCAAGCATCCGCTGGACGGGCGCAAACAAAAACTTCTTAACGATCAAAAAGATGATCACCAAGTTTGCCAAAGAAATCAGTATCTGCCAAATATTGACCGATACTACGTCTAAAGTCGGCATCACGATCTACTCCCGTTATTGAATTGCTTTCATCAACACGTTGACCAGCAGGTTGGGGGCCACAAAAATGAGCAACATCGCGACGACCAACGCGTAAATACCGGTCGTTTCGGCGATGGCGCAACCCATGATCATGGTGGACGTCACGGCGCTTTTGCTTTCGGGTTGACGGCCGATGGCTTCACACGCTTTGGCAACGGCGTTACCTTCACCGATACCGGGGCCGATACCGGCGATCATCGCACAACCGGCGCCGAGCGCACACGCACCCAAAATAATACCAATACTCAGTTCCAACATCGTTCATTACCTCCGTTTATTTGTTTTGCTTTTTGGCCAATTTTTTGGCTTGTCTGGCTTCATATTCCTCCTGCGCGAACGCGCCGGAGATGTTCAGCATGGTCAGCATCGCAAAGATGAACGCTTGCAACGCGCCGCTGAAAATGTCGAAATACATCGACAGTACCGCCGGGATACCCACCTGCAAAAACGGGAAGTCACCGAGCACACCGGGCAACCACCCGAAAATGAGGTTGGACAACCCTTGCAGCGCCGTGCCGATGAGCACCGCGATGACCGAGCCCGACAGCACGTTACCGAAATGACGAAACGCCATCGACACGGGTGTGGCCACCTCGCCCAAAATGTTAAGCGGCAACAACACCACGATCGGCTCGGTAAAACTTTTCAAATAGTTCCCCACACCGCATTTGAGTTTGTAATACGTGATGAGGAAAAACACGAGAATCGCCCACCCCGCCGTGACGTTGATGTCCGACGTAGGCGGATACAGTCCTAACAGCGTGAGCAAACTCGAAAAGGCGGAAAGCCCCATAATCGCCGCAATAAACGGCGCAAAGGCGGCAAAATACTCGCCCATGTTTTGCCCCACCAACTTTTGGCAGGTCTTCACGATCCATTCGGCGATCACCTGCCGTTTCAAATGGGGACGCACCGTCAACCCGTGGGTAAAATAGAGACACACGCACAACAGCGTGATCATCACCAGCACCGAGTTTACCTGCGTTTCGGTGATGGGCAGGTCCTGAATCGGCATCGGAATGGTGAAAAACACCCGTGCACCCGTGATGGTGATACCTTCTGAGGGAACATTGGTTAAAATTTTTAACACAATCCCAAACACCAGCGGCAACACCGCCCCCACGAGAAGCAGAATATCCACCGCCGCAAAGCGACGGTCTTTGGTGGTCAAGCGTCCTCACCTCCCTTATGTTTGTCAAACCACGGCCGCACCATAATGGCGAACCGCGGGAACAGAAGCGGTACCGCCGCCGCCCATAAACTGAACCACGGAATCAGCGCCGCCGCAATCAGCACCGCCCCTTGCATCATCAACCGATAACTTTGGCTCATGCGAATGCGACGGGCGGCGTCCTTTTGTTCTTCCGCCACCGCTTTTTGCACGGTAAGCCCCATCAGCAAAAAGTTGCCCACCGCCGTGGCGGCACCGAGCAGATTGCCCAGCAGCACCGTGTAATCCCATTCCCCGATGAGCAGGAACACCACCTGCATCAACACGCTGAACGCGAGCACCCACGCGGCGATATACCGCGTTTCTTTGGCCACGGTCTTGTCAATGGTCATCGGGAATCACTCCTTTGTTTTGATAATGGCGCGCACGTTACATTCGCCGTTTGCAAGGCGGGTCTCAAACACGTGGGTCGCACCGTCGTCGGCGGTGCCGTACCAAATGGTCACCGTTTCGCCGAGACGCGCCTCTTTCACGTAATGCAGTTGCAGATCGGTCACCGTCAACCGATCGATCGCGGGGATGCAGTTGCACAACCAATCCGCATACCGCGCGTTGTTGAGATGTCCGTTGCAATCCACGTCTTCGTACAACACCGTGCGGGTCATTACCTCGGTAAGCGGCACACGCACAAGCGCAAACCGACAAGGGATCTCCAAAGGCTCGTCCCCACTGTAATGGAAATCCACCTCGTCCACCCGCATGAGACGCCCCTCGTTCACGTTCAAAAGCGCCCACACCGCCATCGCCTCGGCTACCGTTTCGCCGTCGCACATCACGCGGTATCCGCGCCCGAACGACGCGCCTTTTTCGAGACACGTCCACGTTTGCACCGTGATGTCGGCATACTCGGTAAGCGGCCGATACCACTGCACGTGCAAACGGCTGAGCACGAACGCGAGTCCTCTTGCGAACAACTCGGCATAGGTGGGACCCTCCGCGCGCATATGGTTGCCGGCAATTTGCTGAAAATACTGCAAAAATGCCGCCGGCCGTACCTTTCCGTTATGCCCCGTGTCGGTGGAAAATACTTGAAATTGTCGCTCGTATTTCATTATTGCAACGCCGCCAAACTTTGCTCCAACAACGCGAGTTTGTCTTTCAACTGCTGCGCTTGGTCACGGGCGGTCTGCACCACCTGTTCGGGCGCTTTGTCGGTAAACGCTTTGTTGGCAAGGCGCGCTTCCACACCCGCCAATTGTTTGAGCACGTTGTCCTTTTCTTTGGTCAGACGTGCCGTTTCCGCCGCGCGGTCCACCAGATCGTCCATCGGGATCTTCACCGTCGCGCCGTTGACCACGATGCTCACCGCACCGGGCAGGTCAAACGCGTCACCGATGGTCACTTCGGACGCCGACGCCAAGCGAAGCAGGAACGCTTCGCCCTTCTTAAACGTATCGGCAAACGCAGTCTCCACGTACACGTGCGCTTTGCGGGAAGGCGGGACGTTCATTTCGCCGCGGCGGTTACGGATGGCACCGATGGCCTCCATAATACGCTCCATTTCCGCTTCTTCGGCGGGGAAGGCGAGCGCCTCGTCGTAGGTCGGCCACGCCGACACCATCAACGATTCCCCTTCGTGCGGGAGCGATTGCCAAATCTCTTCGGTCACGAACGGCATAAACGGATGGAGGAGTTTGAGCATCCCCGTCATCACGTACACCAACACCTGACGCGCCGCCGCGGGGTTTTCGCCCTGCAAGCGGGATTTGCACAGTTCAATGTACCAGTCGCAGAAGTTGTCCCAAATGAAATCGTACAGTTTTTGCACCGCGATACCGAGCTCGAATTTCTCGAGGTTGTCGGTCACCGCTTTGGTGAGGGTGTTGAACTTGGATACGATCCACTTGTCTTCCAGCGTGAGTTCGTCGGGCAAGGTCAGCGCCACGCCGTCTTCGGGCAGGTTCATCAAAATAAAGCGCGCCGCGTTCCACAACTTGTTGGCGAAGTTACGGGAGGCTTCCACTTTGTCGTTCATAAACCGCATATCGTTGCCGGGGCTGTTGCCCGTGGCGAGCATAAAGCGAAGCGCATCCGCACCGTAGGTTTCGATGATTTCCAGCGGGTCGATGCCGTTGCCCAGCGATTTGGACATCTTACGCCCTTGCGCATCACGCACCAAACCGTGGATAAGCACCGTCTTAAACGGCGCTTTGCCCGTGTAGGCAATCCCCGAGAAGATCATACGGCTGACCCAGAACCCAATGATGTCGTACCCCGTTACCAGCGTGTCGGTGGGATAGAAATAGTCGAGTTCGGGCGTTTGTTCCGGCCAACCCATCGTGGAGAACGGCCACAAGGCCGACGAGAACCAGGTATCCAACGTGTCGGGGTCTTGCTCCATCGCGCCGCCGCATTTCGGGCAGACCGCGGGGGCCTCTTTCGCGACCACCATTTCGCCGCATTCGGCACAGTACCACGCGGGAATTTGGTGACCCCACCACAGTTGACGGGAAATACACCAATCGCGGGTGCCTTTCATCCAGTTGAGGTAGTTTTTGGTAAAGCGTTCGGGCACAAAGGTGATGTCACCCTTTTCCACCGCTTCCACGGCAGGACCCGCGAGCGGTTCCATCTTCACAAACCATTGTTTGGACACCATCGGCTCGATGGTGGTGTGGCAACGGTAGCAGGTGCCCACGTCGTGTTTGAGGGGTTCCACCTCTTTGAGGTAACCGCCCGCCACGAGATCGTCCAAAATGACCTTGCGCGCCTCGGCGGTGGTCATACCCGCGTATTTGCCGCAATCCAGCACTTCGGGTTCGTCGGCGGCCGCCTTGCCGGAAGCCACCAACGCCTCATACTCGGCCTTGTCGGCGGCACCCGTCATCTTGCCGTCATACGTAAACACACGCACCATCGGCAGGTTGTGACGGCGACCCACTTCAAAGTCGTTGGGGTCGTGCGCGGGGGTGATCTTCACCACGCCCGTACCCTTGGTCATATCGGCGTGCTCGTCACACACGATCGGGATTTCTTTGTTAAGAAGCGGCAACACCACGTGGCACCCGTGCAAGTGCTTGTACCGCTCGTCCTCGGCGTTGATGGCCACGGCGGTATCGCCGAGCATCGTTTCGGGACGGGTGGTGGCGAGTTCGAGTTGCTCGCCCGTTTCTTTCACGGTGTACAGCAGATGCCAGAAATTGCCGTTTTGTTCTTCGTATTCCACCTCGGCATCCGAAATGGAGGTCTTGCAATGGGGGCACCAGTTGACCATACGGTTACCGCGGTAGATGAGCCCCTCGTTATACAAACGGACAAACACTTCTTTCACGGCGGCGGAACAACCCTCGTCCATCGTGAAGCGTTCGCGTTCCCAGTCACAACTCGACCCGAGTTTTTTCAGCTGACTGACGATGCGATTGCCGTATTTTTCTTTCCACGCCCACGCGCGTTCCAAGAACCCGTCGCGACCGAGGTCGTCTTTGGTCACACCGTCGGCACGCATCGCTTCCACCACTTTGGCTTCGGTGGCGATGGACGCGTGGTCGGTGCCGGGCATCCACAGCGCTTCATACCCTTGCATTCTTCTCCAGCGGATGAGAATATCCTGCAAGGTGTTATCCAGCGCGTGGCCCATATGTAATTGTCCCGTAATGTTCGGAGGGGGAATGACGATGGTATACGGTTTTTTATCGGGGTTGGGCTCGGCATGGAAATAGTTGCCCTTCACCCAAAAATCGTATATTCTGTCCTCCACCTCACGGGGGTCATACGTTTTTGCGAGTTCTTTGTTTGCCATAGTGTTTGTCCTCCTTGGTAACAATGGGAGTATTGTACCACAATTTGTTTTATCATACAAGGAAAATCTTGTTACTTCATCTCTACAATGGTCACGCCCGTTTCACCCTCACCGTACACGCCGAGACGGAACGATTTGACGTCCTTGCACGCTTTCAGATGACTGTGAATGGCGGCGCGCAGCGCCCCCGTGCCTTTGCCGTGGATGATGGTGATCTGGTTGATGCCCGACAACCGCGCATCGTCGATGAATTTATCGGTCGCGTCCAACGCTTCTTCCACCGTTTGCCCGCGCAGATCAAGTTCGGTGCGCGCCGCGCGGTCAATGCGCGAAATGCCACTCACCGCCCCTTGCTTTTCGGGGGTGGTCTTGTCTTTCAACAACCGCAACCCGTCCACCGCCACGCGGGTGCGAATGATGCCCGCTTGCACTTCCACCGTCCCGCTCTTGTCGGGAAGCGACAACACCGCCGCCTCCTTGTCGAGCTGGACGATGAGCACACGGTCGCCCACTTTTAACGGGCGCGGCAGTTCGTACTTACCGGTATCCTTTACCGTCACGGGGTCGATGTCGCGTTCCAACTCGTTCAAACGGCGTTTGAGCGCCGAGCGGGCGTTGTCCGCTTTGCGCACGTCCTTTTGCTTGCGCAGTGCCGCCAACTCTTCCAGCAGCGCATCCGCATCATACCGCGCGCGTTCCACCAGCCGCTTGGCCTGCGCGCGGGCGGCGTCGAGTTCCTTTTCTTTCGCCTCTTTCACCCGTTGCAACTCGCGCTCGGCTTCTTCTTTGGCAAGCCGCGCATCGCGGGCGGCGTTTTCCGCCTCACGCAGTGCGTGTTCCAACGCTTGTCGGCGGTCTTCCAACGTGTCCACCACTTCTTCCAGATGGCGATCGTCGCCCGACACCAAGTCGCGCGCACGCCCCACCACAGCGGTGTCCATCCCTAGTTTTTCCGAAATGGCAAACGCGTTCGACCGCCCCGGCACCCCCACGAGCAACCGATAGGTCGGGCGAAGCGACGCCACGTCAAATTCGCAACTGCCGTTTTCCACCCCGTCGGTGCGAATGGCAAAGGCTTTCAGTTCCGCATAGTGGGTGGTGGCGGCCACCCGCGCTCCTTTGCCGCGCAGGCGCTCGAGTATCGCAATGGCGAGCGCCGCGCCCTCCACGGGGTCGGTGCCCGCGCCGAGTTCGTCAAGCAGCACCAAACTACGCTCGTCTGCTTCGTTTAAAATGCGGATCTGGTTGGTCACGTGTGCCGAAAAGGTGGACAGCGATTGTTCGATCGACTGTTCGTCACCGATGTCGGCGAGCACCCGCCGAAACACCGAAAAGGAACTGCCGTCCCCCACCGGCGGCATCAATCCGCACATACACATCAAGGTGAGAAGTCCCAAGGTTTTGAGGGTCACCGTCTTACCGCCCGTGTTGGGACCGGTGATGACCAGCGTATCAAACTTTCCGCCGAGTTCCACGTCGATCGGCACCACTTTTTTGGGGTCGATAAGCGGATGGCGTGCCCGTTTGAGCAGCAAATGCCCGTCGTCGGTAATACTCGGGCGGGTGGCGTTCATCGCGTAGGCGAGTTTCGCCTTGGCAAAAATGAGGTTGAGTTCCACCAGAACCTCGTAATCGGCAATAATCGAATCGGCAAACGAGCCCGCTTTTTCGGAGAGTTCCTGCACAATGCGTTCGATCTCCGCCGCCTCGTGCGATTCGAGTACTTTCAGTTCGTTGTTGGCTTCCACCGCGCCCATCGGTTCCACAAACACCGTCGCCCCCGACGAGGAGGTATCGTGCACCAAACCGGGCACTTCGCCGCGGTGTTCCGCCTTGACGGGCACCACAAACCGCCCGCCGCGAATGGTCACAATGGGGTCTTGCAGCAGTTTTTGGGTGGCGGGGTTGCGGATCATCTTGTCCAGTTGTTCGCGAATGCGCGCCCCCGTCGCCCGTATTTTGCGGCGAATATCGGCGAGTTTCACCGACGCGTGATCGCTGACCTCTTCGTCCGACACGATCGCGGTGGTGATGGCTTCTTCCAAAAATTTGTTGGGGACGAGCACCGCAAAACGGTCATCCAAACAGGTGGAGACCCCCTCGCAATGCTGTCGCCATTCATACAGCGACCGAATGGCGCGCAACGTGTTGGCAATGCGCAGCAATTCGGCAAGCGAGAGCATCGCCCCCGCCGCGGCACGGCGAAGCGCCCCCGCCACGTTGACGGCACCGCCAAACGACGGCGCACCGAAGCGCGCCATCAACTGATAGGCGGCATCGGTCTCCGACAACAAGCGATCCGCTTCGTCGGCAAACCCCGTCGGGGTGAGTGCGCGCGCGGCAGTTGCCGCGTCCTCGCAACTCGTTTGCGCCGCCAACAGTTCCAGCACCTTATCCAGTTCCAGCGCCAAACAATGTTTGTCCGTCATACAATCCTACCTTTAATCGATTCCCTCATCAAGCCTCCCTTGTGCAAAGGGAGGTGGCTCGCCGCGAGGCGAGACGGAGGGATTGTAGGGGCCGACGTCCACGACGGCCCGTTCTCATCGTCTGCACATTCTCATTGCAACGAATGATAAAAATCCAGCGTTTTGAATCCTCTGTCCACCTGCGCGAGCAAAAACCGCTCACACACGTAGGCGAGTTGAGCGAGCCCCTCGTCCGAGAGCGAAAACGCAAAACATTTTTCCAGCGGCGCGTACGCGATGTGCCGCATCGCGGCAAGTACCCCTGCCGACAACGGCAACGCCGCCGCGTCGCGGCAGTTGCCACACAACACCACCCCGCGCACGGGGGAAAAGAAACTCACCTCTTCGGCACCGCACGCGCCGCACACGGTCAAGTCGGGCGTATACCCCGCCGCACACAACAGGCGCAGTTCCACCACCGCTTTCACAAGCGACAGCGGTCGCGTCCCTTTCGAGAGATAATGCAGGGCACCGAGAAGTAGTCTGAGCCCATCCTCGGCGGGTTCTTCACGGGGGCACAGCACCCCCGCGAGTTCACAAAAATACTGCGCGAGCGACAACGTTTCCAGCTGTCCGCGCACGCCGAAAAACACTTCCAGCGGCTCGGCGTCGTCCACTATGTACTTGTCCCGTCCCCGAAACAGGGACAGGCGGGAATAACACAGCAGTTGCGTGGCAGAGCCGTTCGGGTTTTTCACCCGTCGCGCCCCCCGCACCGATGCTTGGATCACACCGCATTCACGGGTCAGCGCGGTCACGAAGCGATCCGCCTCACCGATATTGTTGTTTTCCCGAATGATCAGCGCGTCGGTCGTCAACTTCATGCGGTTCCTCCGACTCTTGTACGGCGTTGACACCCACGTCCACGCCGCAATACTTGAGATAATCCGTCACGCGGCCCGTTTCGGTAAACCGCGCCCACAGTTTGTCTTTGTCCATATACCATTCCTCCTGCTGTTACTGTGGGCAAACAACGGGGTGTTTATACATTTACATCCGATATCCGAAACCGCCGAGCAGACCCTGACGGTTGCGCCAATCTTCCTTCACTTTGATCCAACATTGCAGATTCACCTTGGCGTCAAACGCCGTTTCCATCTGCAACCGCGCGGCCTGCGCAATCTTTTTGAGCATCGCGCCCTTTTTGCCGATGATCATGCCTTTGTGGCTGTCGCGCTCGCAAAAAATGTTGGCTTCGATATCCAAAATGATGCCTTTTTCGGTTTCGCGCTCGGTCAAACTTTCCACCACCACGGCAATGCCGTGGGGAATCTCGTCACGCAGACAAAGCAGCATCTGTTCGCGCAGCAGTTCGGCCGCCATCACCTTTTCGGGTTGATCGCTCACCGCGTCGTCGGGGAAAAAGTGGGGGCTTTCAAACGCGAATTTCTCGAGTTCGCCCACCAAGTCGTCCGCACCCTCGCCCGTCAGTGCCGACACCGGCACGATGGCCGCAAAGTCGTATTCCGCTTGCCACGCGGCAATGCAGGTGAGCAGTTTCGCTTTATCCTCCACCGTGTCGATCTTGTTGATGACCAACACGACGGGCAGTTTTTGTGAGCGGAATTGTTTTAACAGATCGCGCTCGGTATCGCGCACCTCGGCGGTCGGTTCCACAACCAGCACGCCCGCATCCACACCCGACACCGCCTCGGAAATGCTTTTGATCATAAAATCACCCAGCCGCGTGCGCGGGCGGTGTGCACCGGGCGTGTCAAGAAACACGAGTTGCAACTCGTCTTTGGTGACGATACCCATAATACGGTTGCGGGTGGTTTGGGGCTTGTCCGACACAATGGCGACCTTGCGCCCCACCAGCGTATTTAAGAGGGACGATTTGCCGACGTTCGGCCGTCCCACAATGGCAATAAATGCCGAGCGACTATCCATACGTTTATCACCTACGAAATACAAGATACATCCACGCGGCAAGCGACACACCGAGAGCGGTCGGTCGCCACCACTGTTCTTTCCAAAGTGCCCACAGCGTTTGCCACGCGTCCACACGGGCAAGCCCCACGCACGCGATCGCCGCCGCCGCGAGTGCCGCGATCAGCACCGCGCCCGCCGCCGCGTCCTTGGCGATCTTGGCGCGCTCGTCATAATCGGGACACGCGAGGTCCACCGCATGTTCCACCGCGGTGTTCACCGCTTCCAAACACAGCACGAGCGCCACGGCGATCAATAACACGCACCATTCCGCCGCACTGCTGACAAAATGCCGTGCAAACGGAATCACGTGCACCGCCGCCGCCACGTGAAAGCGGAAATTGCGTTCGCGCCAACACCGCGCGATGCCGCGCGCCGCATACCCGAACGCGCACCCAAACGCCGCAAACGGATTACGTTTCTTCTTCGAACACATAACTGTTGCCTCGCGGCAGACCGATCTTTTGCATCACGGTCTCCTCTTTTTCACGCATATGTACCGCTTGCAGGCCGCCCTCCACGTGGTCGTACCCGAGCATGTGCAACATCGAATGCACCGTCAGATACCCCACCTCGCGGTTAAACGAATGGCCGAAATCCTCGGCCTGTTCACGGGCACGTTCCAACGAAATCACAATGTTACCCAGCAACTTTTCGCCCGTGTCGTGGTTCAGTTCAAATTCGCCGTTTTCCGAAAGCGGGAAGGAGAGCACGTCGGTCGCGGCGTCAATGCCGCGTTGTTCGTGGTTGATCTGACGGATCTGGTCGTTGTCCACCAAGGTCACGTCCACCTGCACCGCGCCGTCCACGCCCTCCATATCGAGTACCGCGTGGCAACAACGGCGAATCAACATCCGAATCCCCGTGGGGATCTTCACCGCTTTTTGACGATTTTCAATGTCTACCCGAATTTTTGTCACCATACGTCCTCTTCCTTTCGTCTCGTTTCTTTTCAAAATTCTCATAGGCTTCGATGATCTTTTGCACCAACTGATGCCGCACCACGTCACTTTGATTAAACTGACAAATGGCGATGTCATCCACACCTTTTAATATCTTGGTCACTTCCCGCAGTCCGCTGCGTTGTCCGTCGGGCAGGTCGATCTGCGTGATATCCCCCGTCACCACCATTTTGGAGTTGAACCCCAAACGGGTGAGGAACATTTTCATCTGTTCGGGGGTGGTGTTTTGCGCTTCGTCCAAAATCACGAACGAATCGTCCAGCGTGCGCCCGCGCATATACGCAAGCGGCGCGATCTCAATGTTGCCGCGTTCCAAATACTTGTGATACGTTTCGGTGCCCAGCATATCGAACAACGCGTCGTAAAGGGGCCGCAGATACGGGTCCACCTTCGACTGCAGATCGCCCGGCAAAAACCCGAGTTTTTCGCCCGCTTCCACGGCGGGACGGGTCAGGATGATGCGGTTGACCTGTTTGGCGCGAAACGCTTCCACCGCCATCGCCACCGCCAAATACGTTTTGCCCGTACCGGCAGGACCGATGCCGAGCACCACCGTGTTGTCCCGAATGGCTTGTACGTACCGTTTTTGCCCGAGCGTTTTGGGTTTCACGGGGCGACCTTTGGAGGTGATGCAGATGCTGTCCCCCGAAATGGCGGGCAGTTCGTGTTCGTTGCCTTCGTTGACCAGCATCATCACGTACCGCACGTTTTGTTCGTTCAACTGTTCGCCGCGGTTGATGAGTTGCAACAGTCCGTGAATGGCACGCACCGCCGACGCCACGTCCTCCGGCTCGCCGCTGACTTTCAATTCGCTGTCCCGCGTCACCACGTTTACGTGATACTGCTGTTCGATCAACCGAATGTTCTCGTCAAACCGCCCGAACAGCGACACCGCTTGTTCCATTCGATCCACGCTCACGAGTTGTTCCATACACTGCATCCTTTTTGTCATATAGATATACATTGTATATTATAGCACAAATTCCGCCGATGTCATCCCTTTTTTTGCACTTTTTTCAAAAAATATCGCGTGTCTGCCCAATCTCGCGCACCAGCGTGTACACCCCCGTCACCGTCACCCCGTTTTCGGTAACGCTTTCGCTCACCGCGCGGCTCTCCACCGTCCCGTCGGCAAACGGTTTTTCCGCTTCCGCCAATCGGCGGTGCGCTTCCGCAAGTGCCTCGTCGGCGGTACGGGTGATCGTCTGCGTATTCGGCGTCATCACTCGCGTGAGGGTGATTCCGATGGGCAATTCCCGTCCGCCCACCCGCACCCATCGCCTCTCTTCGACAAGGCGTCCCTCGGTCTCGCCGTCGGTATACAGCGGCACCGACAACCCGAAAAACACCACCGTCGGGCGCACCTCGGCTTGTTTTTCGCACGGCACTTCTTCCGCAAACGGCACGGTGATGCTCACCGTTTCGGTGACCTCACCCACCACCGACCCCCGCGCACGGCGCAGCATCGGACCGTTCTCACTTTCCAAGCAACCGCTGATGAGCAGATCGCCTTTGGCGACCGTGTCCCCCTCTTTCACCGCCGCTTGTCCGCTGGTCACCGTCACGCGGCGCACCACCCCGTCCGCCGCCGCCACAATATCCGCAGGGGCGGTCTCCTCTGTCGGAACGGACGGCTCCTTTTCTTTTACCTTCACGGTCACCACACTGCCGCTTTGACTGACCGACAACCACCCCACCGTCGGCAGTTGCCGCAACGCTTCCAACCGCAACGCGGCGATGTCCACGTCGTCAAAATTCGCCCCCAGATGTATTCCAAGCGGTGTCAATACGTCGGTTATTTCGGTGTCGGTCACCGTTTGGTTTCCCTCCACCGTGACGACCCACACGCGGCTTGACAGGGCGTGCAACAAAACGAGCGCCGACACACACCCCACGACCATTCCCCACCGCGCGCGAAACGGGCGCAGCCAAAACGGCAATCCCAACCGCCGTTTTATCCGTAACCGCACCCCGCTTTTTTTCGCCGCGGGGCGCAACGCTCCGTAGTCGACGGCGCGGCAACTGCCAAACAGCGACATCCCTTGCCGCCGCGCGTTCCATATGGTCACGTCACATGCTTCCGCTTCGTTCATAAACCGCTCGGGAAACCCGCCGAGCGCCTCAAATTCCACCGCACCGCTCCAAAATCCACGCATCGTTTCACCCCTCGTATTCCACACACGTCAACCGTCCCGTCACCACCGCTTGCTCACCCGCGCGCGCCGTCATACACAACTCCCGTCCGCGAAACCGCACGCATCCCGCCGCGGTGGCTACACAGATCTCATCCTCTTCGTAGGTTACGATGCGTTTGCATCCCTCAATCACCGCGCGGCGGTTGTCGGTAATCTCCAGCCGCACCCCGCTCGTCAGCGTCCCCGTCGGCAATCCGAGCGCGTGTTCCGTCCTCTCGCACACTTCGCGTCTGTTCATACTATCACCCGTTTTATGACTATGCACCCACCTGTAAAATATGCGCTTCCCCCATTCATCTTTTGCCGCAGATCGCCATATATACCACCAAAGGAGTGGTTTGTATGTTGCGAATTTTGGCCCGTCCCCGTTTGTGGCTTGCCGCCGTTCTTGCGCTGTTCGGCTACGCCCTGCTCGCGTGGCCGCACGCCGCGGCGGCGGGGATCCGTCGAGGGCTTTCGGTGTGCGGCGGGGTGCTCATCCCGTCGTTGTTCCCCTTTTTGGTGCTCAGTCATTTCCTCATCCGCAGCGGTGTCGCCGCTGCCCTCGGGCGGCGGTTATCCCCCGTCACGCGGGTGTTGTTCGGGGTATCGGGCGCCGCCGCCCCCATCGTGTTGCTCTCTTTGATCGGCGGCTATCCCACGGGGGCGACCGCCGTGGCCGCCGCCTACCGAAACGGCGCGCTCGCCAAAGAGGAAGCTCGTCATCTGCTTCGTTTTTGTGTGTGCGGCGGTCCCGCGTTTATCGTGGGTGCCGTCGGCACGGGTCTCGTCGGCAACACGCGGTTCGGTTGGATACTGTTTGCCGCCCACCTGCTCGCCGCCCTGGTCATCGGGGCGATCGGCGGCCCCTCCCGCCGCTCGATTACGCCGTCCTCGGTATCCACTCCCACGGTATCCCCCGCCGCCGCACTGGTAGGCGCGGTCACCGCCGCGTGCGAAACGTCGCTGTCGGTGTGCGGTTTCGTGCTCACCTTTTCCGCACTGTTGTCGCTTGCCGACGCGTGCGGTCTTTCCGCCCTGCTCGGCCGCTTTGCGGTGTGGCTGCCGTGTCTGTTGGAGGTCAGCAGCGGGTGTGCCGCCGCTTGTACCCATCCCGCCGCACCGCTGATTCTCGGTTTTGCGCTCGGGTTCGGCGGTCTGTCGGTACACTGTCAAGCGGCCGCCGCGCTGTACGGCACCGACTTGATGAGCCCCTCGTTTTTCACCGCGCGGCTTGCCCACGGTCTGCTCGGCGCGCTGTTTAGTTTCGGACTCTGCTTGCTCGTTCCCCATTCGCTGCCCACCTTCGGCGGCTCCGCCCCGACGGTGCAACCCGTGGCGGTATCGGTGCCGCTGTCGGCGGTACTGTTTTTGTTGTGTGGAATTTGGATGCTCACCGTACCGCCGAAATCGACCGCTTCATCGTCCCGTTGACAAATCAAAATCGCTCGTGGTATAATGCGTTCATCGAGGTGATTGAATGAAACGCAAATTGTACGGCAACACCGTCACGGCGGCGTGCCGTTTGTGCGCCCACGGGCGGATGAGTGCCGACGGTGAAGTGGTGCTTTGCCTGCTCAAAGGGGTGACCGACCCCGGCGACCGTTGTCGCAAATTTGATTACGACCCGCTTCGTCGCGTGCCGTTCCGTCAACCGTCGTTGCCGACCTATTCGTCGGCGGATTTCTCCCTCGAAGACCTGCCCGAATAACACGAAAAGCACCGCACGGTGCTTTTTTTATTTTTCTCTTGACAACCGCCCTCTCCTCTGTTATAATGGCTGTAAAGCAATTTCCTTTACACACTTTTTGAAAGGAGGGGCAGACGAATGGCGAAGAATATGGAGATCGCCTTGCTGTTCGATTTTTACGGCGAAATGCTCACCGACAAACAGCGCGAAGTGATTGAACTGTACTACGAAGAAGATCTGTCCCTGTCGGAGATTGCCGAAAGCCAACACATCACCCGTCAGGGTGTGCGCGACGCGATCAAACGGGCGGAAGCGCAGATGCTCGAGATGGAGGATCACCTGCATCTCAAGGCGCGCTTCGGCGAAATGCGCGAGGGATTTGCCCAAATCTGCCGCGCCGCGCAAGAGATTCAAACGCTCAACGACAAGTTCGGCTATTCGCGCGAGATCGACGCACGCGCAAAACGCATCGTCGCGCTGGCCGAGGACCTGAAAGAGAGATAAATCGCCATGGCATTTGAAGGTCTTTCCGAAAAACTCTCCGCCGCGTTCAAGCGGCTGAAAAATAAGGGTAAGTTGTCCGAAGCCGACGTCAAAGAGGCGATGCGCGAAGTGCGTTTGGCACTTCTCGAGGCGGACGTCAACTACAAAGTGGCCAAAGACTTCACCGCCGCCGTTTCGGCGCGCGCGGTGGGCGAACAGGTGATGGAAAGCCTCACCCCCGCCCAAATGGTCATCAAGTTGGTCAACGAAGAACTCGTCGCCTTGATGGGCGGTGAGGCCGCGCGTTTGGCGGGCACCAATCATCCTCCGTGTGTCGTGATGATGTGCGGTCTGCAAGGTTCGGGTAAAACCACCCATTCCGCCAAACTTGCCAAAATGCTCAAAAGCCAAGGTCACCGTCCGCTCCTCGTCGCGTGTGACGTGTACCGTCCCGCCGCCATCACGCAGTTGCAGGTGGTGGGCGAAAAGGCGGGCGTTCCCGTGTTCGAACGCGGCACCATCTCGCCCGTGGACATTGCCAAAGAGGCCGTCTCCCACGCCAAAGACCACGGCAACGACTACGTGATCCTCGATACCGCGGGTCGCTTGCACATCGACGAAGCGTTGATGGACGAACTGAGAGCCGTCAAAGCCGCCGTGGACGTGCGGGAGATCCTGCTCGTGGTAGACGCGATGACCGGTCAAGACGCGGTCAACGTCGCCTCCTCGTTCAACGACGCGCTCGGCATTGACGGTGTCATTCTCACGAAACTCGACGGTGATACCCGCGGCGGTGCCGCCCTTTCGGTGCGTGCCGTCACCGGCAAACCCATCAAATTCGCGGGTACCGGCGAAAAGTTAGACGATCTCGAAGTGTTCCATCCCGAGCGGATGGCCTCCCGCATCCTCGGTATGGGTGACGTGCTGTCCCTCGTGGAAAAAGCGCAAGCCAAGATCGACGAAAAGGAAGCGGAAGAACTTGCCAAACGCTTGCAGGAAGACCGCTTTGATTTCAACGATATGCTCACCCAATTCCGTCAGATCAAAAATATGGGGGACATCAAAGGCTTGCTCGCGATGGTCCCCGGTATGGGCAGCCAGATCAAGGATATGGACATCGACGAAAAGCAGTTTGACCGCGTGGAAGCGATCATCCTGTCGATGACCGAGAAAGAGCGTGCCCGCCCCGACATCATCAACCCCTCCCGCAAACGCCGCATCGCCGCCGGCAGCGGTATGAAAGTGGAGGACGTCAACCGCCTGCTCAAACAGTACGAGCAGATGCGCAAAATGATGAAACAGATGAAGTCGATGGGCAAAAAAGGCGGCAAACGGATGCCGCGCGGTTTCGGCCGCAACAATCCTTTCGGTTTCTAAATGCTTACGCATTTGAAATATAAAAATCTTTATTTGTAACCAATGGAGGTACTATCAAATGGCAGTGAAAATCAGATTGCGCCGTATGGGCGCCAAAAAAGCTCCCTTCTATCGCGTGGTCGTGGCGGACAGCCGCTATCCCCGTGACGGCCGTTTCATCGAAGAGATCGGCTACTACAATCCCCTTGAGAATCCCGAAGTCGTGAAGATCGACACCGAGAAAGCTCAAAAATGGATCGCGAACGGCGCGCAACCGACCGATACCGTGAAAGACCTGCTCAAAAAAGCCGGCATCTAAGCGGAGGTCCTTATAATGAAAGATTTGCTGATCACCATCGCGCGGGGTTTGGTTGAAGATCCCTCTGCGGTGTCCGTCACGCAGGACGAACCCGCCGCAGACGGTACCATCGTCTTCCACTTGACCGTGGCTCCCGACGATATGGGTCGCATCATCGGCAAGCAGGGCCGCATCGCCAAAGCGATGCGCACCGTGATGCGTGCCGCCGCCACCCGTCAAGATGCCAAGGTGATGGTGGAGATCGACGACTGATGCGCGTGATTACGGGGGAGGCCAAAGGTCGCCCCTTGGAAACGCTGGAAGGCGCCGACACCCGTCCCACCGTGGCGCGGGTCAAAGAAGGCATTTTTTCCGCCATCGCGTTTGAGATCGAAGGTCGGCGCGTGCTCGACTTGTTTGCGGGCTCGGGCCAAATGGGCATTGAAGCGCTCAGTCGCGGTGCCCGTTCGTGCTTGTTTGTTGACCGCAACCAAAAAGCCGCCGCCGTGATTGGGCGCAATTTGGCCGCCACCAAGTTGGCAAACCGCGCCACCGTGATCTGCGGGGACGCGTTGTCCACCCTGGCACGCCAAACCGGCCCGTTCGATCTGGTGTTTCTCGACCCGCCCTACGCGGCCGAACTGTTGCTTCCTTGCCTCGAACATGTGTCCGACAAGGTGGCAAGCGGCGGCGCAGTGCTGTGCGAGAGCGATCGGGACACGCCGCTGCCCGACACCGTGGGCGCGTTGCAGTTGCAGCGCGAATACCGCTACGGGCGCGTGGTTGTCCGTTTGTATCGGAAGGAATGAGACTATGAAATTGGCCATTTGTCCGGGCAGTTTTGACCCGGTCACCTACGGTCACCTCAACATCATCACCCGCGCCGCGTCGATGTTTGACAAGGTCGTGGTGGTGGTGATGATCAACGGGACCAAACAACCCCTCTTCTCGTGTGAAGAACGGGTGGACCTGTTAAAACGCGCCACCGCGCATCTGCCGAACGTCGAGATCGACTTTTACGGCGGCCTGCTGGCGGACTACGCGCGCGAGAGGGACGCGACCGTTATCATCAAAGGCCTTCGCGCCCTTTCGGATTTTGAGTATGAATTCCAAATGGCGCTCACCAACCGCAAACTCAATCCGGCAGTGGAAACCGTGTTTTTGACCACCAATGCCGAATATATGTATCTGTCGTCCAGCCTGGTCAAACAAGTGGCAGGGCTCGGCGGCGATATTCGGGAATTCGTTCCCCCTTGCATTATTCAGGATATCCTACAAAAATACGGAAGGAATGAAACAGAATGAGCATCGAAGAATTGTTGGATCAGATCGACGAAATGATCGACAAAGCTTGGGGTCTCCCGCTTTCGGGCGGCAAATGCCTCGTGGAAGCCGACCGTCTGCGTGACATCGTGGACGACATCCGCGGCAATATGCCCAGCGAGATCCGTCAAGCGCGCTCCATCGTGAACGATCGCACCGACATCATCGACACCGCGAAGAAGGAAGCGGAGGACATCGTCCGCGCCGCCGAAGAACGCGCCCGTGCCCTCGTGATGCAGGAAGAGATCGTGAAGCAATCGCAACAAAAAGCGTCCGAAATTATGTTGCAAACCCAACAAAAATGCCGCGAGATGCGCAAAGGCGCGCAGGAATTCACCGAAGACCTGCTCCGCCGCACCGAGGAATCGCTGGTGCACCACACCGCCGAGATCCACCAAGCTCGCCAAGCACTCCGCAAACCCGTCCTCAAAGAGGATTGATAGAAGAAGCCCCCCGCCGTACACTGTACGGCGGGGGCTTTTTTCTTCTTCCACAATCTTATCGTAACATCGTAGGGGAGGGCCTCTGTGCCCTCCCGTGCATATGCATTTCTCTTGCGGGAGGGGATAGAACCCCTCCCCTACCACTTCTCTCCAACCAACACCACCTTGCAAACAATTTCCCATTGTGCTTGATTCCCCTTATATGCACCTTTGTTTTCCGTTACCGTTATGATTGTCGAGGATTCAAACCCATTG
>JAFSFY010000046.1 GCA_017434985.1 Clostridia bacterium | reverse complement strand
GGCATCGTACTGCTTTTATCGGTAAACGACCGCGAGGTGACCATTCAGGTCGGCTATGGTTTGGAGGGTGCCGTCACGGACATTCGTTCCGGCATCTTGTTGGATAACTATGCCATCCCGTCGTTTTCCAAAGACGATTTTTCCACCGGTATGCGCAACACGTATGAGGCGCTCGTCAACGAAGTGTATATCGAATTCGATATGGAACCCGACGAAGATTACACCCCTCTTTCCGAGTTGGAAGGAGAAGGTTCCTTTGGCCTGTTTGAAATCGCGATCATTGCCCTTCTCGTATTGGCGCTTTTCTTTGGAAGAGGCGGTCGCGGCGGTTTGTTGCCATTCTTTTTCTTCCACGGCGGCCATAGCGGCGGTCACTCTTCCGGCGGATTCCACGGCGGAGGCGGATTCAGCGGCGGTGGTTTTCGCGGAGGCGGCGGCAGTTTCGGCGGCGGCGGTGCTTCCCGTAAATTTTAAAACAAAAATGCGTGGTCAACACTTCGGTTGACCACGCATTTTTATTTCTTTTCTTCAATCAGTTCGTCTAAAATAGCCGCCGCATCCTCCACGAACCGTACGCACGGGCGTTTCTTGTAATACTCCGCATCCCGTACCGACGGGGTGGGCAATCCGCCACCGGCAACCTCTTTGAGCAGGTCGCGACAAATAATGGTATGGTTTTTCTCCTCAAAACGCCGTGCGATCTCCTGCACTAAGTCGTAATGTTCTTTCTTTCGGGCATCGTTTAATTCGTCGTATCCCCACAGAAGACCCGCCACCATAAAGGCGCCGCTGACTGCACCGCACACTTCGCGCAAACAACCCATACCCGCACCGAACGAAGACGAAAGTTTCAAGGCGGTTTCCTTATCAAACCCCGTCACGTCGGCAAACGCCAAAAATACGGCTTGCGCACAATTGTATCCTTGCAGGAACAAATCTCCTGCGATTTGTTGATGGTTCATCATTCTTCCTCCTTGTGAGATACCGCATATCGTTCGCCGAACTGCGTCGGCGTGACGCCTTTAATTTCCTTGAAAACACGCGAAAAATACAGCGGGTCGGAAAACCCGACCGAGTTGGCAACCTCACTGATCGAGAGATTGCTGTTGCGCAGTAACATACACGCCTCGTTGATACGATACCGTTTCAAAAACGTGTGCGGTGACACCTCAAATTTATCCATAAACGCGCGGTACAACTGACTGCGGCTGATCCCCACGTAAGAGGCCATTTGTGCCACTTGAATATCCGTTGCGTAGTTGTATTGAATGTACCGTAACGCTTGCGCTAAATACTCCTGCATTTCCATAGAGCGGCGCTCGGCAGGCGCCACTTCCATCAGTTCTGCCAACAACAAATGCAAATACCCCGCCATACGAACGTCGGCAGAGGGCGTGTTACCGCTGGCGCGGTAGATGTTAAACAAATAGGTCTCCAAACGGTTTCCTTCGTTGACGTGCAACACCGGCGACGATTCGGAAAACGCCGACTCACTCAACATGCGACGCGCTTCGGTTCCGTTAAATCCGACCCAGCAGTATTCCCACGGATCTTGCGCATCCGCCATATAGGAAACCACCGTCGAAGGGAAGATCATAAACATATCCCCCGCCGTTAAGTGGAACACGTTGCCGTCAAAACAATAAATGCCTTTTCCTGAGCGAATATAGTGCAACAAATAATGATCGCGCAATGCGGGACCCCAGCGGTGACCGCCTTGGCAGATCTCATACCCCGTGTTGTATACCGCCAACGCCAAATTTTCTTTTAGCGTATCTTTGAATGAAAACTTCGTTTTTTCCACTTCGTCACCTCCTGTAAAGTGCCATAAATTCAGTATATCATACATTGCAACATTTGTCCATACACAAGAAAAATGTTTTTCTTGTGTTTTGAAAGTGTCCGTCTTATAATGAAATTAACGTTACACGAGAAAGGAAGTTCGCATATGAGCAACACGTCAACAGTGTTACAACAATTGCAACAAGGCTCTTTCGACGCGCTTTTCGCAAAACTGTACGGCAAGGATGCCGTGGATTCTCAACGCGCTCGCTACGCGAAAGCGGTTCGGGAATTCACCGCCATCTACGGTGAAAAAGAGAAGATCCGCCTCTTCTCTGCCCCCGGCCGTACCGAGATCGGTGGCAATCACACCGACCACAATCACGGTTGCGTGTTGGCGGCCAGCGTCAACTTGGACGTCATCGCCGTTGTTGCCGCTACCGACGATAATCGTATTGCCATTCAATCGGAAGGCTATCCGATGGACACGGTGGATATCACCGATACGTCGGTTCACGCTGAAGAGATCAACCGTTCTTCCGCTCTTATCCGCGGCACCGCCGCTCGTTTTTCGCAGTTGGGATTTGCCATCGGCGGTTTCGAAGCGTATACCACCTCCAGTGTTTTAAAGGGTTCCGGTCTTTCATCCTCGGCGGCGTTTGAGGTGTTGGTCGGCACCATTTTGAACGGTCTGTACAACAGTGGTGAGGTAGACCCCGTTACCATTGCCAAGATCGCGCAATATACCGAAAATGTCTATTTCGGCAAACCGTGCGGGTTGATGGACCAAATGGCCTCTTCCGTCGGCGGCATCATTACCATCGACTTTGCCAGCACCGAAAACCCGATTATTGAGACGGTGGATTTCGATTTTGCCCAATGCGGACACGCGTTGTGCATCGTTGACGTGGGCGGAAGCCACGCCGATCTTACCCACGAATACGCCGCGGTTCCGTTGGAGATGAAAGAGGTCGCCCACGAACTCGGCGTGGAGTTCCTGCGCGAAACCAACTTCGAAACGTTGTTCGCCAACATCCCCGCTTTGCGGCAAAAACACGGTGACCGCGCCGTCCTTCGCGCTATGCACTTTTTTGCCGACAACGCACGCGTCGGCAAACAGGTCGCCGCGTTACGCAACCGCGATTTCGACACTTTCAAAGAATTGGTGATCGAATCGGGCCATTCCTCGTTTGAATACCTGCAAAACATTTACGCCAACTGTGACGTTTCGTTTCAGGGGATGTCGCTCGCGCTCGCGCTCGCGCAACGCCTTTTGGACAAAAAAGGCGCTTGGCGTGTTCACGGCGGCGGTTTCGGCGGCACTACGCAAAACTTTGTGCCCGACGAATTGGTTGACGAATTTACCGCCACCTTGGGTGCCGTTTTCGGCAAAGAGAATTGTCACGTGTTGTCCATCCGTCCTTGCGGCGGTATTGAAGTTACAAAGGAGATTGATTAATTATGGCTGAACTTCGCCGACACCCGCTTACGGGCGATTGGATCATGATCGCCTCGCACCGTCAAAATCGCCCGCAGATGCCCAAGGACTATTGCCCTTTCTGCCCCGGTTCCGGCAAGGTGCCCGATACGTTTGACGTATACAAATATGACAACGATTTCCCCGCCTTGCGCCAAGATCCACCCGAGCCGGACGACGTGGCGACCGACTTCTTTGAAACCGCACCCGCTTACGGCAAATGCGAAGTGATCCTCTATTCGCCCAACCACACCATTACGTTGCCCGAACTGCCCACCGAACACATCACCAAGCTGGTGAATCTGTGGGCCGAACGTTATGAGGAACTGTCTAAAGACGAAAACATCAAATACGTCTTTATCTTTGAAAATCGCGGCGAAGCGGTGGGTGTTACGATGCCTCACCCGCACGGACAGATCTACGGTTATTCCTTCCTTCCCAAAAAATTGGAACTCGAAGTGGAAAACGCCAAAAAGCACGCCGAGAAAACCGGTCACTGCCTGTTCTGCGATTGGTTAAAAGCGGAACAGGACGAAGAAAAACGCATCATCTTCAAAAACGAACATTTCACGGTGTTTTTGCCGTTCTTCTCCGAATACCCCTACGGCGCGTACATTATGAGCAACCGCCACGTATCCAACATTGCGGAGTTTTCCGCCGAAGAACGGGAAGCGTTGGCCGAAACGTTGCGTCGCACCACGGGTATGCTGGACAGTTTGTTCGGTTTCAAATTCCCGTATATGATGTGCATGTACAACGAGCCCGTCAACGGCGAAGATCTTTCGGAGTTGTTCCATTTCCACATCGCGTTCTATCCCCCGATGCGCAGTGCCGACAAGATCAAATTTAACGCTTCGAGCGAAACGGGTGCGTGGGCACATTGCAATCCCACCTGCCCCGAAGACACCGCCGAAGAATTACGCCAAGCTTACGCACGGTTTATGCAAAAATAAAGCAAGCGTCGATACCGTCAAACACGGTGTCGACGCTTTTTTTACAACGAAAAACAGCCGCCTGAAATCAGGCGGCTGTACGGAAAACCAAACTTAGTTTTCGCCTTTCATGCTGGCAAAGCACTCGCTGCAATACACAGGACGATCTTCGCGCGGTTTGAAGGGAACTTTGGCTTCTTTGCCGCAGTTCGCGCAGATAGCGGTGTGCATTTCGCGCTCAGGTCTGGCAGCGTTTTTACGAGCGTCACGGCAAGCTTTGCAGCGCTGGGGCTCGTTCACGAAACCTTTCTCAGCATAGAACTCTTGCTCACCGGCGGTGAACACGAATTCGGCGCCGCATTCTTTGCAGACCAGAGTTTTGTCTTCGTACATTGTTTTTACCTCGCTTCAAATGATGTTTGTGTTTGCCCCGCGACGGATTTTGACCGACACCTTTGTGGATAACAACGCTCTTATTAAGCTACCAAGGCATATATGCTAAACGGCAATGCCGTAAAAGCCATTAAAACACAGTAGAGTTGGCAAGTTTGCGCCGCAATCGTTGCAACGCATTGTCGACTGCTTTTACACTGATACGCAAGCGGGCGGCAATCTCTTGATAGGAAAAAGCACCCACATATAACATCAACACCCGATATTCCAGTGGGGTGAGCAGACTGCGTAACTTTTGACGTAGGTCTTCTAATGCCTCACGACGTAAAAGCATTACCGCCGGATCACTCTGATCATTTTCAGCGGGGACATACGGCTCGTCCTCTTTGACAAGCAGATCGTTCGCCATCGTACCGGATTGACGCAGCGAGGAGATCATCCGATTCCGCACACACGTGTAAGCATAGGTGCGAAAAGCCACGGCTTTTTCGCTGCGATACGAACGAACGGCAGACAGAAGCGCTAACAAGCCCTCCTGCACCAAATCATCACAATCGAACTGCGATGAGCGATATTCGCCGGCCAATCGCTGCAACATCGGCATACACCGTGTTACCAAAAAAACAAACGCTTCCTCGTCCCCTTCACGCGCCAAAAGAACCAGCTGTTCGTCCTCCAAAAGCGCGAGAGAAACGGCGGAAACTTTGCTCAAAAGCGATCACCTCAAAAAAATTCGCTCATAAACAATATACAGTATACCGTGTCCTGAAGGGAAAGTCAACAACAATTTTGTAAAAATTATTCAATTTGTGAAAAATAGAGCATAAATTGTCGAATATTTTTTGCCATTTGTACAAAAGAGGTAAGATATTTAATTACAAATACGCAACTTTTTATCGTGAACGGGGAAATACCAACGAAAAATTATTGCCATCTTTTTTCAAATTTGCTATACTAAATTGACCGAAATGATACCGGGAGTCACGCTTATGAAAGAGATTCGCAACATTGGCATTTTCGCTCACGTGGATGCCGGCAAAACAACCCTTTCCGAACAACTGTTATCCCACGCCGGCGCCATTCGTTCCATCGGCAGCGTGGATGCCGGAACGGCGCACACCGACAACCTCCCCGTCGAACGCAGACGGGGTATTTCGGTCAAGGCTACCTGCGTATCTTTTGCGTATCGAGACGTTCAAATGAATCTTATCGACACGCCCGGTCACGTGGATTTTTCCGCCGAGGTGGAACGCTCTCTGTGGGCATTGGACGGTGCTGTTTTGGTGATTTGCGCCGTGGAAGGAGTCCAACCGCAAACCGAAGTGCTGTTTGACGCGATGGTCAAACAACACATCCCCGTTGTGTTCTTCATCAACAAAACCGATCGTGAAAACGCCAACGTGCCGCAAGTGACGGCACAAATTCGTCGGTTGTTGACTTCTGCAGTCGTTTCCCCCACGGATACCGTTGCGGTGAGCGAATTGATCTGCGATAATTGGGACGACTTGCTGGAGCGATATTTGGGCGGCGAGTCGTTTTCGCAAGAACTGTTGGACAGTAAGTTGCGAGAACTCACCCATCGCAATCGCGCCTATCCCCTCTTATGTGGTTCTGCCTTGAAAAACGACGGCATCGCCGCGTTGTTGGATGCCATTGTAAATTACCTTCCCGCGCCGAAGCAAACGGATGAATTGTGCGGTGTCGTCTTTGCCGCACAGCAAGACAAAAACTTGGGACGCGGCGTTTGGGTGCGCTTGTATGGTGGCACTTTGGAAACCCGTGCGAGCCTCACGCTTGACGACGGTATCGACCCGTTCACCGGCGAACGCAAACACGCACAACACAAAATCACCCAAATTTACGACGCCAACCTTTCCCCCGTCGGTCGCTTATCGTCAGGCGAGATCGGTATCGTTTACGGGCTTGGCAACGTGCCGATCGGTCAGGTGTTAGGAAATGCAGACGGCTTGGATCGTCAAATCGAGGCGGGGCGGTTGAGAACGCCGCTCATCACCGTTCAAGTCATCCCCTCTGACCCCGAGCGGATGCAGGACTTGCGCCGCGCGTGTGAGATCTTGTCAGGGGAAGACCCGCTGTTAGAAGTACAATATGTTCGCACCTTCAACGAGTTGCACCTGCGCGTTATGGGGACCATCCAATTGGAGATCATCGAAGAATTGTTGCAGACCCGCTTTGATCTTTCGGTTACCTTTGGCACCCCGGCTATCATTTATAAAGAAACCGTTACCTCCCCGTGCGTCGGATTCGTTGCCTATACCATGCCGAAACCTTGTTGGGCGGTATTGAAATTCGAAATCACGCCGGCCGAGCGCGGAAGCGGCGTTACCTTCTCCTCCGAAGTGCCGGTCAAAAACATTATGGCGCGGTATCAGCATCAAGTGGAACAAGCCATCCCCCTCGCACTGAATCAAGGTCGTTTGGGATGGCAGGTGACCGACGTAAACATCAAATTGGTCGACGGCGAGCATCATTTGGTGCACACCCATCCGCTTGATTTTATCGTGGCCACGCCGATGGCGATTCAAGACGGGTTACAGCGCGGCGGCAGCACCTTGCTTGAACCGATCTTGACCGTGCGGTTTATCCTGCCGAGCGAACACGTCGGCCGCGTGATGAGCGACGTCATCGCCATGCGCGGTGAGGTCATCGACAGCGTTCACGACGGCGATCGCGTTATCCTTAACACTTTAATCCCCGTGCAATCGAGCCTGGATTACGCCATCACCCTCGCCACCTTTACAAGCGGCCGCGGTACGATGAGTGTTAAACTTCACGGTTACAAGGAATGCCCCCTCGAGCTCGGCGCTACGTCCAAGCGCCGCAGTGTTGACCCGTTAGACAGCGGCAAGTATATTTTGGCCGCCCGCAGCGCCCTCGAAGGCGGTATTTTCAATTTGGATTAAGAAAACGCATCCGCCGTTCGGTGGATGCGTTTTCGCATAGCACATTGATTTTTTCAAAGGAACCGACACTCAAAATGGAACCAGTCGAAAAACCTGATTATCTTTTATTTCAACTTTCTATCGCTATTTTTTCTTATCTCTAATGCTTTTAATTAAAAGCACTAGATGTACCACAACAGCAGCAAATATAAAAATTGTACCACAAACGCTTATTATAAAAGGAACATCCGTTAATAACTCAAAAACATTTATAAGTGTCCAAAAAAACCAACAAATTGAAGCTATCAACCATAAAACATT
>JAFSFY010000001.1 GCA_017434985.1 Clostridia bacterium | reverse complement strand
TTATTTTATGTAAGAGTTCGAATTCATACGCAAAACTGCCGAAAATATCTTTTTTGTAGCCCATAGACAGAAAAAGACAGATTCCGACAGGAATCTGTCTTTTTCAACTAAATCCACCCTTACGGGTGGGTGAAATCGCCTGCTGCGATGAAATCCAACTTCGTTGGGTGAAATTCGCCTCGACGGCGGATGGGTGGATTTAATTTCACATTTTGCTTTAGCAAAATATTTCACCAAAGGCGTTAGCCTTTGATTTCACCGTGAGCGAAAGCGAACGATTTCACTTTATACGTTTGCAACGATAAAACATTGACATCTAAAACAGATTATGGTATTCTTCCGCTTGAAAGGAACGTGATGATACAAACATGAAAAAGCATTCTCTCGTTTTTGCAATCTTTTTCACTTTGATTTTGTGTTTAATCGGCTGTCAACCACAAAACAACACACCGACATTATCCGCCGGTTTTTATTGCACTCCCACCGTGGATGAATCCTCGAACCCGGCATACATCTCTCTGGATACCGAAAAAAACGAGTTTGTATTCGGCGCAAGCATTGCGATGTCCTATGCCGAATATGGCACCTATACGATTAAAAAGGATAAACTGATTGCCGTTTCCCAAAATGCCACATTCACCTTTGAAGTCAAAGACGAAAAAACACTCGTATTGATCGACAAAGGTACAGACGAGTATTTTAAATTCCCTGTTGGAACACAATTTATATTGAAAGAAGAGTGGCAATAACCGCCCGTGCACTGAAAAAAGCACACCCGTTTTAATGGGTGTGCTTTTTTGTTATCACTGATCAGAACAATCCGATAATCTTACCATTCTCGTCCACGTCGATGCGTTCAGCGGCGGGCGATTTGGGAAGGCCGGGCATGGTGAGGATATCCCCTGTCAACACCACGATAAAGCCGGCACCGGCGGACACTTTAACGTTTTTGATGGTCACTTTGAAGCCGGTGGGTGCGCCGAGTTTCGTGGGATCGTCGGAGAAACTGTACTGCGTTTTGGCGATACAAATCGGCATATTACCAAAACCAAGTGCCGTCAACTGCGCCATCTGTTTTTTGGCCGCAGGCAATACGGTAATACCGTCGCCGCCATACACCTTTTTCACAACGGCTTCGATCTTCTCCTCAATGGAAGCATCTGTTTCGTAAGAGAAGGTAAAATCGCCTTTCTCTTCCTCGCACAAACGGACGACCTCTTTCGCAAGTTCTACGCCGCCTTTTCCGCCCTCTGCCCACACGGTGGAAAGAACCGTGTTGACGCCGAGTTCGCGGCATTTTGCCATAATAAACTCGATTTCCGCGTCGGTATCGGTCGGGAAACGGTTGACAGCCACCACACAGGGCAGTTTATACACATTTTTGATATTGGATACGTGGCGAAGCAGGTTGGGAATGCCCTTTTCAAGAGCCGCCAAATCCTCGTTGCCGAGTTCGGTTTTGGGAAGACCGCCGTGCATTTTGAGCGCACGAACGGTGGCGACCACCACAACCGCATCGGGAGTGAGACCCGCCATACGGCATTTGATGTCGAGGAATTTCTCAGCACCGAGGTCCGCGCCAAATCCGGCTTCGGTAACCGTATAGTCACCCATTTTGAGTGCCAATTTGGTTGCCATTACCGAGTTGCAACCGTGGGCGATGTTGGCAAATGGGCCGCCGTGCACGAACGCAGGCGTGCCCTCCAACGTTTGCACCAAGTTGGGTTTGATGGCATCCTTGAGGAGCGCCGTCATTGCGCCTGCGGCTTTGAGCTCACCGCAAGTAACAGGTTTGTCGTCGTAGGTATAGCCGACAATGATGCGCGACAACCGTTCTTTCAAATCGGTGATGGACGAGGAAAGGCACAACACCGCCATAATTTCACTGGCAACAGTAATATCAAACCCGTCTTCACGCGGGACGCCGTTGGCTTTGCCGCCCATACCGTCCACCACAAAGCGCAATTGACGATCGTTCATATCCACGCAGCGTTTCCACGTGATCTTACGCACGTCAATGCCGAGCGCATTGCCTTGTTGGATATGGTTATCCAGCATCGCGGCCAACAGATTGTTCGCCGCACCAATGGCGTGAAAATCGCCGGTAAAATGCAGGTTGATATCTTCCATCGGCACCACTTGAGCATAACCGCCACCCGCGGCACCGCCTTTGACGCCGAATACAGGACCGAGAGACGGTTCGCGCAAGGCAACCGTCACGTCTTTACCGATGAGTTTAAGACCGTCCGCCAAACCGATGGTGGTGGTGGTTTTTCCCTCACCTGCCGGGGTAGGCGTAATGGCAGTAACCAAAATCAACTTGCCGTCTTCACGGTCGGTATCGCGAAGCAGAGCAGGATCCACCTTGGCCTTGTAACGACCATAGTGTTCCAAATACGATTCGTCCACGTGCGCGACCTTGGCAATATCGGAAATGGGTTTCATTTCACACGCTTGCGCGATTTCAATATCGCTCAAAAAAGCCATCGGAAATCACCTCGTTTAGTCATAGATGGGGAATTTGGCACACAGTTCTTGCACTTCTGCCGACACGCGTTCCTTGCAACCATCAAAGTCACGAATAATGTCGCACAGCCAATCGGCAATTTTGATCATTTCCGCTTCTTTGAAACCGCGCGTGGTAACCGCAGGCGTACCGATACGCAAACCGCTGGTCACAAACGGGCTGTTGGGGTCGTTGGGAATGGTGTTTTTGTTGGCCGTGATGTGCACTTCGTCCAAACGATGTTCCAATTCCTTACCCGTCACACCGCAGTTGGTGAGTTTGAGCAAGATCAGATGGTTGTCCGTACCGCCGGACACCACTTCCATACCGTTTTCAAGCAAGCGAGCGCACAACACTTGCGCGTTTTTCGCCACTTGTTCTTGGTATGCCTTAAATTCGTCGGTCATCGCTTCGCCGAGTGCGACGGCTTTGGCCGCGATGATGTGCATGAGCGGACCGCCTTGCGTACCGGGGAAAATGGCTTTGTCGATCTGTTTGGCGAGTTCTTCTTTGCAGAGAATCATACCGCCGCGAGGACCGCGCAAGGTTTTATGCGTGGTGGTCGTCACCACGTCGGCATACGGCACGGGAGACGGGTGAACCCCCGCCGCCACCAAACCGGCAATGTGTGCCATATCCACCATCAGGTAGGCGCCCACTTCGTCGGCGATTTCGCGGCAACGTTTGAAATCGATAATACGCGAATACGCGCTGGCACCGACAACGATGAGTTTCGGTTTGCATTCCAACGCCAAACGGCGCATTTCATCATAGTCGATGGTTTCGGTTTCGTCATTGACACCGTACGGCACAATGTTGAAATATTTACCCGAAATATTCACAGGGGAACCGTGGGACAGGTGACCGCCTTGTTGCAGATTCATACCCATCACGGTGTCACCGGGGTTAAGCAGGGCGAAAAACACGGCCAAGTTGGCATTGGCACCGCTGTGCGGTTGCACGTTGGCGTGTTCGGCGCCAAAGAGTTTCTTGGCACGCTCGCGCGCGATGTCTTCCACCACGTCCACGCATTGGCAACCGCCGTAATAGCGTTTGCCGGGGTAACCTTCGGCGTATTTGTTGGTGAGAACACCACCGGCCGCCAACAAAACGGCTTTGGAAACAATATTTTCCGAAGCGATCAATTCAATGTTGTGTTGTTGGCGTTCCAATTCTTTAGCACAAGCGCCTGCCACTTCGGCATCAAAGTTTTGAAGTTCTTCAAAAAAGTTCATTGGTTCTCTTCCCTTCTTATTTAAAGTATTTCACGGCCGCTTTAAACATCTGAATGTCGTAGTCACCCGCAACGTTTTTATACAAACCGTTGCCGATACGCTCACTGTGTCCCATCTTACCGAACACACGGCCATCGGGCGAGGTGATCCCCTCAATGGCGAACATCGAATCGTTGGGGTTGAAATGTACGTCGGTCGTAGCATTCCCGTCCAAATCGACGTATTGCGTGGCAATTTGACCGTTTTTCTTCAGTTGGGCAATCAGTTCGTCACTTGCCAAGAAGCGACCTTCACCGTGCGAGATCGGCACGTTGTAGATATCACCCACGTTGGTCAATGCCAACCACGGCGATTTGTTCGACGCGATACGCGTGCGCACGATGCGGGATTGGTGACGGGCAATGGTGTTAAAGGTCAAGGTGGGACAAGATTCATCGGTGTCGATGATCTTACCGTACGGCACGAGACCCAACTTGATGAGCGCTTGGAAACCGTTGCAGATACCGCACATCAAACCGTCGCGGTTGTCAAGCAGATCGCTGACGCCCTCTTTGATAGCAGCATTGCGGAAGAAAGCGGTAATGAATTTGCCGCTGCCGTCCGGCTCGTCACCGCCCGAAAAACCACCGGGAATAAACACCATTTGCGCAGCCTTGAGCTTGTCGGCAAACTGTTCCACACTGCGTGCGATGCCCGCTGCCGAGAGGTTGTTGATCACCATAATCTCAGGTTCGGCACCCGCATCGCGAACCGCTTTTGCCGAATCGTATTCGCAGTTGGTGCCGGGGAACGCCGGAATAAGCACTTTGGGCTTGGCAACCTTAATGGCGGGGGCAGTGCGATTGACCTCGCCGTTAAAGGAGATGGTTTCCATCGGTTGTTCACGTGCGGGAATGTTACAGCTGTAAACACTCTCGAGTTTATCTTCATAGATTTTGAGAAGTTCGTTGGCAGATACCGTTTCATCGCCTAAGGTAAAGAGGGCATCATCGGTAACCGTGCCGATGAACGTTCCGATTTCAACATCTTCGGTCACTTCCAACAGGAAAGAACCGTAGGCATAACTGAAAATGCAGTGCGGGCAAAGAGTATCCGCAAAGCGGAAACCAAAGCCGTTACCGAACGCCATTTTCATCACCGCTTCGCCCACGCCGCCGTGACCGGGGGTATAGCAAGAAACGGCTTTGCCGCTACGCAACAATTCGGTAACGGTGTTGAACGTAGCAAGGAGGGATTCCGTATCCGGCAAACCGTCGGCATTGTAGGTCGGGGTGATGCGGATTACCTTGTTACCGGCTTGTTTGAACTCGGGAGAAACGACCTCCCCCACCTTACCGGTGGTCACCGCAAAGGAAACAAGCGTCGGCGGCACATCCAGATCCTCAAAACTACCGCTCATCGAGTCTTTACCGCCGATGGAGCCGATCTGCAACTCTTTTTGTGCCATGAACGCGCCGAGCAACGCGGCCAAGGGTTTACCCCAACGTTTTCCGTCTTTACCGGGACGCTCAAAATATTCTTGGAAGGTCAAATACACGTCTTCGAACGAAGCACCCGTGGCAATCAGTTTACACACCGATTCCACCACCGCCAAATAGGCACCGTGATACGGGCTTTTTTCGGTGATGAAGGGGTTGTAACCCCACGACATATAGGAGCAATCGTCGGTATGTTGTTTTTCCACCGAGATCTTTTGCACCATCGCTTGGATGGGGGTCAACTGATGTTTGCCGCCAAACGGCATCAGCACCGTACCCGCGCCGATGGTGGAGTCAAAACGTTCGGAAAGGCCGCGTTTGGAGCAGATGTTCAAATCGGCAGCCGCCGCTTTCAAGTTTTCAGTGAAAGTACCGCTAATTTTCTTTTGATAAGCCGCCGGTTTGGCAGGCGTAATGTCAATGTGCTTTTCGGCACCGTTGGAATTGAGGAATTCGCGGCTGATATCCACAATCGTTTTGCCGTTCCACTGCATCACCAGACGCGGATCCGCTTGCACAACGGCAACGGGAACCGCTTGCAGGTTCTCGGTTTCGGCCAATTCGAGGAAACGTGCAACGTCCTTTTCTTCCACTACGACCGCCATACGTTCCTGCGATTCGCTGATGGCGATCTCGGTACCGTCAAGACCTTCGTATTTCTTCGGAACGGCATTGAGATCGATCTTCAAACCGTCCGCCAATTCGCCGATGGCGACCGAAACGCCACCCGCACCAAAGTCGTTGCAACGTTTGATCATACGGCAAGCTTCACCGTTGCGGAACAGGCGTTGTAATTTGCGTTCTTCGGGTGCGTTACCTTTTTGCACTTCGGCACCGCACGTTTCAAGCGATTCCACCGTGTGTGACTTGGAAGAACCGGTTGCACCGCCGCAACCGTCGCGACCCGTGCTACCGCCGAGAAGAATGACGATATCACCGGGATCGGGGCGTTCACGGCGGACGTTTTCAGCAGGAGCAGCCGCGATAACGGCACCGATCTCCATACGTTTGGCTGCATAACCGGGATGATACAACTCATCCACAATGCCGGTGGCCAAACCGATTTGGTTACCGTAAGAGGAATAGCCTGCCGCCGCCGTCGTGACGATCTTGCGTTGCGGCAATTTGCCTTTGATGGTTTCATTTACGGGTTTGAGCGGATCGGCCGCACCCGTCACGCGCATAGCGCCGTACACATATGAACGACCAGACAACGGGTCACGAATGGCACCGCCGATACAAGTAGCAGCACCGCCGAACGGCTCAATTTCGGTGGGATGGTTGTGCGTTTCGTTTTTAAAGAGCAACAACCACGGTTCGTCTTTTCCGTCCACGTTAACGGTAATCTTCACCGTGCAAGCGTTGATTTCTTCAGATTCGTCCAATTTATCCAACTTGCCGTGTTTTTTGAGGTATTTGACCGCCACCGTGGCCAGATCCATTAAGCAGATCGGTTTGGTGCGACCAAGTTCCTCACGAACAGCCAAATATTCGTTATACGCTTTTTGCAACAACTCGTCCTCAAAGGTGACCGTATCGATCTGCGTGAGGAAGGTGGTATGACGGCAGTGATCCGACCAATAGGTATCGATCATGCGAATTTCGGTGATGGTGGGATCGCGTTTTTCACTGCGGAAATAGGCCTGACAGAACGCAATGTCGTCGGTATCCATCGCCAAACCGTATTGCTTCACAAAGGCTTCCAAACCGTTACGATCCAACTCAATGAAGCCATTAAGCGTTTGTACTTCGGTCGGAATGTCATATTTTGCCTGCAGCGTTTCGGGTTTTTCGAGCGTTGCCTCACGCGCTTCCACGGGGTTGATGACGTATTTTTTGATTTCGGCAATCTGTGCCTCGGTCAACGCACCGTACAGTACGTACACTTTCGCCGTACGAACGGTGGGGCGTTCACCTTGCGAGATGATTTGGATACATTGCGCCGCCGAGTCGGCACGTTGATCAAACTGACCGGGCAGATATTCTACGGCAAACACCGTAGCACCGTCCGTATTTACCGCGTCGGATACCATATCTAATTGCGGTTCGGAGAAAACGGTACCTTTGGCATAATCAAAGAGATCCGCAGCGATGTTTTCCGCATCGTAGCGGTTGATAATGCGCACGTTTTCTAACGTGGTGATGCCGAGTAACGTGCGCGCATCATTTAGTAACGACTTTGCCTCGTAGGCAAGTTCGGGTTTCTTTTCCACAAATACACGATAGACCATCAGTGATTCTCCCCTGCTTTCAGTGCTCGCGCACCAATGTCATTGCGATAATACGCATTTTCAAACGAAATCGTTTTCACACGGGCATAAGCTTCTTCAATTGCCTCCGAAAGGGTGTCGGCAACCGCCGTAACGCCCAACACACGACCGCCGTTTGTGAGCAATTTGCCGTCTTTTAACGAAGCACCGGCAACGTATACCGTATCGGCAACCGTTTCGGGGATCGTCATTTCAAATCCCTTTTCATAAGCGGACGGATAGCCCTTCGAGGCCATAATGACACAACACGCGTGTGCATCGGCAAATTCCACGGTGGTTTCGGCAAGGGTACCGTTGGTAACCGCCTGCATTACCGTCAATAAATCGCTTTTGAGAAGCGGCAACACCACCTGCGTTTCGGGATCACCGAAACGGCAGTTGTATTCGATTACTTTGGGACCGTTCGGCGTAAGCATCAACCCAAAATACAAACAACCTTTAAAGGTTCTGCCTTCCGCGTTCATTGCCTTGATGGTGGGCAGGAAGATGGTGTTCATACACTCTTCGGCAATAGCGGACGTATAATACGGGTTGGGCGCCACCGTGCCCATACCGCCGGTATTGAGGCCCGTATCGTTGTCACCGGCACGTTTGTGATCCATTGACGAGATCATCGGGACGACCACGTTACCATCGGTAAAGGACAGGACCGATACTTCGGGACCGGTGAGAAATTCTTCGATCACAATGCGGCTTCCGCTGTCGCCAAACACTTTATCTGCCATCATGGAGCGAACGGCGTCTTCCGCTTCCTCGCGCGTGGCAGCAATGATGACGCCTTTACCCAGCGCCAAACCATCGGCTTTGATTACCGTGGGAATCGGCGCGGTTTTCAAATACGCAAGTGCCTTGTCCATATCGGTGAACACTTCGTATGCAGCGGTGGGAATGCCGTATTTTTTCATCAAATCTTTGGAAAACACCTTGCTGCCTTCAATAATGGCCGCATTGGCGCGAGGGCCAAAGCAAGGAATTCCCTTTTCTTCCAGTGCATCCACCGCACCGAGCACCAACGGATCGTCGGGTGCGACAACAGCATAATCAATGCCATTTTCCACCGCAAAGTTGACAATCGCGTCAATATCTTTCGCGCCGATGTCCACGCAGGTGGCATCGGCCGCAATGCCGCCGTTGCCGGGGAGCGCATAGATGTGTTCCACTGCGGGATTTTCTTTCAATTTTTTGATGATGGCGTGTTCGCGACCGCCACCACCGACAACCATCAATTTCATGGTTTTCCTCCATTAATGGTGGAACAGGCGCATTTTGGTAAAGGCCATCACCATATCGTATTTATCACACGTTTCGATCACTTGATCGTCACGAATCGAACCGCCGGGCTCGGCAATGTATTTCACACCGCTTTTCTTGGCACGTTCGATATTGTCACCGAACGGGAAGAAGGCATCCGAGCCGAGCGCCACACCGTCTTGCGCATCAAGAAAGGCGCGTTTTTCGGCAGCCGTCAACGGTTCGGGTTGCGCAGTGAAGTATTTTTGCCAATTGCCGTCGGCGCACACGTCTTCTTCGTTTTGGTTGATGTATCCGTCGATCACGTTGTCACGCTCGGGACGACCGAGATCGGCACGGAAAGGCAAATTCAGTACTTTGTCATTTTGGCGCAAGAACCACGTATCAGCCTTGTCACCTGCCAAACGGGTGCAGTGGATACGCGATTGTTGGCCCGCACCCACGCCGATGGCTTGTCCGTCCACCGCGTAACAAACCGAGTTGGATTGTGTATATTTGAGCGTGATGAGCGCGATGATGAGATCGCGCACCGCGCTTTCGGGAAGCTCCTTGTTGGCCGTTACCAAATCGGACAACAATTCACGGTTGATTTCAAAGTTGTTGCGGCCTTGTTCAAAGGTGATGCCGAACACCTGCTTTTGCTCAATGGGTTGCGGCACGTAGTTCGGGTCAATTTTCACCACGTTGTAGTTACCTTTTCGCTTGGATTTGAGGATCTCCAAGGCTTCGGGTTCGTATCCGGGAGCGATCACGCCGTCGGACACTTCGCGTTTGATCATCTTGGCGGTGGTCACGTCGCATACGTCGGAAAGCGCAACCCAATCGCCGAAAGAACACATACGGTCGGTACCGCGAGCACGCGCATACGCGCAGGCAAGAGGCGAGTCGTCCAACCCCTCTACATCGGCCACAAAGCAGGCTTTTTTGAGATTTTCCGACAACGGAATACCCACCGCCGCCGACGTAGGACTGACATGTTTAAAAGAGGTAACGGCAGGCAGGCCGAGAGCCTCTTTGAGTTCTTTGACAAGTTGCCACGAGTTAAAGGCATCCATAAAGTTAATGTAACCGGGGCGACCGCTTAAAATTTCAATCGGCAGTTCCGTGCCGTCGTTCATAAAGATCTTGGCCGGTTTTTGATTGGGGTTGCAACCATATTTGAGTTCAAATTCTTTCATATTCAGTCGCTCCTTATTTGTTTTTGTTGATGATCAATTGCGTAGGGGCGCTGCCATCCAGCGGCACCGAGCGGACAAACAAGGACACCTTGTTGTCCTCGTTCAAGTTATTCCATACCAAATCGGCCAGTTCCTCCGCCGTGTTGGGCAGAGCTACCTCTTCGGGCTCACCGAAAAACGAGGGAATCGGGTCACCGTCACATTTGTAGGTGTGAATGAAATGGCCGATACCGTCAAGCGGCATATAACTGAAGAAGTAGCGTTGGCACGCCTCGGGGTTGCCGTTGTTACTTTTCAAGATAGAGAGTTTATAGCGGAAATCATTGTCCCCGTAGTGCAAGATCGCCGAAATGCGAGGGGTAAAGTTGGGGGCGTCCGGTTCAAACTCACGGGTGTGAAGCGATTTTTCAAACGCGTAGCCGTCTTCCCCATTTTCGTTTATGTAGTCATACACCGTGTTGGTTTGGTCACCGTTAGTCACGATGTCGATGTTATCCAGGTGCAAATACGGATTGTAGATGATCAAGCTGGGATCGGCAAGTTTGGATTCGTCAAATGCTTTGGTACGCATACCGTTTTCAAACGTTTCAAATACGCGGTTACGGCTATTCACACTGCGACCCATAATAAAATAGGCGATCATCGCGTTTTTACCGTCGGCCGATTTGCCGACCACAATGCCGCGACCGGGATAGGTATTGTCAGACAACAGAGTTTTCAAATCATACAAAGCCATTTTTTACACCTTTTCTTTCTGTTACAGTTGGTTGCAAACAAGCTCGACCGCAGCGGGAAGGAGTTTCCATTCCGCTTGTTCCATCACGCGCCGCTGCAACGTTTCGGGCGTGTCATCAGGTAACACGTCTACCGCTTTTTGCAAAATGATCTCGCCACCATCGGGAATCTCATTGACAAAATGTACCGTAGCACCGGTCACTTTGACGCCGTAGGCAAGTGCCGCTTCGTGCACGTGCAAGCCATAAAATCCCTTCCCGCAAAAAGACGGGATCAGTGCGGGGTGAACGTTGATGATGCGCTTGGGATACCGCTTGGTGAAATTCTCACTGAGAATCGCCATAAATCCGGCCAGCACAATAATATCGATGTTGTTTTTCTCCAACAATTCCACGATTGCCTGTTCAAAGGCTTCTTGAGAACCACAATCTTTCTTGAGTAGTGTAGCCGTAGGAATTCCCGCTTTGGCGGCGCGTTCAAGCG
>JAFSFY010000045.1 GCA_017434985.1 Clostridia bacterium | reverse complement strand
GTTTAAGCAAATAGAAAGCCTCATCAATTGTTGCACAATTCAGATGAAATGAGGGTGATCGACTTCTGGGGAGCGGCAGAAAACGGCTCCTATATCATCGCCTTTCTGTCCTGCGTAATTACTATCGAAATAGTAGGTTAACGATTATTCGGCACCGATTGCTCGGTGCCGATTAGTATTGATATCATCTGTATTATCCAATACACAACCCCATATACCACACTCGCCACCGTGCCGTAGACGATGACGGGGCCTGCTATGGTAAACATCTTGGCGCCAAGACCAAGAATGAAGCCCTCCGTTTTAAACTCTTGCGCGGGGGAGGCCATGGCGTTGGCAAACCCCGTGATGGGGACGAGCGTGCCCGCGCCCGCGTGTTTGGCGACGTTGTCGTAGACGTTGAGCGCCGTGAGCAACACGCTGAGTGCGATGAGCGACAGCGATCCGCACAAGCGTGCGGTTTTGTCGTCGTATCCGTACCGTGCGGCGAAATCGATGACGATCTGCGCGAGTGCGCACAGCGTGCCGCCGACCGTGAACGCCCACACGCAATCCTTGAGAAGCGGCGATTTCGGCGCGTGCCGTTTGGTGAGAGATTGGTATTCCCGATTGGTCACTTTCATTTGCGCAACACCTCAACGGTAGTGTGTCGCGGTGCGCGCGAAGTATGCGTAAAATTTTCGTTGCGTTCCGCAAAAATGTGTGGTATACTGTCCTTTGTGTGAGAAAACGGCAACTTCGCCGTGTAAAAAAGGAGTCTTATCCATGTCGGGACATTCCAAATGGAATAACATTAAACGCAAAAAAGAAAAGACGGACGGCCAAAAAGCCAAGATATTCACCAAAATGGGTCGTGAGATCGCGGTGGCGGTGAAAGAGGGCGGCTCGGCCGACCCCGCGTCAAACTCGAAACTGAAAGACGCCATCGCCAAAGCGAAAGCCAACAACGTGCCCAACGACAACATCGACCGCATCATCAAAAAAGCGGCGGGCGAGGGCAGCGGCGACAACTACGAAGCCCTGCAATACGAAGGCTACGGCCCGAACGGCATCGCCGTCATCGTGGAAACGTTGACCGATAACCGCAACCGTACCGCCGCCGACGTGCGCCACTATTTCGACAAGTTCGGCGGCAACCTCGGCCAAACGGGTTGCGTGAGCTTTATGTTTAACAAAAAAGGCGTGTTGGTCATCGAAGCGGAAGGCCTTTCGGAAGACACCGTGATGGAAGACGCGCTGGAAGCCGGCGCCTCCGACTTTGCGGCAGACGAAGACGTGTTCGAGATCACCACCGAGCCGGAAGATTTCTCCGCCGTGCGTGACGATCTGGAAGCCAAAGGCTATGCGTTCGTTTCCGCCGAAGTGGAAATGGTGCCCGACGTGTACACCGCGTTGACCGACGAAGAGTCCATCATCAAAATGGAAAAATTGTTGGACGCGTTGGAAGACAACGACGACGTGCAAAACGTGTGGCACAACTGGGAACGCCCCGAAGAATAAAAACGAAACGGACGAGTAAGCGACTCGTCCGTTTTTTGTATATTTGCGCGCCGAACGGCACATACCAACAAAAAGTGTTGGAGGAATGTGGGTTGGCGGAGAGAAAAGGAAAACACACGGTGGTGTTGTCGGGGCGTCCGACGGTGCTCGGGTATGCGTCGGTCGTGGGTAAAAAAGAGGGCGAAGGTCCGCTCGGTGCCGGATTTGACGCGGTGTTTACCGACACGAAAATGGGTGAAAAAACGTGGGAAAAGGCAGAAAGCCGCTTGCAAAAAGAAGCGCTCACCCGTGCGCTGGACAAAGCGGGGTTTTCACCGTCGCAGGTGGACGTGCTGTTCAGCGGTGACCTGCTTAACCAAAACATCGCGTCCACCTTTGGGTTGCGCGAAATGGGGGTGCCGCTTCTCGGCCAGTTCGGCGCGTGTTCCACCATGGCGCAAACGTTGGCGCTCGCCTCCATTTTGGTGGACAGCGGTGCCGCCGACGTGGCGGCGGCGGTCACCTCGTCGCATTTTTGCACCGCCGAACGGCAGTTTCGGTTTCCGCTGGAATACGGCAGTCAACGCACCCCCACGTCACAGTGGACCGCCACCGCGTCCGGCGCGGTGATCGTGGGGCTTGGCGGCGGCACGGTGCATATAGCCGAGGCATGTATCGGTCGCATCGTGGATGCGGGAATCACCGATATGAACAATATGGGCGCGGCGATGGCACCCGCGGCGGCGGACACGCTCACGCGCTTTTTTGAGGATACGGGCACCCGCCCCGACGACTACGATTTCGTGGCGACGGGCGATTTGGCCGCCGAGGGAAGCGACCTGTTAAAAACCTAAATGGCGGGGGAACACCTGCCGCTCGGTGACAACTATTTCGACTGCGGTTTGTTGCTGTTTGACCGCGAAACACAGGACGTGCACGCGGGTGCGTCGGGGTGCGGTTGTTCGGCGTCGGTGCTGTGCTCGCTCATTTTGGGCAATTTGGAACGCGGCGTGTGGAGGGACGGTTTGTTTGTTGCCACGGGTGCACTGATGTCACCCACCTCCTCCCAACAAGGCGAAAGCATCCCGGGTATTGCCCATCTCATTCATTTCAAACGATAAAAAAGCGGGTGAAACACCCGCTTTTTTATTACCAATCGTCATCTTCGTCGTTAAGACGGCGTTGTTCTTCCTCTTCTTCTTCTCGGCGATAGTCGCTGTCATCCCAATTATACACATACTCGCCTTGTGTCCAACTGTAACCGTCTTTATCTATATCTTCGTACTCCCCGGAATCGTAATTAAAACACCATTTTGGCATACTTACACACGCTCCTTTAAATCGGGCGATAGTACGCCGTTTCGATACACCCAACACGGTGTGTGGTGGTTCGGCCCGTATTGGTTGGGCAATTCCAGCAGTGCACACAAGAGGAGATAGGCAACGGCTTTTTTGGCGTCTTTTTTTGAAGCGGCAAGCACACCTCTTTGATAACCTGTTTTGTCATCGGTAATAGCGCACGAACAACCCCACCGAGGATTTCCTTCTTCGTCGTACCCGAGATATTCGGGGGCGGAAAAGGAATATCTTGGCATAGAACAGTGCCCTTTTTCCGCCAGTTCCTTCAAGCGGGTAACGGCATTGTCAAGGGTGATGTCGTGTTTTTCGCATTCGGCTTGAATCATAGTATCAAGCGCGGTGTTGATATTTAACGCTTGGGAGACGGCTTGTTCCAAAACGGCGGCATCCCAGTTGCAACTGACGGCAATCCCGCCGATGATGGCTTCCAACAAATCGGCTTTCACTTTTGGTTCGTCGCCGACGTGATTATGGACGTCGCTTTTGCCCAAAAGCAGATATTGCGCGATTCCCCAGTCGTCTATAATGCGTGCAAGTGTTTGATTGTTGACGAGTTGTTGCTTGATTTGCGTAAAGCGGTTTTCGCGAATGCAGAAGGCATATCCCTTAGTGGGCGAAATGGCACCGCACCGATCGGCAATGCGTTTGGTAACGTAGAGATTCAGTACTTGATCGCCGATAAATTCCAGTACTTCGTTGCTGGTTTCTCCCAATTCGGCGGCAAGGGAACTTCGTGTGAATATTTGATTTAACAGCAGCGAACTGCCAATCAAATATCCCGTTTTTTCGCGAATCACCCCTTTGATGATGGTTTTTTCGTTTGCGGACAGTTTGATTCGTTCCATAGTGTTTCCTCCTAAACTTTTTTGCCAGAGAAAACAAAAAACCTTGCAACACAAATAAAGCTTACCAAAAAACGGAAAGCTTTGTACCGTGTACAAGGTTTACCTTATCAAAATAATGTTTATAAAACACGCTGCTTTTGTTTCCCACTTGCATAAAAAACAAAAACAATTAGCCTTATGCAACTACTTTCATAGGGTTTCCCTGACAAAAACAGTGTAGCATTGTTTTTTTCGAAAGTCAATAGGGCGTTTTCATCTTGCTTATTTAGGGGCGGTGTGGTATGATACAACCGAAAAGGGGATGAGCGTATGAACCTAAACGGAGTGTGGCGTGTGACGGGGCTTGACGAACAACAAGTGCCGTTTGACATTGATGCACAGGTGCCGGGGTGTATCCACACCGATTTGTGGCGTACAGGTCGCATTGCGGACCCGTATTACCGTGACAATGCCAAAACCGTGCAGTGGATTGAAAAGCATGATTTCACGTATGCTCGCACCTTTACCATCGAGAAAGCAGAGCCGCATACCTATGTGGAGTTTGACGGATTGGACACGTATGCGACCGTGTATTTGAACGGCGTCAAGATTGGCGAGAGTGACAATATGTTTTACGCACACGCCTTTTTGACGGACGGTGTGTTGCGTGTGGGCGAAAATCGTTTGGAAGTGCGGTTTCGTTCCCCTGTGCGTGAAGTGGAGGGGTGTGCACAACGTCCTGCCGCTTTCACCTTTGAACGGTTGTATACCCGACGGATGCAATGCACCTATGGATGGGACTGGGTGGATCGGTTTGTGACGATGGGCATTTACAAAGATGTACGTCTGGAGGTTCATCGTCAAAACGACATTGATCACACCTATGTGTATACTGCGGATATCACCCCCGATGCCGCACAGGTGAAATGGGAGGTGACCTTGCGTGATTTTGCGGATTGCGGCGACCGACTGCACCTGACCATTTATGACCCTGCGGGCAACGTGGTGTTGCAAAAAACACGCACGATCTTGCAACCCACCGTGAAAGAAACGGTGGATATCCCGAAACCGCAGTTGTGGTATCCGCACGGGTACGGTGCACAACCGCTCTACAAAGCGGTGGCGGAAACGGCAACAAGCCGACACGAGGTAACCTTTGGCATTCGCAAAATCACCGTGTTGCAACTACGCGACGGAGAAGGCAGTGCCGAACAAGCCTTGTCCCGCAAACTGCAAGAGGATACGGATATCGCCGTGTTGGATCATAATGAGGTGACCTCGTCGTTCAGCGTGCTGGTCAACGACGTCAACGTGTTTTGCAAAGGTGCGTGTTGGGTGCCGTGCGAGCCGTTTCCCTCCGCCGAATGTGACGAAAAAATCGAGCAACTGCTCCGCTTATCGGCCGACGGCGGCGTGAATATGGTGCGCGTATGGGGCGGTGGCTTGTTTGAAAAAGATGCCTTTTATGACGCGTGTGATCGCCTCGGCATTTTGGTGACACAGGACTTTTTGATGGCTTGCGGTCAGTATCCCGAAGAGGACGAATGGTTTATCGCACAACTGCAAAAAGAAACGGCCGAAGCGGCACGTCGTTTGCGTAATCACGCGTGTCTTGCGTGGTGGTCGGGCGACAACGAAAACGCCGTTCACGGTGACGAGAACAGCAACACCCATTGGGGATACCGTGCCGCGACCTACGGCATTGAACCCGTACTGGGCGAGTGGGATCCGCATCGGTATTTCTTCCCCTCCTCGCCGTACGGCGGTGATAAATTCGGCTCGGTGACGGTGGGCACAGCTCACAACACCAACTACCTCGGTGCGATGTTCGATTACATTCAGGATACCGATTGCCACGATTATCGTGACTATTTTTCGCATTTTATTTCACGGTTCAGTGTGGAACAAGCGAGTATGGGGATGCCGTTTGCGTCGTGTTTGCAAAAGTTTTTGACCGACGAGGATATTTACGGCGACGATCAATCGATGTCCGAGTTCCACACCAAGAACAACAACGGACTCAAAAGCACGTTGTTCAACTACGTGAATACGTTGGCGGAAAAGGTGTTCGGCACCTTTCAAAACGGCGAGGACCGTGTGCGTAAACAACAAGAGATTCAGTGCGAATGGGTGCGACTGACAATGGAAGCACACCGCCGTCACAAGGGCTATACTTCGGGGATTTTGTACTGGATGCTCAACGATTGTTGGCCGTCGGGCATCGGCTGGTCGCTTATCGACTATTACGGCAACCCCAAGCCGTCGTACTATACCTTTAAACGGTGCGCCAAAGCGGTGATAGGGTCGCTTGAAACGGTAGACGGCGTGTTGCGTGTGCATGCGTGCAACGATGGGTTAACGGCAACAAACGGCAAGGGACACGTATATCTGTACGATTTCGTGCGGGACGAGTGCTTGTGGGAGGATACCTTCTCCTTTGCGGTGGCGGCCAACGCCTCGGCGGTGGTATACGCCACCGATTACGGACCGATTCGCCATAAAATGACGAGGACGACGATGGTGTTGTGCGATTTGCAAAGCGAGGTGGGGGATGACCGTTGTTTCTTCCTCGAAGGGCGGTTTGCCGATCTGGCGTTACCCGTTCCGACGGTGCGATTGTTGTCGCAAGACGAAACGAGCGTGACCGTACAGGCGGACAGTTTTGTACCGTATCTGTTACTTGACATTCCCGATTTGGCGGAGAATTGTTTGATGATGAAACCGGGCGAGAGTAAAACGATCTCGCGCAGAAAATAAGAGAACACGGGCGTGATGCTATGGCATCACGCCCGTGTTTTGTTTACGAAAGTACGGTTTTTTTGTAAGCGGTGGGGGTGATGCCGGTGTGTTTTTTGAACACCTTGGTGAAATAGGTCGCGCTTTCAAAATTCAGTTTGGCCGCCACCGTGGCAATGGGCGAACCGGCGCGAAGCAACTTTTTTGCCTCCTGCACTTTGAGGACGGTGAAATATTTCATGATGGGCATACCCGTGTTTTTCTTGAAAATGGTGTTCAAAAACGTTTTGCTGTAAAAGGTTTGTCGGCTGACCTCGTCCAACGTGATGGTGGCGTACAAATGCTCTTTTAACATCACAATGATGTCGTTGCACAAGCTGTTTTCCAGTTCTACACTGTTCATCACCAGCACAATGTCGTCGTTACCGGAAATGCGGGCGCGAATGAGATGGATCAGCAGTTTTTCCAATGTGGTTTCCACCAGTTGCCCCGCACCGAACAACGGTTGTTTCAGCGGCTTCAGTTTGCTGTTAAAGGGGAATACAAAGGCACTTTTGGCCTCTGTCAACAATTCGGACACCAGACGTTTTTGTTCCTTGTTCAGCGCAATTTTACCGCCCAAAAGGGACAACAACTCGCTGTGACTGCCGAAACACAAAATAAACAAAGAGGCATCCGCCCCTTCTGCCGCGCGGTAAGAATGCGCCGTTTGGGGCGAGAGGAGCAAAAAGTCCCCTTGTTCCAACACGACATCCTCGTTTTCGGTACGGCAAATGAGCGTGCCCGCGTCAATGTAGGCGCATTCGTAAAAGGTGTGAATTTCCTCGGGATAGCAAAACCCGCGCCCTACTTCCAACGCCTCAATGGTGATGAGGTCTTTGACAATCACTTCTTTTTTCACTTGATGAGTAAAATACTTTTTCATACGCATCCCTCACTCTTACCATACCACACACGTTTTGAAAAAACAACCCAATGTGGTAAAAAATTTTTTCTATAATCATTTGTTTTATTTCTTACCATTTTCGGCGTTTTTTGTATCTTTGTTCACTCTCGGTGGTGTGTTACTATAAAAGCGGAAGGTGGAAAAGTATGAAAATCATTGTGGCTTCCTTTCAATGTGAATCCAACAGTAAAGCCAATTTGCATCCTCAAAAAAGCGATTTTGAGTATTTTGTCGGCGACGATATCTTTAAGAAATTGGTGGTAAAGGACATCTTTGAAAACGCGGGATTTACGGTTATTCCGTCCATCTACGCCAACGCCTTGCCCTCTGCCACGGTGGAATACGATATTTATCAGTATTACAAAAATCAAATTTTGGATACGGTGAATGCCCACCCCGATGCCGACGGTATTTACATTTATGTCCACGGCAGTATGGAGGTGGACGGTATCGGCAGTGGCGAATTACAGCTGGTCAAAGAAATTCGCGAAGTGGTATCACGCGATTGCCTCATCGCCTTTACAATGGACCTGCACGCCAACATCACCGACGAGCTGGGCGAGTACGTGGACATCGTGTGCGGTTATAAGACCGCGCCTCACGTTGACCAACCCGAAAGTCAGGTGCGCGCCGCTACGGCACTGGTGTATTGCTTGCAAAACGGTATCAAACCGCACACTTTCGTGCAAAAGATTCCGATGCTCGTCAAAGGCGACACGATGCTCACGAAATACGAGCCGCTGGCTTCATTGGAAGCACAGACGTCCGCTTTGGAGGGGCGCGATGATATTTTCGGCGCCAATCTATTCTTCGGTCATTGCTGGATCGATGCACCCAACACGTCTGCCTCGGCGGTGGTGAGTGCGGCGGATAAGGGCACCGCCGAAACCCTTGCCAAAACGTTGGCAAACGACCTGTGGGCGACTCGCCACGATTACCGCTTTTTGATTGAAGCGGAGTTACCGGAAGAATGTGTAAAACGTGCCGTTGCGGGTGACGAATACCGTATTTTCATCACCGATAGCGGTGATAACACCACCGCGGGTGCGGAGGGGACGACCACCGAGTTGCTCAAACTGCTTCTTGCGGCCGCACCCGATAAGCCGACCTGTGTGGCGGGTATCACCGATCACGATATGGTGAATTCGTTATGGGAACTGCCCGACGGTACCCCCACCCGACAATTCGGGACAAACGGTGTGATCAAATCGCACGGGCGTATTTTGGGATGGGCCAAAGAGATCATTGGCCGCAGCATCACGGTGTCGTTCGGCAACGTGGACGCGGTGTTTACCGAAAAACGCAGTGCGTTTATCGAGAAAGGCAATTTTGACGAGGCGAACGTCGATCTGCTCGGTTATCGCATCGTGGTGGTCAAACTCGGGTATTTGTTTGAAGAACTGAAACCCTTTGCCGACCGCGAACTGTTTGCGTTGTCCGACGGGGCAAGTTGCGTGGAATTGGCACGGCTTGACCTCAAACGTATCAAACGTCCGATGTTTCCGCTCGAAGACTTCGAGTGGAGTGCAAAATAAAAGGAGGAACTGATTATGGCGTATTTCAATCAACAAGAAACGCAAAATCGTATCAACAAGGTCGTGAAACTGTTAAACGACACGAACACCGACATTGCGGTCATCTATTTTGATGAACTCAACGTGGCGAACGGCTGGTACCTCACCGGCTGGTGCGGTCAATTCGAAAAAGGCGCGGTGTTGGTGGGGCGTGACGGTACCACGATGTTGCTCGGCGGTCCCGAAAGCGAGCCGTTTGCGAAACAATCCTCGGCTATCAGCGATACCCGTTGTTTCAAGGTGTTTATGGTGCCGGATGAAGAATATCCGCTTGCGACCATCATTGGTTTCCCGGAATTGTTTGCGGAACTGAACGCCAAATTTCCGGTGAAAAAGGTCGGCTTGGTGGGTACTACCGATATGCCGTATGCCGTGCATCGCGATTTGGTGGAGGGTTTCTCCTCCTGCGAGATCGTGGACCTGACCGACGAATACTTGAAATTCCGTTACGTGAAAAGCGATTGGGAAGTGGAGCAAGCCCGCACGGCGACCATGCTCTGCTACGATGCGTACAAAGCGATGGCGGAAAAAGTGAAAGCCGGCAACCGTGAATACGAAGTGGCGGCCGCGGGTGAAGCGGTGTGTCGCGCACGCGGCGCCAACAGTTTCGCCTACCAAACCATCGTGGGCAGTGGCGTGCGTTCCAACGCCGTGGTACCGACCGCGACCGATAAAGTGATGGAAAACGGCGAAATGGTGATGCTCGGCATCGCCCCCCGCATCAACGGCTATGCCGGTACGTTTGGCCACACCGTTCCGGTCAGCGGCGAATACACGCCCGAACAAAAACAATGCCTCATCGATATGATCGAAGTGATGCAGGACACCAAGGCGATGCTGAAAATCGGCAACTCCGGTCGTCAAATCGACGCCGCGGGCCGTAGACTGTATGAAAAAGGCGGCTATCTCAAATATATGGTGTGTCCCTTTGCACACACGATGGGCTTGATGGAAGCGGAAGCGCCCTTCTTCGGTCCGAACAGTGACGACGTGCTGGAGAAAAATATGATCGTCAACGTGGACGTGTCCTTCTTTGGTCACCCCACCCTGCACGGTTTGCGCGTGGAGACGTGCTACGTTATCACCGAAAACGGTGCCGAGCCGCTCTGCCCCGAGTTTGAGCAAGAACTATTCAACTACGTTGAAAAACATTAAGGAGTGAGTAACATGTACGGTAAGAAAAACTGGGTGTTTTGTGACGGCGACCTGCCCCCCGCGGGCGATAATCCCGATTTCCCCGGCCACGAAGCCCTGATGATTACCAACGTGTCCAAAAAAGACGCCAAGATTCGCATTAAAATTTTGTTTGAGGACAAAGCACCTTACGACAATATCACCCTCGACTTAAATGCCGAGCGCACCGTCTGTTTGCGACTCGACAAACCCATCGGCAAAGAGGGATATCTCATTCCCCGTGAGCAATATGCCATCCACGTAATTTCGAACAAACCCGTGGTGGCGTGCTTTGGTCGCTTGGACGTGCGCCAAACCAATATGGCGTATTACAGTCCTGCCGGCTACGGATTCTGATTCGCACACAAAACCGCCCACCGAGTGTTTCTCGGTGGGCGGTTTTTATTACAAGAACGTGTCAATGCGGTTGATGAATTCGATTGTTAAAAATTACCGCTCTTGCTTTTTGGCAGATTTGTGGTACAATGATACTGATAGGAAAACCAAGGAAACGTGAACAGAATATCGGTCTGGGAGGACGCTATGAAAAAAGGGATTTCGTTTTTGTCGGCAGTGGCGCTGTTGTTGGCGGTATTGCCGTTTCAACTGACCATCCGCGCGGCAAGCGTGGGCGCGCTGCAGTATAAAATCGTAAACGGCGCGGCAACCATCACCGCCTGCGATCAGATGGCGGAGGGTGCGCTTGTCATCCCCGACACGATCGAAGACTACCCCGTCACCACTATCGGTGAAAGAGCGTTTTCCGGTTGTGCGGCACTGACGAGCATTACCGTGCCCGACAGTGTGACGAAGATAGGCGGTTACGCTTTTCGCGATTGCGACGCGCTTACCGACATTACGCTCGGGGGCGGCATCACGACGCTTGCCTACAACACCTTTTTCGGTTGCGACAATCTGACCGCCGTCACCATCCCCGACGGGGTGACCGCCATTGAGCGATATGCCTTTTATAATTGCAAAAAACTGACCGACGTGACCCTGCCCGACAGTGTGGCGGGCATCGGCGCCGAGGCGTTTTACGGTACGGCTCTCTACAACACGCCCGACCGATGGGAGAACGGCGTGTTGTACGTCGGCAACCATCTCATCAAAGCGACCTCTCTTGCGGGTGACTACGCGGTGAAAGCGGGCACCAAAACCATTGCGGACGGGGCGTTTGAATACGCAAGCGACCTGACGGGCGTGACCTTGCCCGACGGGTTGGTCGGTATCGGTAACGACGCGTTTTTCGCTTGTCATTCGCTGGTATCCGTCGCCATTCCCGACAGTGTCACGACGGTCGGCAGTGCGGCATTCCGCCAATGCAGTTCTCTGCAAAACGTCGTGATCGGCAGTGGGGTGACCAACATCAGCAATAACGCGTTCGGGTATTGCGAATCCCTGCAAACGGTATGGTTGCCGACCGGCGTGACAAGTATCGGTGACCGTGCGTTTTTCTCCTGTGATAACTTGAGCACCGTGTGGTACGGTGGCAGCGTGAATGACCGTTTGGCGATGTACGTGGGCGAAGAAAACAACGAGTTTATCGCTGCCGCGTGGCATTACGGCACCTGCCGTGAACATACCTACGCCGGTGCGTGTGACTACACGTGTAACGCGTGCGATTGGACGCGGGATACGTCGGCGGACCATACCTACAACCACGAACGCGACGTCACCTGTGACGTGTGCGGCCACCTCCGTGTTCCCAATTTCAGCGGTTGGGCGTTGGACGGTGATACGTGGTATTACTACCAAAACGGCAAAATGCTGAGAAACACGTGGCAACTCGATTCGACGGGGTGGTGCTACCTCGGTGCCGACGGCGCGATGCTTAAAAACGCGTGGGTGAAAGACTCGGTCGGTTGGTGCTACGTGGACGGCAGCGGTTATATCGTCAAATCCAACTGGGTGCTCGACGGCGACAAATGGTATTATTTGGATGCCAACGGCTATATGCTGTCCAACACGTGGCAACTCGACAGCAAAGGTTGGTGCTACCTCGGCGCCGACGGTGCGATGAAGGTGAATAGCTGGATCAAAAACAGCGTCGGCTGGTGCTACGTGGGTGCGAACGGCTACTGCGTGACCAACAATTGGGTGAAAGACTCGGTCGGTTGGGTGTACCTTGACCACAACGGTCGTATGCTCACGAACAGTTGGGTGCAAGACTCGGTCGGTTGGTGCTACGTCGGAAAAGACGGCTACGCCGTCACCAAGTGTTGGAAGAAAGACAGCATCGGTTGGTGCTACCTCGACGAAAACGGCAGGATGACCAAATCCGATTGGGTGTTGGACGGCGGCAAGTGGTATTACTGTGACGCCAACGGCTATATGGTGACGGGAACGCACGTCATCGACGGTAAGACCTATAAATTCAACTCGGCGGGCATTTGGATGCCGTAAACCGAAAAAAGCGCTTGGCGAAAGCCAAGCGCTTTTGTGTTGATACGATTAAGCGAGCAGGTTGCGCGAGAAGGCGACCATTTCGTCAACGGCGGTGGAATCGTCGCTCTTGGCGCCGTATTCCATACCGTAGTAGCCGTCGTAGCCGAATTTGCGCAAAGCGGCAACGGCGGCCTCAAAATTCACCTCGCCGTGACCGAATTCGATTTCGGCACAGTAGGCGTCGCCCCACGTAGGATAGCGGTCCGGATAGGTTTCGGACACTTCCAGCATATCTTTGAGGTGTACGTGCACCACACGATCACCGTACGCTTCGATGAACGGTTCGACCCGTTCGTTCATCTGGAAGATGTTGCCGAAATCCGCCACAACGCCGATGTCGCGGTCGACCTCTTTTAAGAAACGACCAAAACCGGCCACACCGTTGAAGATGAACGCTTGATCTTCGTAAATGGCGCGCACGCCGTTTTGAATGGCGTGATCGTAAATTTCACGAATGCCGTTGATGCCGAGCCAAAACATTTTTTCGCGCACGTCGGGGTCGGCCACCGCTTCTTTCGGTTGCGGGGCGATGGTGTGATGGATAAAGGGAGAACCGAGCACGGCGGCCACGTCGGCAAACCCTTTCATACGTTCCACCTGGGCGGCGGCATCGTCACCCGTGATGTTGGCGTATACCGAGAAGCAACAACACGTAACACCGTTTTCGTCGGCATAAGCGCGGATCTTTTTGGCGGCGTCTATGTCGGGCTCGGTCAGTTCCATATGGCAAAAGCCTTCATAGGCGGGAAGCCCGTAGGCGACACAACAGTCAATCAGGTCGTAAAACGTTTGGATACGAGGAAACGGCTTGTTATAAAAAGCCAATTTCGCAGTTTTCATATGAAATCACCTCGTCCACAGTATACCATAGGTTTTCTCCTTTGACAATCCTCATTTTACGCAACGTTCGCTCATATAGTGTGACGAAAGGGGCGAGCGGGATGGTGGATGCGGCGATCGTGGTGGGGTACTTGGGTATCTTGGTGGCGGTGGGGCTTCGCGGCGGCCATTTGGTGAAAAACGCCGCCGATTTCACCGCCGCCGACAAACGGTACGGCACCGCCGTGATGGTGGCCACGCTGTCGGCGTCGTTTATCGGTGGCGGCTACTCATCGGGTAACGCCGCCGCAGCTTATGAGAACGGCATCGGGACAGCGCTTACTTTGTTTGGTTTTGGCATCGGGATGGTGCTGACGGGCAAGTACTTGGTACCCGGTGTGGCGCGTTTCCCGCACGCCCGCACGGTGGGGGATATCTTGGGAACTGCCTACGGCCGCGGTGCGCGGGTGATGGGCGGCGTGTTTTCGTACGTGTGCTGTGCGGGGGTGGTAGGAGCGCAAATGGGCTCCATCGGCCTCGTGTTTCATAGTTTGTTCGGTATATCTCCCCGCGTGGGCACCCTCATCGGGTGCGGCGTGGTGTTGCTCTACACCACGTTCGGCGGTCTGCAATCGGTCATCACGGCAGATATCTTGCAGTTTGTGTTGTTGGCGGTAGGTATGCCGCTTCTCTTGGTGCTGTCGGTGTGTCGCGCAGGCGGCGCAGGGGCAATGCTCGAACGCGTACCTGACGAACTCTTATCCCCGCTGAACGGGATGACGGGGTGGGGTTTTGTGTCACTCTTTTTTTCCATGATGTGCGGCGAAGCGTTGGCGCCGCCGTATATGCAACGACTGCTGATCGGCAAAAGCCCCGCCCAAACGGCGAAAGGTACGATTATCAGCGGATTGTTTTCCTTGCCGTTCTTTTTGGTGACGGCGGGCATTGGGCTGGCGGCGCGCGCGCTTGCGGTCACCGATAACCCCGCCGCGGCGATGCCCGACCTGATTGCCGCCATTCTGCCGACTGGTCTTCGCGGGGTGATGATGGCGGCGATGGTGTCGGTTATTTTATCCGCCGCCGACGGATTTTTGAACGGGGCGGCGGTCAGTTTGACCTGCGATACCATCCTCACGTTGCGCCCTCGTTTATCCGACCGCCGTCAACTGTGGTTGCTGCGCGGCATCAATTTGGCAACGGGTCTGCTCGCAATGCTGTTATCGTTTGTGGTGCCGCACGTGTTTTCGGTGTTGTTGCTTGCTTATTCGTTTTGGAGTCCTGCCGTGTTGGTGCCGCTGGCGGCGGCACTGCTCGGCGTTCGTGCCGACGGGCGCACCTTTCGTCGCAGTGTGTGCGTCGGCTGTGCCGTCTGTTTGTTGTGGAACGTGGCGTGGCATCAACCACTCGGCATCGACGGCTGTTTGCCGGGTATCCTCGCAAATCTCGTCACCTTCGCGTGCGGGGTGCGTCGGTTGGCGCGCTACCGTCACACGCAACTGCAAATAAAAGGGTGACAAGCGGTTGCTTGTCACCCTAAATGGTGGATAAAACGTCGGTCGGCGTGTCGGCAACCGCCACCCCGTCGGGCGGCGGGAAGTTGCCGGCGTTCAAAAAGACGGTACGCATACCCGCCTCACGTGCGCCTTGCATATCGTTGACGGGATGATCCCCCACGTAAACACAGTGTTGCGGCGCAAGGCCGAGCCGCATCGCCGTGCGGCGAAACAGTTCAGGGTCGGGCTTTTGTACACCCTCGTCCCCCGATACCACCGTCACGTCCAACAACGGGCGCAACCCGCTGATATCCAATTTGCGGTTTTGCATCAGCCGAGAACCGTTGGTGATGACCCCCGTGAGATACCCGCGTGCGCGCAACGCCCGCAAGGTGTCGGTCGCGTCGGCAAACAGTGTGGTGTGGGAGGGGAAGCAGTGCATATATTCGCGGTGAAGTGCCTCGGGGGAATCCACCCCTTGCCACTCCCACCGTGCAAACATCGTCTCAAAATACACGGGATAGTTGACGTAACCGCCGTTGTTTTCGTCAAGCATGATCCGTGCCCGCTCGGAAAGGGTCGCCTCGTCGGCATACGGCATATAGCGGGCGAGCAATTCATAGGCGGCGGCATAAAAAGCCGCACGGCGGTCTTGTAGGGTATCGTCAAAATCAAACAGCACCGCACGGCGGTTGTCGCCGCCGTCCAAAAACGCGAGTGCCGCGGCACGGTCAGCATCGATTTGCGCTTGCAGCTGTTCGCGGGTGTCGAAGCGTTGCTCGTCGCGCAAAAAGCGGACAAGCTCCACCGCCAGTGTATCGCCGTATACGTCCCCGTCAAACCCGTCGATCCACGTTTCGGCAAGCGGTTTGGGCGCACCGCCCACGGTGGGGTGGATGCCGACGTTGGTCACCGCGCGGTGACAGACGCCGTCGATGACCACCATCGACGCATACACGCCCAAACGGGGAAGTGCCGTGTCAGGGAGTGTTTGGTTGATGGTGGGGAAGCCCCACGTGCGCCCGATGTGATTGCCGTGGGATACGGTTTGCACAATGCGATAGGGACGGCCTGACAAACGGCGCACCGTCGGAATATCTCCGCCGGACAACGCTTCCAAAATGCGGGTGGTACTCACCGCCTCGCCGTCAACGTTCACCGACGGGATCACGCGCACCGTGATATCCAACGGTCGGCATAGCTCGACAAGCGTTGCCGCATCGCCGGCACCGTTTTTGCCGAAACGGTAATTCTCACCGCAACACACCACCTTGGCGTGTAAGCGGTGGTGCAACACATCGGTAACAAATTGTTCGGGGGAAAGGGAACACACGTCGGCAAACGGCACCGCGAGCCATTCGTCTGCGCCGAGTGTTTCGCACACGTCATCAATTTCATTCTCGGTCGTCAATCGTGCGTGTGCTTTGGGAACGTCGGTGAGGGAGAACACGCACGACGTCAAAAACGGCGCGGTTGCCGCCGCGTGGCGCACACCGCACACCGCGCTGATAACGGCACGGTGGCCGATGTGCAAGCCGTCAAACACGCCGAGCGCCACCGCACGCGGCGTATAGTCAAACGTTTCGCTAAGGGAAATATGCCGCACCGTTATCACCATCCTTTGGCGATAGTATACCACAATTTTTTATCGGCGCAAACCCCTTTGCAAACATTTTCAAAAAATACACAAAACGAACACATTCGTTTTTTATAATGAAATCCATAATGGCAGTATTCTGTAACGGAGGGAACGATTGTTATGATCGAAGTGAAAAATCTTACCAAACGATACGGTTCTCACTGCGCGGTAAACGACATCAGTTTCCGTGTGGAAGAGGGCGAAATTCTGGGTTTTCTCGGCCCCAACGGTGCCGGTAAATCCACCACGATGAACATCCTCACCGGCTATTTGTCCGCCACCGAGGGAACCGTGACCATCAACGGGCACGACATTTTGGACGAGCCCAACGAAGCCAAAGCCAGCATCGGCTATCTGCCGGAGTTGCCGCCGCTGTATTTGGATATGACGGTGCGCGAGTATTTGGATTTCGTGTTTGACCTGAAAAAATGCAAATTCAACCGTGCCAAACACATTGCGGAGATCTGCAAGTTGATGCGGATCGACCACGTGTATCACCGCCTTATCAAGAACCTGTCCAAAGGTTACCGTCAGCGCGTCGGTTTCGCGCAAGCGCTTATCGGCAACCCGCCGGTGCTTATTTTGGACGAGCCGACCGTCGGCCTCGACCCCAAGCAGATCATCGAGATCCGCACGCTCATCAAAAACCTCGGCAAACACCACACGGTGATCTTGTCGTCCCACATTTTGCCGGAAATTGAAGCGGTGTGCGATCGCATCGTCATCATCAACAACGGCGAGATCGTGGCGGACGATACGGCGGAAGACCTCTCTGCCAAATATTCGTCCGACCGTCGGATGTTGGCGCGCATTGCGGGCCCCGAAAAGGACGTGTTGCCGCTTCTCAAGAGCATTCACGGCATTGCGGACGTTGCCGTGCTCGGCGAGAAAGAGCCCGACGTGATCGAGTACGCACTCGAACCGAACGACGGCGCCGATTTCCGCAAGGAACTCTTTGCCGCCTTGGCCAAAGCGGGTCGCCCGCTTGTTGGTCTCAAATCGATGGAGATGTCGCTGGAAGAGATCTTCATTTCGCTTACCCGTGAAGCACGCTCCGCCACGATCCAAAAAGGAGGGAACGACTGATGAGTGCCATCTTTAAACGTGAACTGAAAAGTTATTTCACCTCGCCCATCGGCTACGCCGCTCTCGCCATCATTCTGTTTTTGGCGGGCGACGCATTCCATATGATTATGTACTACGGTGTCGCCGATCTGTCGTACGTGTACAGCAATATGTTGACCTTCGTGTTGCTGTTGGTGTTGCCCATCTTGACGATGCGCTTGCTCAGTGATGAAAAGCGACAAAAGACCGATCAAGCCTTGTTCACCGCCCCGGTCAGCCTTGGCGGTATTGTGGTGGGCAAGTATTTGGCGGCACTGCTCCTCTTCGTCATCGGCGTGTCGATCACCTTGGTGTTTGCGGTAGTGCTCGCCGCCGCCGGTGCGGAGGTCAACTGGATGCACACCGTCGGCAACTACTTGGGTCTTTTGATGCTCGGCGGTGTGATCATCACCATCGGCTTGCTCATCTCGAGTTTGACCGAAAACCAATTCATCGCCGCGCTCGGCACCTTCCTCGTCAGCCTCAGTATGTTGATGATCGACAGCATCGCGTCGATGACCACCAATTCCGTGGTGATCGCGGTGGTGAACTTCTTGTCGGTCAACGCGCGATACAACAACTTCACCAGCGGTGTCATCCAATACGACGACATCATCTTTTTCCTCAGTATGCAAGCGTTGTTCCTGTTCTTGACGGTTCGCATTATGGACCGCAAGCGTTGGAATTGAGAGGGGGTAGCGTAAGATGGGTTTGAAGAAAAAAGCCGCGGACAAACCGCGCAAAAAGATTAACTGGAAAAACAATCGCAAACTGCGTATCGGCGCTACCGCCACCGGCATCACCGCCGCGGTAACCGTGGCGATCGTGCTCTTAAACGTGGTCGTCGGCATTTTGAACGACCGTTATCCGCTGTCGTGGGACTTGACGGCGAAGAAGGACTTCACTCTTTCGGAAGAAAGCGAAGCGGTGGCCGAAAAGGTCACCAAGGACGTGGAGATCACCATGTTCGGTCAAGAAAGCACCTATGCGAGCAGTTCCGATACTTTGCAGCGTCAGTTCTATGAGTTCACCAGAGCGTATGAAACCTTGACCGACGGCAAAGTGAAAACGGTTTACGTGGACTTAAACGCCAATCCCGAACTCAAATCGGTGTACGCCGAGTACAACATCACTAGCGAAGGCAGCATTCTGTTCCGTTGCGGCGAACAGTGGCGTGCCATCACGTGGGAGGATATGTACGAAACCGATTACGATAATTATTATTCCACCGGTGCCACGACCACCACGTCGCTTGTGGAGCAAAAATTGGCGGCCAACATCAACGCCGTCAGCGGTGAACGCACCGTGTACCTCACCTTCCTTACCGGACACGGCGAGGCGGATGGCCACATTTCGTACCTGCAGGATATGTACGAACTCAACGGCTATATGACCGAAACGGTGGATTTCTCTTCCTCCACCGCCATTCACAAAGATTCGGGCGCGCTGTTCATTGTGGCGCCGCTCAATGACTACACCGAAAACGAGATCACGCGCTTGCGCGAATGGTTGCACAACGACGGCAAACGCGAACGCGATCTGTTCGTGTATTGTGATCCGTCGGCGGCGGGCAAATGTCCCAACCTGTACGAATTCTTGTCCACCGACTTTGGCCTTACGGTGACCGATAATTTGGTGGTGGAGACCGATGCCAACAACCTGTTGTCGGGTCAAAACTACGGTGACGCGTACATCCTGTCGCAAATGAACGCCACCGATCTGACGGGCGACGTCATTGCGACCGAAAAGATCGTGATGCCCGAAACCTTGCAGATCCTCACCAACGGTCAAACCGATACGGCGGAATACGCGCTCACCACCACCCCCGTCGTTACCTTCCCCGACACCGCACGCCTGCAAAAGAGCGGCGAGGTGGGTGAAGCGCAAAAGGCGGACGAATATCCCATCGTCGGCGCGGCGTACGCGTATGAATACGAGTACGAAGGCACCACTCGCCACGAAACCTACGTGTTCGTGTGCGGCAACTATTTGTCCATCAACTTCAGCCAATATTCGCAGTTCCAAAACAAAGATTTCGTGTTGGAACCCGTTCGTAAAACTTCGAGTCTCGGTGATACGGTCGTCATTCAAGGCAAAGACCTCGTTACGGCGGCGGTCTCCTTCTCGTCGGCGGCCACCTTCATCATCGGCCGTGTCATCTTCTCCTACGGTCTGCCGCTGTTGATGCTCATTTTGTCGATCGTGGTGTTCGTGAAGAGGAGGCACTTATGAGTAAACGTGTTCGCACCTTGCTGTTGTGCGGTGTGGCGGTCGCGGTGTTGGCGGTATCGCTGGTGGCGGTATTGCTCATTCCCCCTCCGGATGACGGCGGCACCACCCAAACGACCACGACCGAGGCTGACGCCAAAGTGGACGTGTGGCGCAAAACCGGCAACGATGCCGACGGCAAGAGCATTACGGTGAAATCCGTTTCCGTCAAAAACGGTGACGAAGGGTATACGTTGATTACGAATGACGACGGCAATATGGTGCTCGAACAGTATCCCGACCTGCCGCACGACAATGGCTCACTCGTCACCTTAAAAAACCAATTGATGACCATTGAGGCGATCCGTCTCATCGACAAAGCACCCACCGAACCGCAAAAGTACGGGTTTGACGGTACCGCGCTTACGGTTTCTGCCACCTATACCGACGGCACCTCCTTTGCGTTTGAGATCGGCAACAAAAACCCCGATGAGAGCGGCCGTTACCTGCGTGCCACCGAAAGCGGCGAAGTGTATTTGTATGATGCGGGCGAAGCCGAAACGTTTTATTTGTCCGGCATTCAGTACGTGAGAAAATCTCCGCTCACCTTGCCGGAGACCAAGGAAGAAGAAAGCGCCGCGTCCGACACCGTTGTGGTGCGCGACGTGGAACTCGGCGGTACGATCCGTCCGTCCAACATTTACTTCCAGGTATCCTCCGAACCGATCGTCGAGGGCGGCGTGGAAGCCTCGTCGACGGGCTACTTCATCAAACGCCCCTATTTCCGCGGCGTGAAAATGAACAGCCCGTTGCTGGACTCGGTGGCGTTCACCAATCTGTACGTCAAAAGCGTCGAAGCGGTATATCCCACGGCGGCTCAACTCAAAGAATACGGATTGGATACGCCCTATTCGCAAGCCACCGTCACGCTGGCGGCGCGTCACGATAACGTCACCAAAAACGAAAACGACAAAACCGTGACCACCTATTCCTACTACAACGCGCTCGAATACACCATCCGAATCGGCAACGAAGCGGGCGACGGTCTGCGTTATGCCGTGGTGTATCAGGAAAACAAACTGTTCCCCGTGGTGTACCGCGTGCAGGCGAAAAACGTGGCGTGGTGCGACGTACAATACGACGACGTGGCGGACACGCTCTTGTTCTACACTTACATTTTGAAGGTGCAAGACGTTTCGGTCACGGTGGACGGTATCACCACCAAGTTTGACCTCAAACACGTCACCGACGACGAGAGCACGACGACGGTTGTCAAGTCGAACGGTAAAACGATCGACGCGGACAAATTCCGCGAGATCTACCAAGCGATGATGTCGTTGCAGCGTCTTGCCGCCACCACCGACAAGCCGAGTGGTGACCCCGTGTTTGCGCTGAAGATCACCACCAACACCGATACGGTGCCGAATACCGACGTGAAACTGTATCCCTATTCGGGGTCCAAGTATTTGGCGGCACATTCTTCCGGTGAAACGTATTTGATCGATGCCAAAGCGGTGGAACCCTTCCTCAAACAATATCGCGAATTTATCGGCGGTTAATCAAAACGGAAGCAATCGTTTGGATTGCTTCCGTTTTTCTATATGTTGGTGTCGTTTACAAAAAAAGAGACTTGTTTTTCTGCATGTAGTATAGTATAATGAATTCATCTTAAAGTGGGGGAATGTTTTTGTGAAAAAAGCACTGTTTCGTGTGACCGATGCGGTCGTGGTAGCGGCGGTGCTGTTGGCGGCTTTTGTGTGTTTGGTACTTGCCCGCGGCGGCGCGCCAAACGGCAAGCAAGCGGTCGTTCACGTAGCGGGGCAATCGCCGATCACGTACGATCTGTCGGTGCCGCAAACGGTCACCGTTGCCGGCCTTCACGGGCATTCTCTTACCGTAACGATTCAAAACGGGCAAGTGCGCATTGCCGAAAGCACCTGCCCTGACCGTGTGTGCGTGCACACGGGCTGGCTCTCGCGCGGAGGGCAAGCGGCGGTGTGTGTGCCGTCGGGTGTGACCGTGCGGGTGGTCGGCGGGAGCGACGCAGTGGATGGGGTGACGGCATGAGCAAACAACTCTCAACGCGCAACCTCACCGTCACGGCATTACTTGCCGCACTTGCGTTGGCGCTTTCGTTTTTGGAAGGATTGTTGCCGCCGCTTCCCGTTCCGGGGGCACGGCTGGGGCTTGCCAACGTCACGGTGATGTTTGCACTCACTTCGGTCTCGTGGCCCGCTGCGGCGGTCATCACGGCGGCAAAGGTGTTGTTTGCGCTGTTTCGCGGCGGTATGGCCTGTTTGATGAGTGCGGGCGGTGGCGTGTTATCCTTGCTCGCGATGTGGGTCGCGCACCGCTTGTTGCGGGAGCGTCTTGGGTCGATCGGCCTCGGCGTGGTCGGTGCCTTGGCACACAACGTGGGTCAATGGCTGGTGGCGTACGCCACCTTCGGCGCGGCGATGGTCTATTATGCACCGATCTTGTTGTTGCTTGCCGTTCCGGCAGGCATTGTGACAGGGCTTACGTTACACGTAACGTCGCCCTATTTATCTCGATTGTAGGAGGAAGGATTGTATGGGTATTTCGTCTTTGTTCCGTCAAAGCGGCGGCGTTCACGCGCCGCACCGCAAGCATACGGCGGAGTGTGAAACCATTGTGATGCCCGCACCCAAAACCATCGTGTTGCCGATGGTGCAACACTTGGGTGCGCCGTGTTTGCCGCTCGTGAAGGTGGGGGACACGGTGGAAGTCGGCCAAATGGTGGCCGACAGTGCGGCGCCTGTGTGCGCGCCGATCCACAGCGGCGTGTCGGGTACCGTCACGGCGATGAAAGACATCTTACTGCCCGGCGGTCGCACCTGCCAAGCATTGGTGATCGAATCCGACGGGGAGGGGCGTGTGCACGAAAGTGTCCGCCCGCCCGAAGTCAATACGTTCAGCGATTTCATTGCGGCGGTGCGCAAATGCGGCCTCGTGGGTCTCGGCGGTGCCGGTTTCCCGATGCACATCAAGTTAAACCCGCCCGACCGCAATTCCATTGATACCATCATCATCAATGCGGCGGAATGCGAACCGTACATCACCACCGACTACCGCGAATGTATGGAAAACTCGTGGGACATCATTTCGGGCGTGCAAACGGTGATGGAATTTTTGGACGTGAAGCGCGTCATCATCGCGGTGGAAAACAACAAACCCGCCGCCATCAACGAGTTGTCGCGCATTGCCAAACGCGTGAGCACGCACGAACGCCGCGTGTCGGTGAAAAGCTTGCCCGCACGTTACCCGCAGGGTGCCGAAAAGGTGCTCATCCAGGCCTGTACCGGTCGCCAAGTCCCCGTGGGCAAACTCCCCGGTGACGTGGGGTGTATCGTGATGAACGTGACCTCGGTGTCGGTGCTGTCGCGTTACCTGAAGACGGGTATGCCGCTGGTGCAACGCCGTTTGACGGTGGATGGTTCCGCCATCGGCAAACCCGTCAACCTGCGTGTGGTCATCGGTACTCCCGTGCAGGACGTTCTCGATTTTGTCGGGGTGGATAAACCCATTCGCAAACTGTTGATGGGCGGCCCGATGATGGGTATTGCCTTGATGGATACCACATGGCCGATCAGCAAACAAAACAACGCCTTGCTCGCACTGGCACAAGAAGATGCTGTTCGCCCCGATGCGACCACTTGCATTCGCTGCGGCCGTTGTGTGGACGCGTGCCCGATGCATTTGCTTCCCACCTCCATCACCAAAGCCTACAAAGCGGGTGACGCGGAGGAACTCAAACGGTTAAACTTGATGAAGTGTATGGAATGCGGTTCGTGCAGTTTCTCTTGCCCGGCCTACCGTCCCATTTTGCAAACCATCCGTATGGCGAAAAGCCTGGTACGGTCGTCGAAATAAAGGAAAGGAGAGCGTATTATGGAACATCCGTTGCTGGTATCATCCTCGCCGCATCTGCATTGCGGTATGAGTACGCGTCACATCATGCGTGACGTGATCATCGCTCTCGTTCCCGCCCTTATCGCATCGGTGTGGCTGTTCGGTCCCCGTGCGTTGGCGGTGGAACTCGTGTGTGTCGCCGCGGCGATGGCGGCGGAATATTTAAGCCGTATCGTGATGAAGCGCCCCCACACGGTGGGCGACCTGTCTTGTATCGTCACCGGCTTGTTGCTCGCCTTTAACCTGCCGTCCACCATTCCGTTGTGGCAAGCCGCGTTCGGCGCGGTGGTGGCCATCGTGGTGGCCAAGCAAATGTTCGGCGGCCTCGGTCAAAACTTCGTCAATCCTGCCCTGGTCGGTCGCATCGTGCTCATCGGCAGTTTTCCTGCCGAAATGGGCAACTGGGAGACTCCGCTTGCGTGGCTCGGCGGTGTGGATGCCACCACCACGGCAACCCCCCTCGCCCAACTCAAAGAAAACGGCGACGCGCTGTTTGATCCTCTCGAGATGCTGCTCGGCATTCGCGGCGGTTGCCTCGGCGAAACGTGTATCATCGCGTTGGTGATCGGCGGCATCTATCTGATGGCGCGCCACATCATTCGTCCGCTCATTCCGATCACGTATATTGCGACGGTGTTCGTACTCACGTGGATCCTCGGTGAAAATCCCGTGGCGCACGTGTTGTCGGGCGGTTTGATGATCGGCGCTATCTTTATGGCGACCGACTATGCCACCTGTCCCATCAACCGCGGCGGCAAATTCGTCTACGCCATCGGTTGCGGTTTGCTTACGGTACTCATTCGCGTGTACGGGTCGTTGCCGGAGGGCGTGTCGTTTGCCATCGTCATTATGAACATCCTCACTCCCTTGATCGAAAAAGTCGTGCGCCCGCGTGTGTTCGGCTCCGGAAAGGCGGTGGCCAAATGAACAAGGTAAAAGAAATTCTGGTCTCCACGTTGGCACTGTGTGTGATTGCCGCGTGCGTGACGGGTGCCTTGGCGGCCACCAATATGCTCACCGCGGACACCATTGCCGCCCGCACGGAGGAGATCGAAAACGCGGCCCGCTTGCAGGTCATTGAAGCGGATGAATTTGTCAAACAAACGCAGGACGATTTTACCTATTACGTTGCCCAAAAAGGCGGCGCCGAAGTGGGATTTGTGTTCACCACCGTCGGTACGGGTAAAAGCTCGGGCCTCACCGTGATGGTGGGGATCAGTGCGGTCGGCAACATCACCGGTGTGAAGATCACCGCTGACAACGAGACCGCCGGTTATACTGACAAGGTCGAAAAAGCGGGTCTGCTTGACAGCTTTAAAGGCAAGCCCGCCAAACCGATGGAATTGAAGGTCGACGTGGACGCGGTGTCGCAAGCCACCAAAACATCCAAAGGCGTGCTCAGCGCCGTCAACCAAGCCATCGAACAATTTGAAGCGATAGGAGGGGCACGGAAAAATGGCCAATAAATATTGGGAATCCTTTTCCAAAGGTATCATCAAAGAAAATCCCGTGCTCCGTTTGGTGCTCGGTACCTGCCCCACGTTGGCGGTCACCACGGCGGCGTTTAACGGTCTCGGTATGGGGGTTGCCGCCACCTTCGTTCTCGTTTGCTCCAACATCGTGATTTCGCTGCTGCGCAAATGCATTCCCGATAAAGTGCGCCTGCCCGCCTATATCGTCGTTATCGCGGGCTTTACCACCATCGTCCAGATGCTGGTCAAAGCGTTTCTTCCTGCCATTGACAGTGCGCTTGGTATTTACCTGCCGCTCATCGTGGTCAACTGCATCATTCTCGGCCGCGCCGAAGCCCTTGCCGGCAAAAACACGGTCGGTCTGTCGGCGCTTGACGGTCTCGGTATGGGCGTCGGGTTTACGGCGGCGCTCATCGTGATGGGCAGCATCCGTGAATTTTTGGGCAACGGCACCGTATTCGGTTGGCCGGAAGGCGGTCTCATTCCGCCGATCGCCATTTTCGTGTTGCCCGCGGGCGGTTTCTTCGTGTTCGGTATGCTCATTTGGATCGCCAATCGGTTGTCCACCAAGTTGGAACAAAATTCCGCCCGTAAAGAATTGTCTTCCGAAGTTTGCGCCGCCTGCCCGATGGCAGGTTCGTGCCACGGGGAGGTGACCGACCATGACTAACGGCAGTTTCTTCGCCATTCTCATCGGCGGTCTGCTGGTGAACAACTTCGTGTTGTCGCAGTTCCTCGGCATCTGCCCGTTCCTCGGCGTGTCCAAAAAACTCAGTTCGGCGTTCGGTATGTCGGTGGCGGTCACCTTTGTTATGCTGTTGGCCACCGCCGCCACCTGGCCGATCTACACCTATCTGTTGCAGGGCGAACTCGCGTATTTGCAAACCATCGTATTTATCCTCATCATTGCCGCACTTGTACAGTTGGTGGAAATTGTGCTCAAACGGTTCATCCCGCCGCTGTATCAAGCGCTCGGCATCTATCTGCCGCTCATCACCACCAACTGTGCGGTGCTCGGTGTGACCATTCTCAACATCGACAGCGGCTACAATTTCGGTCAATCCCTCGTCAACGCGCTTGGTGCCGGTCTCGGCTTTATGTTGGCGATGGTGATGTTTGCGGGTGTGCGTGAACGTCTGGAAAGTGCCGAAATTCCCGAAAGTTTAAAAGGCTTGCCCATCACGTTGGTGGCAGCCTCCATCGTGTCGGTTTCGTTCCTTGGTTTCCAAGGTCTCTTCGGCCTGTAAGCAGGAGGTGGACGGTATATGAACCCCATTGTATTTGCGATCTTGTTGGTCGGCGGCCTCGGTTTGGTTGCCGGTCTCATTCTGGCGGTTGCCTCCATCTTGATGGCGGTGCCGGTGGACGAAAAAGTAAAGGCTCTGCGTGAAAAGTTGCCCGGTATCAACTGCGGCGCGTGCGGCTACTCGGGTTGTGACGGTTATGCCGAAGCGATGGCCAAAGGCGAAGCCGCCGTTGGCCAATGTTCCCCCGGCGGTGCCGCGGTGGCCGAGGCGACGGGTGAATTGCTTGGCGTCAATGCCAAGGTGGAGATCAAAACGGCGCTGGTGCGTTGCGGCGGTTGCGAGACCTATACCGCGCGCAAACTCGAATACAGCGGCTTGCCCTCGTGCGCGTCGGCGATTTTGTTCTACGGCGGCAACTGGCAATGCCAATACGGTTGTCTCGGTTACGGCGACTGTGTGGCGGTGTGCCAATACGGCGCGATCAAAGTGGAGAACGGGTTGGCGAAGATCGACCCCACCTTGTGCCGCGGCTGCACCAAGTGCGTGAGTGCGTGCCCCAAAAACCTCATCGTGATGAACACCGCCGCGTCCAAAGGCGTGGTGCGTTGTTCCAGCCACGACAAAGGTCCCGTTACGCGTAAAGCGTGTACGGTGGGCTGTATCGCGTGCGGCAAGTGTACCAAGGTGTGCGAGTACGACGCCATCCACATCGACAATTTCCTCGCCACCATTGACCCCGATAAGTGTGTCGGTTGCGGCAAATGCGCCGAAAATTGTCCCACGCACTGCATCAGTGTGTTCGGGAACGTGGCGGTTTTAGAAAAAGAATAATCTTTTCGAAAAAAGTGCTTGACAAACCCCTATCGTATACTATATAATAATCTGCGTCCCCTGCGGGGGAACGCATATGGCTGTATAGCTCAGTTGGCTAGAGCATGCGGTTCATACCCGCAGTGTCACTGGTTCAAGTCCAGTTACAGCCACCATCCGGCCCGATGGTCAAGCGGTTAAGACACCGCCCTTTCACGGCGGTAACACGGGTTCGATTCCCGTTCGGGTCACCACACTTTTTGGTCGCTGCAACAGCGGCGGCTGAATACGGGCGTATAGCTCAGCTGGTTAGAGCGCCTGCTTCACACGCAGGAGGTCAGCGGTTCGAGTCCGTTTACGCCCACCAGAAAAAACTCCTTGAGATTTTCTCAAGGAGTTTTTTCAACTAAATCCGTCCTTACGGACGGGATAAATCCATCTTCGATGGGTGAAATCACTTCATGGTGAAATCCGACTTCGTCGGGTTATGGACGGATTTAATTTCACCGAAACCGCAAGGTTTCGATTTCACCAAAGGCGTAAACCTTTGATTTCACCGTGCGTCAGCACGATTTCACTTTGCAGACAATGTTATGATATGTGTCATATAATTATTTGAAGAATCGAAAACGGGAGCGGCAAAGCCACTCCCGTTTCTCATTTTCGATTTACTTGCGGCACGTCGGTGCGACCGAGAATGTAATCAATGCTAACATCGTAAAAATCAGCTAAGCGGAGGAGAGTCTCGGTGGGGGGGACGCGCTCGCCGTTCTCGAATTTGGAGAGTAGTGCTTGTTCGATCCCCGTTTTCATTTGTATGGCGATCTGGGTGTAACCTTTGCTTTTTCGAAGCAAGCGAAGATTGTTCTTCAAAAAATCACCTCTAATGGCATTATGGCACAACCGCCCCTTGACAAATATGACGAAATGTCATATACTGAAAAGGTGGTTTTTGTGTAAGGCAACGACAATCTCCCGGCCTCGCTGAGTTTGGCGCTTTCTTTACACAAAGCCACACCTCCCGTTGACAGCTTTAGAATATGTTGCTATAATAAATGTGCTGTTTATATGGAGAAATGTTTCAAGAAAAGAGGAGAAGATTATGAAAAAACGCTTGGTGTCCCTCATTGCCGTGGCGCTGTTGTGTGTAAGCAACACGCTTACCGCCTGCACACCGAAAGAAGCAAGTGTTCCTACGACCACCACGTCGGTGGAAGCGACCACCACGGCAAGCAGTGCCGAACAAACCGACGTGACGACCACGACCGACAAACAAGGCACGTCCACGCAAAAAGATGCTACGATCACCCAAAAAGTCGAAACGACGAAGGCTACCACCACGAAGGAAAAAGTGCCCACGGCTGCTACCACAACGAGCAAAACGACCGTCGTGACCACGCGTGATGAGGTTACGACCGTGGTTACCACCAACAAAGCGGAACAAACCACCACCTCCTCCAGTCGCCGCACGGTGTCCACCAAATCGCGCGCCACGACCACCGAAGAACCCGTGAATCAGCTCGCTCAAATTGCGGATCGCATCAACAACAATCTGTCTTACCCGGCGGAGAAGATCGCGACCGACAAAGTGCTCATCAGCGGTTTCGAAAAGCAGTGGGCGTTCAAGCATCATCCCGCCCTCGGGTATTTCAAAGGAAGATTGTATGCGGCGCACACGAGAGGGTACGAAGGGGAAGACCACCCCGGTCAACATATGGTCGTCTCCTATAGTGACGATTTTTTCCATTGGAGCGAACCGAAGATTATCGGCCCCTCCGTGAAAGGCACCGCAGGCGAAACGGTCGTATTCCCCGTGGGTATGTTTGTGTCCGGCGACCGCTTGTATATGCAATATTACATCCGCGATTTTGCGGCGGAATGTTTTGACGCAAACGGCAGATTCAACACGAAATCCTCCTGGAAAGGCGAAGATTATTGCTATCTCACCTGGACGGACGACGGCGAAAATTGGTCCGAACCCAAAAACATCCCGCATGGGTACATTTTGGGGCAGGGGTTGCGCAAATCGTTCACCAGCGGCCAATGGATCTCCGCATGGGGCGCGCAATTTTTCTGGTCGAGCGACGAAGTCCCCAACATTTTCAATTTTAACGAAAACCACCTCACCAATGAGCAACGCGCCGATGCCAAGCAACGCAACGGCGGTAAGAGTTTGACGGAAAGTTCGTGGTACGAGACCGCCGACGGCGTGTACCACATTCTCATTCGCAGTGATACGGGGTATTTGTGGCATTTCCAAAGTGACGACGGCGGCAAAACGCTGTCCGATCCGTATCCCACCCGTTTTAATTCTACCAATTCGCAGTTGGACTTCATCCAAACTTCCACCGATTTCATCATCGGCGTGGGCGAGCCGTATAATCCCTCCCGTCCGTGGGACGCGTACCCGTTGCAACTGTGGATCTCCAAAGACGGTTACAACTTCAACAAGAGTTATATTTTGCAGGACGAAAAATATCAAATGCAGCAACCGGGTTACTCCAAAGGCTGTTACTACGCCTACCCGTCCCTCGTCATTGAAGGCGATTATCTGTATATTTTGTACTCCAAGATGAAAGAAGTCATTGAGATCACCCGCGTGAAATTGTCCGATTTGAAGAAATAAAGTCGTTCGACAAAAAGTTCTTGCAGAAGCTCCCAATTTATAGTATGATAAACACAACGCGAGTATGACTCGCCAAATAAAAAGGAGGCTTTTTTATGGAACTCAAAGGAAGTCGCACCGAAGCCAATTTGATGGCTGCGTTTGCGGGCGAATCGCAAGCGCGCAACAAGTACACCTACTACGCGTCCAAAGCGCGTAAAGACGGGTACGTACAAATCGCGGAATTGTTTGAAGTCACCGCCAACAACGAAAAAGAACACGCCAAACTGTGGTTCAAACTGTTGCACGACGGGATCGGCGAAACGGCCGACAATCTGCTGGACGCCGCCGAAGGCGAAAACTACGAATGGACCGATATGTACGCCGGTTTCGCGAAAGAAGCGCGCGAAGAAGGTTTTGATCATATCGCCGACCTGTTCGAAGGCGTTGCCGCCATCGAAAAAGAACACGAAGAACGTTATCGCCGCCTGCTCGCCAACATCAAAGAGGGCATCGTCTTCTCGCGTGACGGCGACCGTGTGTGGGAATGCGGCAACTGCGGCCACATTCACGTGGGGTCCATCGCCCCGGAAGTGTGCCCCGTGTGCGCCCATCCCCGTGCGTATTTTGCCCTGCGCGCGACCAATTATTAAGCCAAACGAAAAACCGCGTTTCCCATCGGGAAACGCGGTTTTTTATTCTTCAAACGGATCAATGGGTCGCAACCATTCGAGCGCACTGTCATCGCGCGCGTATTTGGAAAAAGCACCGGCATATTTGGCGGTCTGCCGCATCGACACGAAATCGTTTTCCGCAAACACGATGTGGTCGGACAGTTCGATCTGCAACGACTCGAGGGCGCGGCGCACCTGCACGGTACAATCGTAATCCTGTGAGGAAGGAATGGCAAATCCCGCGGGATGGTTGTGTGCCATCACCACCGAGGTGGTGGGATACCGCAGCACCACCTCCATAATGCGCCGAATGTTCACACTGGTGGACACCAGACCGCCTTCGCTGATAACGGCGGTGTGCAAGAGATTGCCGCGGTTGTTGAAACACAAAATGCGCAGTTTCTCGTTCTTTTCGTTGGTGTATTGCGCTTGCAGATACTTGCCCACTTCGTCGAGCGAGCGGAAACTTTTGCGTTCCTGCGTCTTTTCACAGTGATAACGGCGCAACAGTTCCGATACGAACACGAGATGCGTGGCGGTGTTTTCCGATACGCCCTTTACCTGCCGCAGTTGGTCGAAATCGGCGTCCAGTACTTCCGATAACCCGCCGAAATGATCGATCAAGCGGTGCGCGAGCGGATTGGTATCTACCCGCGGCACGGAATAATACAACAAGATCTCGAGCACTTGATGTGAGGAAAGCGAATCCATACCGCTCTTCAAAAACTGTTCTTTCATACGAAGACGGTGACCGTCGTGCATGTGATCGCTCATACTGAATCTCCTAAATCTCTTGTAATTGTGGTTGTAAACGAGTATAATGGACGCAAAAGGGGAGGATACCGATGAAAAAAGTAATCATAGGCAAAAACGATGCCGGGCAACGCGCCGACAAATTTCTCACCAAAACGTTTCCGCTTCTCCCCGTGTCGATGATGTACAAATACTTGCGCCAAAAAGACATCAAGTTAAACGGCAAGCGGTGCGAGATCTCCACCCGCCTTGCCGAGGGGGATGAACTCACGCTGTACGTGAAGGACGAGTTTTTGGACCGCCCTGCCTCCACGTACGAGTTTATGACCGCGGGGAAGGAACTGAATATCGTGTATGAGGACGAGCACGTGATGTTGCTCAACAAGAAAGCGGGTTTGCTCGTCCACCCCGACGACCACGAATACCGTGATACGCTCATTTTCCGCGTGCAACGCTATCTGTACGAAAAAGGGGAATACGACCCCGCCGACGAGCAAAGTTTCACTCCCGCGCTGGTCAACCGCATCGACCGCAATACCTGCGGCATTGTCATCGCGGCCAAAACCGCGGCGGCACTGCGCATTCTCAACGAAAAACTCCGCGTGCGCGAGATCGAGAAATACTATCTCTGTTTGGTGCACGGCACGATGGAAAAAGAGGAAGACGTGTTGCGCGGGTACTTGGAGAAAAACGAAGACCAAAACCGCGTGTACATCTCCGACAAGCAAACGCGCGGTGCGCGCAGCATCGTCACGGGGTATCGCGTGCTGGAAGCGCACAACGGGTTGTCCCTTTTAGAGATCGACCTGCTCACCGGCCGCACCCACCAAATTCGTGCCCATTTGGCGTCGGTGGGGCATCCGTTGCTCGGTGACGGCAAATACGGCCGCAATACCCAAAACAAGGGCACGGGCTTTTCCAAACAAGCACTGTGTTCCTATCGGCTCAAATTCGCCTTTACCACACCGGCCGATGAACTCGAATACCTAAACGGCAAAGAATTTATTCTGGATCGCGTGTGGTTTGCCGACGGCTTTCGTGCCGGGAAGATCTCGTCTTAAACGGGATGTTTGCCAGCGTGACCGCGCCGAACATCAACACACATCCGATCAGTTCGCGTGCCGACAGGCGGTCGCCTTGAATGACCACGCCGGTCAACACGGCAAACACCGATTCCAAACTCAGCAGCAACGTCACCACGGTGGGGTTGCTGTTTTTTTGCGAAATGACCTGCAACGTGTACGCAATACCGCTCGACATTATGCCTACGTACAATAAGGGAAGCAATCCCGCCGTCACGTTTTCGATGGTGGGCCGCTCAAAAACGAGCATCAATACGGTGCTGATGGAAGCACTCACCGTCAATTGTACGCACGAATAATGAATACCGTTGACGGCGGGAGAAAAGCGGTCGATCAGCAAGATCTGCAACGCGAAAAATATCGCACACAGCAAAATCAACCCGTCGCTCGGCGCAATGGTAAAGGTGTCGGTGATGCACAGCAAATACAATCCCACCAACGCAATGGCGGCGGCCACCCACACCGTCACGGGTGCTTTGCGGTTGCACACCAACCCGAAGATGGGCACCAATACCACGTACAGCGAGGTGATGAATCCCGCTTTGCCTGCATCGGTGTCGCCCATACCTGCTTGTTGCAGGTTGGTTGCAACGGCGAGCGCCAAGCCCGACGCCGCCGCGCCGAGCCACAACTTTTTGCGGTAGGGGGCGGGTTGCTTGTGCGGTAAGGGCGTGCGCTTTTGAAGCGCGATGGACAGCACCAGCAAAAACGCCGCGCCGATCCAGGTGCGCAGCGCACTGAAGGTGAACGGCGGAATATTTTCGGCACCCACGCTTTGCCCCACAAAGGCCGAACCCCAAATAAAGGCGGCCAGCAACGGGCACACGGTGGTGCGCAAGGTTTGTTTTGTCGAATTTTGCATTATTTTCACTTCCCGTAGCAGTATAGCGTAAAAACCGCCAAAACGCAACCCTTGACATTATCAAAAAATATGAGTATCCTATTATATATGTTAAAAAGGAGGGGATTACCGTGGATAAATACAAGCGTTTGGCATCCAATACCATGATTTTTGCCATCGGTACGTTCAGTTCCAAATTGCTCACGTTTTTCTTGACGCGTTTGTACACGGCGGTGCTCTCCAAAGCCGAATATGGCGTCACCGACCTCATTCAGCAAAGCGGTAACTTGTTGTTGCCGCTCGTCACCCTCGGTATTGTCAATGCGGTGGTACGATTTGGGTTGGACAAAGGCGTGCGCAAAAGCGATGTGTTCACCACGGGTCTCTTGTCCATCCTCGGTGGTAGCATTTTGCTCACCGCCATCAGTCCTTTGCTCGGCGGCATCTCCCTCTTGTCGGGATACGAGTGGTTGTTGTGTTTGTTCGTGTTGATGTCGTCGCTGCGGTCACTGTGTGCGCAGTTCGTTCGCGCGGATAACCGCGTCAAACTTTTCGCGGTCGACGGCATTTTAAGCACCGTCACCACCATTGCGTTTAACGTGCTGTATCTCGTGGTGCTCGACTGGGGGATCTTCGGCTACATTTTCTCCATTGTGTGCTCCGACGCGTTGTCGGTGGTCTTTTTGTTCTGTACCGCGCGTCTCGGTCGGTTTATTCGGGTTCGTGAACTCGACCGTTCGGTGAGCAAAGCGATGCTCAAATACGCCGTCCCGATGATCCCCAACACCGTGTTGTGGTGGATCACCAACGTGTCCGACCGTTACCTGGTCGCCCATTTCTGCGGCGAGGAATTCAATGGTTTATATGCCGCGGCGTACAAGATTCCGTCGCTCATTATGCTCGCCTCGGGCATTTTTATGGACGCGTGGCAAATTTCCGCCGTCACCGAGGAAAAAGAACGCGATTCCTTCTACAGCCGCGTGATGTCGATGTACAGTTCACTGCTCTTCTTAATGGCTTCGGGCATCATTGTGTGTACGCGCGTCATTCCGCATATTCTGTTTGACCCGAAATATTATGACGCGTGGCGCTACATTCCGTTGCTCGTCATCGCGATGGTGTTTACCTGCATCGTCAACTTTCTCGGCAGTATTTATATGGTCGAAAAGAAAAGCGTGCGCTCACTCGTCACCGCTGCCGTCAGCGCGGTGGTCAACGTGCTGCTCAATCTGTGGTGGATCCCGTTGTACGGTGTCAACGGTGCCGCGGCGGCCACCCTCATTTGCTACCTCATCGTGTTTGTGATTCGCCTTGTCGATACGCGCCGTTATATTCGCATTCGGTGGGATTGGATGCGCCTGCTCGGCTGTACGCTCATCGTGCTTGCCCAAACGGTCATTGCGCTCTTGCAACTGCCGCTTTGGTGGGTGTGGGAACTCGTGCTGTGTGCGGTCACGGTCATCTTGTGCGGCAAAAGTGTTATTGCCACCGTGATGCATCTTCTCAAACGCGGCTAGGGAGTTTCACGAAACAAAGTGTGTATAACGAGGACAAAATGCATTGTGTTTTGTCCTCGTTTTTCTCGTTAAAAAAAGTTTCAAAAAATCAAAAAAAGTTGTTGACAAACGGGGAAACGAGTGATATTATATAAAGGCTCTCCCCAAACGGGGAGGCGCAGGACCTTGAAAATTAAACAATGCAAAGACAAGAGAATTAACTACCCGTTAATTTACACAGATTCTGTAAGAATCCGGTCAATTGAGAGATTGACGAAAGACGCTAAGCGCGTCAAAATGAGCTTGAGAGCTCTAAAAAAGATATAAATCGCTTCGGCGATGTATATACCATTTTTTAGAGAGTTTGATCCTGGC
>JAFSFY010000044.1 GCA_017434985.1 Clostridia bacterium | reverse complement strand
GGGAGGCGATTATAGTTGCCACATCTGTGGCGGTGGGGCGATTGCCGCAAGTGGCGGATAATTCGACGAGCCTATAGGCTCAGCGTGTGAAATGCCCTAAGGGGGCAGTGCATGCCACCGGCACGGCCGGTGGTCATGACTGTCTTTTTTGAAAAGAAAAACCACTTGGTGTGATGAGGCGTTTTCTTTACGCCCTTTCGAATCCCTAACTCTCTTTTTTGAAAAAACAAAAAACCGCCCGATTGGGCGGTTTCTTGTTTTGGCGGAGAGTTAGGGATTCGAACCCTAGGTACTTTCGTACACAGCATTTCGAGTGCTGCACCTTCGACCACTCGGACAACTCTCCGTGGTTTACTTGCGAGTTACTATTATACAAGACTTTTTTTCATTTGTCAATGATAATTCTTCGAGAAAAATCGTGCTTAATTTTATTTCCGTTCGGCTATACTAAAACGGGTGAAATACATGTCAACATTGATACAATTACGAAACGTCAGCAAAATCTACCACACCGCCGCCGGCGAAGTACGCGCGCTCGACGGTGTGACGCTGGACATTGACCACGGTGAATTTGTCGCCATCGTGGGGCAATCGGGTTCAGGGAAGTCCACACTGATGAACATTCTCGGTTGTTTGGATCTGCCGAGCCGTGGGGTATACCGCTTGAGTGGCCGTAATATGTCCCGCTGTTCGTCGATTACACAAGCGCACGTGCGAGGTAAGGAAATCGGCTTTGTGTTTCAAGGTTTTCACTTGATTCCCTCGCTTTCGGCGCTTGAAAACGTGGAGTTGCCGCTCATTTATCGCGGTATCGGACGCGAGGAACGCCGTCACCGCGCCAAAGAAAGCCTGCGCCGTGTCGGGTTATCGCAGCGGATGGACCATCGACCGTGCGAATTGTCGGGTGGTCAGCAGCAACGCGTAGCGATCGCGCGCGCCATCGCGATGGCACCGCCGCTTATTTTGGCAGATGAACCCACGGGAAACTTGGATACCACGTCGGGCGGTGAGGTTATGAAAATGTTGCACGAACTTAACGGCGAAGGACACACAGTGGTGCTGATCACGCACGACTCGGTTATTGCCAAATCGGCCAAACGCCGCATTTGCATCAGCGATGGGAGGGTCTCTTATTGAAACACGCCAAGCCTCCCCGGCATCCTACCGTCAAAGTCGTTTTGGTAGCCTTTGTTGTTTCGATCGTCCTGTTCGGTGCCGTATTTTCGACGGGGCTGTGGCGGGATTACCGCCAAGCGGAAGACCCCGCCGAAACGGATGCCGCTCTCGGACGCGTGTACACGGTCGCCGTCTTTTTTCGAAAAACGGTAGACGAGTTGTCGGGAGCGGCTCTTTTGACCATTGATACGCGGCAAATGCGTATTACTGTGCACGGCTTTTCGCCGCAAACGGAGATTGGTGACCGTCCATTGCAAGAACAGTACCGTGTTGGCTCGTTGTATGCGGCAACACAACTGGCAGAAAACTGCGATGCTGTGCTATCCTTTTCGGTGAGCAACGTAGCCGCCTTTTTGGTTTACACGCAAGAGCGCTTGACCTTGACGTTGCCGGAACAGGTGGATATTCTTCCCGCAGGTGAGTGTACCCTGACGCCGATACAAGTGGCGGACGTGTTGCGGTACGAACAGTGGAGCACGGGAGAAAGAGGGCGCGCGGATATTCACGCACAGGTTATGGCGGCGATCCTCAATCGTTATTGGGTCGACGAGCGCGATTTGGAACAAGATTTTAAGGAGCTGACCGCCCTGTGTGACGAGCGGTTGCATATCTCACAATTTGAAGCCGTGAAAGACGAACTGTATACTGTGGCGAAGCACAATGACGGCCATATAGCACAAACGGAGAGTGATTAATCACTCTCCGTTTTTTGATTAAGTTCGTTTCATTACGTCTTGTGCCACACGTATAAATTCGCGCATAGCGCGCGTACAGTAGGTGTTTTTGCCGTGGGCAATATACAGCGTACGAGCATTGTTCCCTTGTGGGCGGTATAATTTGATTTTTTCGCTTTGGTAATAACCATAGCGGAACAACGTGTCGGTGGCAAAACAGATCCCCATACCGTTTGCCGCCAAGGCATATGCGATGCTTAACTGATCGACATAAAACGAAACGGAGGGGCAGATCTTTTCGTGTGCAAACAAATTAAGCGAATGTGTGTGCATATCGTTGCCTTTGTTTAGCAAAATAAACGGTTCATTTTTAAAAGCAGATAGCGGAATGGGCGGTGCTCCGTCGGCCATTTTCGTTCCGCTCACAATGTTCGATGCGTCAATTTGGTAATTTGTATATTGCTCGTTAACGGGAAATTCGCTGGGGACGCACAGTAGCAGTTCCTCTTGAAGAAGCGGTGCCGCGTGGTAATTGTCGAGATGCTCTTCCACGTTGTCCACAACCAAGTCTAATGTTTCTTGTTCGATCATGGCGGCGAGATCGGTGGATTTTCCCTCGATCAACGATACATCGATTTTGGGAAACTGTGCCGAAAAGCGTTTAATGATGGGCGGTAATACATACGAAGAGAGGTAACTCGTTCCACCGACTACGAGTTTGCCCGTTTCCAACTCGTACATATCGTGAAGACGATTGCGAAACTCTTGTTCGGCGCGGTTCATTTTTTCGGCAGCGGCGATATATTCGTGACCGATCGGTGTCAACTTAGCACCACTTCCCGTCCGCACAAATAAGGAGGCGCCGATTTTTTGCTCAATGTTGGCGATCGCCACACTGAGCGAAGGCTGGGAAATGAACAACTGCTCGGCCGCTTTGGTGAAACTGCCCGTTTCGTATATGGCATAAACATATTCGTACTTCTTAAACATTGTGCACCACCATAGATAAAAACTATCAGAATTATAAATTTAAAGTATTTGATTATATCATACACTCGTTATACAATGGTGTCAATGTTTTTTGAGGGGTACCAAAATGCTTAAAAAAATAGTGGAATATCCGTACATTGCGTTGTTGGCGATTCTGGCGTCACTGAACTATGCGTTATTCATTTTTCCTAACAGTTTTGCGCCGGCGGGTTTGGATGGTATCTGTACGATGATACAGGACGTGACACAAATTTCAATGGGCTATATGGCCCTTTTGGCGAACATTCCGTTGCTGGTGGTGGCGTTTTTCGTTCTCAACCGCGAATTTGCGTTTAAAACCGCAACCTTTGTCGTTGTGTTTTCTCTGACAAGCGTTCTGCTTCGAGAAATAGATCTGTCGGCGTTTGTGTATCATACGGGTACCGGCACCAGCGTTGTGTTGGCACCTGTCGCGGCCGGTGCGATTCGTGGGATTTTGTATGCGTTGACGCTCAAAGTGAATGCCAGTAGTGGTGGTATTGATATTTTAGCCGCGGTGGTGCGACGCTCAAAACCACATCTCAATATGATGAACATCGTATTTGTGATCAATTTTACCATTGCATTTTCGTCCTATTTTGTCTATGGATTTCAACTGGAGCCGGTTATTTGCAGTATCATTTATGCTTTTATTACTACCAGCATCAGCAATCATTTGCGATTTAGTAACCGCGAACTGGTGAAATTCGAGATCGTTGCGGCTGATGCGGAGGGGTTGTGTCAGCAGATTTTTGAAGAATTGCATCGTACCGCCACCATTATGGATGCTCACGGCGCCTATTCGGGGGAGGATAAGAAAATGATCGTGTGTGTGTTGGAAAAGCAAAAAGCTCCCGCCCTGGAACAACTGATACGCACGTTGCCCGATGCGGTATTTTTCAAAAGCACTGTCACGAAAGATCGATGAAAAAACACCCGTGCAAAATCGCACGGGTGTTTTGCTTATAATAGGAAAAAAAGAATCGTCAAAGCGGCGCCGAGTGCACCGCCCAAAAGCAAAAACAGAAGGCCAAAAAAGCACTTTTGCTGCCGCGCGCGTTTGAGTCCGCTGTGGGGAGAAGTTTCCTCCAAAAAGCGACAAGCGGCTTTGTCGAGTTTCTCGGCAGGCATTTCTTGGCAAACGGGCCGCACTACCAAAAATGCGCGTTCAAAATAGGGATTTTCCGTCTGAATGACCTCAATAATTTGACGACTGATACCTTTGAGCATTTGTGTCACTCCTTTGCCTTTTCAGTATGGTCGAAGTCAAAAAAATTATTCGATCTGCAAAGGAAATATAACTCTTTGTAAAATCTTGTAAAAGGGGCCGAATGTGGAAAACTATGTTGAAAATGTTGACAAATCCCCATTTTAACGGGGTATTTTACTGTCACAGGTGGTCGAAAACCAAATTTTTTGACACAGTATTCCACAATTCTGCATACAAACTGTTGAATTTACTTTACAAAAAAACGACACAAAAAGACAAGAAAAACCAAAAGTGCACATGGTTACGGTTCGCGGCCGGAAAGGAACCAAATCGCCCGCTCGACGGCATCTTTGGAGTTTCCCCAATCGGCGTCGTCGCCACCGTTGCGATAATCGAACATTTTACAGAAATGTGACACATCGGCGCGAAGTTCGGTGCAATATTTTTGGGCAAGCGCCGACGCCGCTTTGACAAAATCCGTGCGATTTTTCTTGGCGATACACCGTTCGGCCGTTTGAGCAAGCAAGGCGAAGTGGGGAAGACACAGTGCTTCCTGTTCGTCGAACAAATTGCGGAACTCCCGCTCGTTTTCCCACAGTCGGCAAACGGTGGCGAGCATACGTTCCATCGCCCAATCCACTTGTTTGCAAATGAAACACGTTTCGGTGCGCTCCAATGCGGTTTTGGCTTGCGAAGCGGCTGGTTTGCCGAGGACGGGCAAGCCTTTGAAAACTGCTTTTTCCATTTCTTCCAAATGGGTTTCCAAAATCAGTGCCACGCCCAAACGGTTGCGTTGTTTCAAAATCATACGGTAATGGTCGATGCAAAACCCGAGTTTGTTGGTTTCGATACGAACGTCGGGCTCCATCATCGCCGCGCCGGTAATGTATTCCGCCATGCGATTTTCGAGCAGGTTACGCATACGGCAAATGGGGCATCCGTCTTTGGGTTCAAATACCTCACTTACCGGTATACTGGTAATATCTTCACGCATAGTGTCACGCTCCTTTTTCAAAATTATAACAAATTCTTACGGGTAACACAAGTTTTTTGCAAAAAATTAAGGAAACCCCTTTAAAAATAGAAAAAGGTGGTGTATAATATAATGCAATTAAAATTAGGAGGTCAACGATATGCCCCTCGTAAATACCAAAGAAATGTTTAAGAAAGCCTATGAAGGCGGCTACGCCATCGGTGCTTTCAACGTCAACAACATGGAGATCATGCAAGGCATCGTGGAAGCGTGCAAAGAGCTCAATTCCCCTGTTATTCTGCAGGTGTCGGGTTCGGCGCGCAAATATGCGCACCACGCCTATTTGTACCATATGGTGCTTGCCGCGGTGCAAGAAACCGGTTTGCCCATCGCGTTGCACCTCGACCACGGCTCCAGCTTCGAACTGTGCAAAGACTGCATTGACGGTGGTTTCACCTCCGTGATGATCGACGGTTCGCATCTGCCTTACGAAGAAAACGTGGAACTCACCCGTAAAGTGGTGGAATACGCCCACGCCCACGGCGCCACCGTGGAAGGCGAACTCGGTCAGCTCGCCGGTATCGAAGACGAAGTCAGCGTCGATTCCGACAAAGCCAGCTACACCGATCCTGCACAAGTGCAAGATTTCGTGACCCGCACGGGTGTGGACTCGTTGGCCATCGCCATCGGTACCAGCCACGGCGCGTTCAAATTTAAACCCGGCCAAAAACCCCAACTCCGCTTTGACATCCTCAAAGAAGTGATGGATCGTTTGCCCGGCTTCCCGATCGTGTTGCACGGTGCTTCTTCCGTGTCGCAAGAACACGTGGCCATCGTCAACGAATTCGGCGGCAAAATGGCCGATGCCATCGGCATCCCCGAGGAGATGCTCCGCGAAGCGGCTTCGATGGCGGTTTGCAAGATCAATATGGACTCCGACCTGCGCCTCGCGATGAGTGCCGGTGTCCGCAAACACTTGGTGGAGAACCCCACCCACTTCGATCCTCGCCAATACTTGGGCGAAGGCCGCGAATTTATCCAAGACGTCGTGCGCCACAAGATTGAAAACGTGCTCGGCAGCGCCGACCGTGCCTAATTCACCAAAACTCCGCCCGTTTGGGCGGAGTTTTTTTATCAAATCATGTCTTGACTTGTCGGCAAATTCCCCCTATAATATAGGGTAATTATAGACACACGCGAAAGGAAGGCTATCACTTATGGCATACTATTACAAGGAACCCGCACATACGTTTAACGAATATCTTCTTGTTCCGGGCTATTCCTCGGCGGAATGCATCCCGGCAAACGTGTCGCTGAAAACCCCGCTTGTCAAATTCAAGAAAGGGGAAGAACCCGCTATTTCGCTCAACATCCCGATGGTTTCGGCCATTATGCAATCGGTGTCGGGCGATCGTTTGGCGGTGGCGCTGGCTAAAGAGGGTGGCGTGTCGTTCATCTACGGCTCCCAATCTATTGAGGATGAGGCCGCTATGGTCGCGCGTGTCAAAGCGTTCAAAGCCGGCTTTGTGGTGAGCGATTCCAACATCCGTCCCGACCAAACGCTGGCGGACATTTTGGAACTCAAAGCCAAAACCGGTCACTCCACCGTGGCGGTCACCGATAACGGCCTCGCAAACGGCAAATTGCTCGGCATCGTCACCAGCCGTGACTACCGTGTCAGCCGTATGGACCGTGCCACTAAAGTGGAAGAGTTTATGACGCCTTTTGCGTCGCTCGTGTACGCGTATGATGACGTGACCCTCAAAGAAGCCAACGATATCATTTGGGACAACAAGTTGAATGCCCTTCCCGTTATTGACCGTGCGGGAAACCTCAAATACATGGTGTTCCGTAAGGACTACGATTCCCACAAAGAGAACCCCAACGAACTCTTGGACGCTCACAAACGCTACGTGGTGGGTGCCGGTATCAACACGCGTGATTACGAAGAACGCATCCCCGCCCTTGTGGAAGCGGGTGCGGACGTGTTGTGTATCGACTCGTCGGAGGGTTTCTCCGAATGGCAAAAACGCACCATTGCGTTTGTGCGTGAAAAATACGGCGACACCGTGAAGATCGGTGCCGGTAACGTGGTGGACCGTGACGGTTTCTTGTTCCTCGCCGAATGCGGCGCCGACTTCATCAAGGTCGGTATCGGCGGCGGTTCCATCTGTATCACCCGTGAAACCAAGGGTATCGGCCGCGGACAAGCCACCGCACTCATCGATGTGTGTGCCGCGCGCGACGAATATTATGAGAAGACCGGCGTGTACGTGCCCGTCTGTTCCGACGGCGGTATCGTGTACGACCATCATATGACCCTGGCACTCGCGATGGGTGCGGACTTCTTGATGCTCGGCCGCTACTTTGCCCGTTTTGACGAAAGCCCCACCAATAAGCTCAACATCAACGGTACCTACGTCAAAGAATATTGGGGCGAAGGTTCCAACCGCGCGCGTAACTGGATGCGCTACGACCTCGGCGGCGACAAGAAATTGTCCTTCGAAGAAGGCGTCGATTCCTACGTGCCGTATGCGGGTCCGCTCAAAGACAACGTGGGCCTGTCGCTCAGCAAGGTGAAATCCACCATGTGCAACTGTGGCGCGCTTACCATTCCCGAACTGCAAGAAAAAGCCAAGATCACCTTGGTGTCCGCCGTCAGCATCGTGGAGGGCGGCGCACACGACGTCATCCGCAAGGAATCGTCCGGCGACGCCAAATAATCGTGACAAAACAATCGGTCGGAGCGTTCGCCCCGACCGATTTTGTTAGGAGATTTGTATGGATACACCGATTCTCAGTATGATTATCCCCGTGTACAACGCACGCGCGTATCTCGCGACGCTTGTTCGGTCGCTGTGTGCTCAAACCGACACGCGGTTTGAGGCAGTGTTTGTGGACGACGGGTCGACCGACGGGTCGTACGACGAGTTGTGCCGTCTGACCGAAAACGTGCCCTTTGGCGTGACGTTTCACCGTCAGGAAAACGGGGGGGTCAGTGTGGCGCGCAACGTGGGCGTGACGCTTGCAAAAGGCGAGTTTCTCTCGTTTGTGGACAGCGACGATGCGTTGCATCCCTACTACGTGGCCACCCTTGCCGAGCAAACGACCGCTAACGTGGCGGTGTTTCGCTCGCTTCGCAAAGGGGAGGGTGAGCCGCTCGAGGCGGCGGTATACGAAGAAACGATCGCAACCCTCTCGGCGGCGGATCTGCTTACGCGGTTTGTGGGTGATCCCACCGCGTTCAGTATGTGCAACGTCTTTATTCGTCGCGCGTTTTATGAAGAGCACGCGCTTTCCTTCCGCGAGGGGTATCAGTATTATGAGGATTACGAATTGTTCTGCCGCACCGTGATGGCAGCAGGGCAGGTGTCGGTTGCCGAGCGTGACCTGTACTTTTATATTCAGCGCGGCGACTCGGCGATGACACGGTTTACGGTGGATCGCTTGTCGTGTATGCGCCTGATTGAAGCACTGCAACCGTCGATTTTGCCGTTTGTGCCGGCATTTCGCTTTCTGTTACCGCGCCTTTATTGGTCGGTGATGTGGCAGGCAAGCGTGGCGTTTTCGGTGCGGGACGCGTGCCGCTTTGCCCAAATGACACAGATGCGCGATCGGTTGCGCCCGCTGCGCGATTACCCCGGTCGCAAAGTGCGATTAAGCAGTCGCCTGTTCCAACTTTCGCCGCTCGTGTTCGTGCTCGCGGCACGCGCCGTCAAACGCGGCGCCAAAAAACAGAAAGCCGACCTGCAACCGTTTGCGGCATATGTTAACAGCAAATAAGGAAAACAAAAAAGACAGGTCATAAGACCTGTCTTTTTGTTGGTGCCGGTGGCCGGACTCGAACCGGCACGGTATCGCTACCGGTGGATTTTGAGTCCACTACGTCTGCCAATTCCATCACACCGGCACATTCAACGAACACGATTATACACCCGTTGCGGGCGGTTGTCAAGGAAAAAATGCGGATATCCGGTGAGATTTCTTTAAAAAATTATAAAATTTTTGTATATTCTCAATTTCAGTGTGGACAAAGCGGAAAAATTAATGTATAATAGCGATGTATTTTGTCAAGGAGGACGAAAAAGATGAAATTGACTCGTATGGTAAGCGCTGTTATGGTGGCGCTTCTCTTGGTGGGGTGCCTGCTGATGGGCGGTTGCTCCACGCCGGAAATCGCGATGGTGGTTGGCGGCAAAACGTATACCACGGCCGATTATCTGGCATATGTCTATTCCGTGCTTTCCACGGACGACACGGTCTACAACTATTTGTACTACCTCGGCTCCGATGCGTTGAAAGAAAAAATCGAAGTGGGCGAGGAAGACGACAAAGAAGAGATCACCATCAAAGAATACATCTTGCGTGAAGCGCAAGAATCGATGATCCGCCAAGCTGCGGTGAGTAACAAGCTCGCTGAGTACAACTTGGAATGGGACAAAGAGAAACTCGCGGACGCTGAAAAAGAACTCAAAGAGTTGGAAACCGACGCGTTTTTGCCGCTCGGCTTTAACAACCAACGCTACATTGAGATGTACAAGGCGCTCAACCTGAACGAGACGTCCTTGTTCTACGGTTTGTACGACGAGGGTGGCGAACGTGCCGTTCCCGAAGCGGATATCCGTAAGTATTTTGACGACAACTACGCCAGCTTCAAAATCATCGAGATTTCGTTGATGAACAAAGACGAAAGCGAAATGAAAGAAGCGGAAGTCAAAAAGATCGAAGCTCGCTTGCAAAAATACTTGGATGCGTTCAATGCGACCGAGAAGAACGGTGCCGACTTTGACAAAACGGCGTACGCTTTGTATTTGAAGGACGAGGAAGAGGCCAAGAAGGCTTCCACCACGACCAAAGCCGGTGCTACCACGACCACCAAGGCGACCACCACGACCACGACGACTGCGTCTACGACGGCCTCTTCGGCGGATACCACCACTTCGACCACCGCGGCCAACAAAGAGGACAACAAAACGGACAGCACCACGTCGACCGAAACCGTGCAGGCGGCGCAACGTTACGATATGTTCAAGGATGACTTTAGCGATGAAGATCTCTTCAAAGCCATCCGTGACATTGAAATGGGCTCTGCCGCTATCAAGACCTACAAAAAGGGCGGCACTGACAAAACGATGGCCCTCATCTTCCGTATGGACCCTGAAAAAGAGCGTACCGAAAAAGATGAAGACGGCAAAGAAAAAGAAGTCGACTACTACAAAGAAAATCGTGACAGCTCGCTTGAGTATATGAAGTACGACGAGTACGATGAAGAAATCGAAAAAGCCGTGGAAGAACTGAAAAAGTCCGCCGTGATCGACGAACGTGCGATGAAGTCTCCCGACTTAAAAGAAATGATTGCGCTGTTGTACGGCGTCTAAAAAACAAAAAACCGCGGAGAATTTTAAAATTCTCCGCGGTTTTTGCTTGACAAAGGCAGTTTAGTGTGGTATAGTAACTCTCGCAGTCAATTTGCGGCTTTAGCTCATCTGGTAGAGCGCCACCTTGCCAAGGTGGAGGTAGCGAGTTCGAGCCTCGTAAGCCGCTCCAGAAAAAGAAAAGACACGCGAGGGCGTGTCTTTTCTTTTTTAACTAAATCCGTCCTAACGGACGGGATAAATCCATCTTCGATGGGTGAAATCGTTTTGCGGTGAAATCCGACTTCGTCGGGTTATGGACGGATTTAATTTCACCGAAACTGTAAAGTTTCGATTTCACCAAAGGCGAAAGCCTTTGATTTCACCGTGCGTTAGCACGATTTCACTTTATTTGCAATGTTATAGCGTTTGCGATATAATTGTTTATAGAAATGAGGTGGTTACCATGTCTGAAAGTAAGCTTGCGAGTGCATCTATGGATTTTGCTGTGAAAATTTTAAAACTTTGCGATGGCATTAAAGGTCATTATTCAATTGTGAACCAACTTGAACGTTCTGCTACAAGTATTGGTGCGAATATTCGCGAAGCTAATTATGCTCATAGTAAACCTGATTTTGTTTCTAAATACAAATATCACTTAAAGAATGCTATGAAACAGAATATTGGCTTGAACTGATGCTTAAAGCTGAACTTTTACAAGAGGATGTGGCAAAGGTTTTATTACATGATTGCGGCTCTATTCGTAGAATGCTCGTTTCGTCTATTAATACGATAAAAAATAAGGAGTAATTTTGTGAAAAAATTTAATGTTGCATTAATCAATAATACTCAGTATTGTAAGTTTCCTAATGGAATAAATAAAATTGAAGACTTCATTGAATTTCTTAATGAAAACTACCATTCTTTTGTTGAACTTGAATTTTTAATTGAAGAAGGTTGCGTTGCCCCGTTCTATATTGAAGAAGATTTGAAAATTGAAAAACAATATTGGAACCCCTCTAATATTCGACTTGTTAAAGAAGCAGAGACATCCATTCTTCGCAGAGGGGAATATAAAGAAAAGTTGGAAAAGGTTATTCAGGAAAAATGTATTAACTGCATTCACTATTCTAATGATGTTTGTGATGAAGATTATAAGTCTTTTATTGAACATATTGATTTGAATGGCGAATGTTACGGATACGAAAGAAAAATTAAACAAAATTAGGTTTTTCCATAAACAACCGCGAGACCACGAATCAATGGTCTCGCGGTTGTTTATTTTTTGCGAATGATGAGTGTCAACAGAAAAGCGGAAACACACAAAAGCAGTAAAAAGATTTTGGCTGCCGTATTGCTTAAAAATTCCATATAGGGATTAAAATAATCCACAATCAGCAGGACGATCAGTACCATGGCAAGAATACGGGTAAGGTGTCCAAGCAGTGCGCGAAACAGGCTCACGTTACTCCACCTCCCGAATATAGACAATGTCGCTGACCTCGCGTCCGTCGCGATACGGTTGGTTGACAAGTTTACCGTCGAACGCCATTTGCGCACTGCGTCCGCCGTCCAAATTGTACGCCATTGTGCAACCGAGCGATTCAAACAACTCGGCAAGTTCCGACAAAGTCATACCGACGGAATGATCTTGCCGTCCGTCTACCAACACGAACACGTAGTGCCCGGGCTGATAATAGCCGATGGCACAGCGGGGATGTTTATCGGTGAGCGTGCTGTTAAAGGTGGTGGCGGCTTTGCCGTCTGCTGTCAACAAGGAGGGGCCGAACGCCCACGCTTGCCACGCGCCTTCCGCAACGGCAGCCTCGGCGTCAAACGCGCGACCGGCCACGATTTTCATTGACCCGTCTTTGTAGAGTACACACACGTCGGCGCGACCTTGCTTGTTGCGAAACAGGAGGCCGTTGCGAATAACAGGGCCACCCTTGTTCCACGTGTAATAATCGCCTGAAACAGCCATCAGTGCTCGGTTGTGCGCGCCGATCTCCAAAAAATCGCCCGTGGCGCCAAAGGTGTCTTCCGCCAACGCCGTGCGAAAGCAGTCGATGCTGCGCACGTACACGTCTGCCACGTAATAGGTGATGGGTTCACCGTTTTTTTCAATGGTATGGATGGACGTTTCGATGATGACGTTTTTACTAACGTAGGAATTTTCGTCGGTGATCGGCGCAAAATGCAAGTGTTCCTGAAACGTTTGCTCCATTGCCGAAAGGGAGGAGGAAACGCCGTCGTTTTCGATGATGGGTACGTCGGGCCCCGGGAGGGGGGACGGAAGAACGTGATGAAAGAGCGCAAAGGTGCATAACAGCACCGCGGCGGCAACCACGTCGATGACAAGGTGCCGATAGCGATAAAGAATCTTTTTCATCACAGTCCCTCCTTTCGAAACGATACGACCATTATACACCCATTGTTCGACAAAATCCACGATTTTTTTGACGGTTTTGAAAAAGAAATGGGAAAGACTTGACGAAACGACTAGATATAGTATAAAATAATACTATATGCGATTTTTTAGAACTATATTTAGATTACAAGGACGGGGAAACAATGGCGGCAAAAAAGCCTAACTACGGTAACGAAAGCATCACCTCGCTGAAGGGTGCCGACCGCGTGCGCAAACGCCCGGCGGTCATCTTCGGGTCGGACGGATTGGAAGGTTGCGAGCACGCGGTGTTCGAAATTTTGTCCAACTCCATTGACGAAGCACGTGAGGGTCACGGCAGTAAGATCATCACCACGCGGTACGAAGATGGTTCCTTTGAAGTGCAAGACTTTGGACGCGGTATGCCGGTCGATTTCAATACCAAAGAAAACCGCTACAACTGGGAACTCATCTTTTGTGAATTGTATGCGGGCGGCAAATACAACACCAACGAAGGCGAGAGTTATGAATTTTCGCTCGGTCTCAACGGTCTCGGTGCCTGCGCTACGCAATACTCTTCGGAATATATGGACGTCGAAGTGCATCGCGACGGCTTTTGCTATACCTTGCATTTCGAGCACGGTGAAAACGTCGGCGGCCTTCAAAAAGAGCCCTATGCCAAACGCGATACGGGTACGCGCATCCGCTGGAAACCCGATCTCGAAGTGTTTACGGACATTGCCGTGCCGATCGACTATTTCCGCGATGCCATTCGTCGTCAGGCCATCGTCAATCCCAACTTGCTGTTCATTTTGCGCGACCAAAAGGGTCGTTCGTTTGAAACGGAAGAATTTGTGTACGAAAACGGCATTGCCGATTACGTAAACGAATTGGTCGGCGAAGAGGGGATGACCGACGTGCAGGTCTGGTCGGCGGAACGCCGCGGCCGTGACCGTGAGGATAAGCCCGAATACAAAGTGAAACTCAACGTGGCGATGTGCTGTTCCAACAAGGTCAATTTGCTGGAATACTACCACAACTCCAGTTGGCTGGAACACGGCGGCGCGCCCGAAAAAGCGGTGCGCTCGGCATTTGTGTCGCAGATCGACGCGTATTTGAAACAAAACGGCAAGTACTTAAAAAACGAGAGCAAAATTACGTTCCAAGACGTGCAGGATTGTCTGGTGCTGGTGTCGTCCTCCTTCTCCACCCAAACGTCCTACGAAAACCAAACCAAAAAAGCCATCACCAACAAATTCATCCAGGAGGCCATGACGGAGTTTTTGCGTCATCACCTGGAAGTGTTTTTCATTGAAAACAAGGCGGATGCGGAAAAGTTGGCGGGGCAGGTGCTTATCAACAAACGCAGCCGTGAAAAAGCGGAAACGACCCGTCTCAATTTGAAGAAAACGCTTGCCACCGGCAACGACTTTGCCTCGCGCGTGCAGACCTTTGTGGATTGCCGCAGCAAAGACGTCAGCGAGCGGGAACTCTTCATTGTGGAGGGTAAATCCGCTATGGGAGCGTGCGTGCAAGCGCGTGACCCCAATTTCCAAGCCATCATTCCCGTGCGCGGTAAGATCCTCAACTGTTTGAAAGCCGATCTGAACAAGATCTTCAAAAGTGAGATCATCACCGATCTGTTAAAGGTGCTCGGTTGCGGCGTGGAAGTGAAATCCAAGGCCAACAAAGACCTTGCAACCTTTGATATGAATCTGTTACGTTGGGACAAGGTCATCATTTGTACCGATGCCGATGTGGACGGGTTCCAGATTCGCACGCTGATTTTGACCATGCTCCATTGCTTGACCCCCACGCTCATTCGTGAGGGGAAGGTGTTTATTGCGGAAACGCCGTTGTATGAGATCACCACCAAAACCGACACCTATTTTGCGTATAACGACGCGGAAAAGATCGATATTTTGGCGGAACTCGGCAACACCAAGTACACCATTCAACGCTCCAAAGGTCTTGGTGAAAACGATCCCGAGATGATGTCGCTCACCACCATGAATCCCGCGACGCGTCGGTTGATTCGCGTGGAACCGTCGGATGAAGCGGCGACCGAGTTTATGTTTGACGTATTGCTCGGTGACAATTTGAACGGTCGAAAAGAGTTTATTGCGGAAAACGGCAACCTGTATTTGGAACAGGTTGACTTGAGCTGAGAGGGGAGGAGACTGTATGGCGAAAAAGAAATCCGCGCCCAAGGCAACCGGCCTCGACCGCTTGCCCGAAAACGCACACATTGCGGGTGCCGGTCTGGTAGAAAGCCAAAAGATCGACCGTACCTTGGAGATCAACTATATGCCGTATGCGATGAGCGTGATTATGTCGCGCGCCATCCCCGAGATCGACGGCTTTAAACCTTCCCACCGCAAACTCTTGTACACCATGTACAAAATGAATCTCCTCAACGCGGTGCGCACCAAATCTGCCAACATCGTGGGTGCTACCATGAAACTCAATCCCCACGGCGATGCCGCCATCTATGAAACGATGGTGCGTTTGTCGGCGGGTAACCAATCGCTCTTGCACCCGTACGTGGATTCCAAAGGAAACTTCGGCCGTGCCTATTCCAGCGATATGGAATATGCCGCCTCGCGTTACACCGAAGCGAAACTCAGCCCCATTGCGGGCGAATTGTTCCGAGACATTGACAAAGATACCGTCGATTTTGTGGACAACTACGACGCCACGATGAAAGAGCCCACCTTGCTTCCGGTCACGTTCCCGTCGGTGCTTGTCAACAACAATATGGGTATCGCGGTCGGTATGGCCAGCAACATTTGCTCCTTCAACTTGAACGAAGTGTGTGAAACCGCCATCGCCTTGATGAAGGACGAGGAGGCCGACATCACCGAAACGCTGAAAGCGCCCGATTTCCCGGGCGGCGGCCGCATCATCTACGACCGCGACGAGATGCAAAAGATCTATGACAGCGGTCGCGGGTCCATCAAAGTGCGTTCGGTGTACACGTATGATAAATCGCAAAACTGCATTGATATTACCGAAATTCCTCCCACCACCACGGTGGAGGCCATCATTGCCAAAATGGCGGAACTTGTCAAAGCGGGCAAACTGCGCGAAGTGGCCGACGTGCGAAACGAGATCGGTCTGTCGGGTCTGCGCATCACCATTGACCTAAAACGCGGCGTCGATCCCGACAAATTGATGAATCGTCTGTTTGCTGCCACGCCGCTGGAGGATTCCTTCTCCTGCAACTTCAACGTGCTCATCGCGGGTGTGCCGCAGGTGCTCGGCGTGCGCCGTATTTTGGAGGAGTGGACGGCGTTCCGTATGGAATGTGTGCGTCGTCGCACCTATTTTGATCTGCACAAAGCCAAAGACAAGTTGCACCTCCTCAAAGGTCTGGCCAAGATTTTGTTGGATATCGACAAAGCCATTCGCATCGTGCGCGAGACCGAGGAAGAAGCGGAAGTGGTGCCCAACTTGATGATCGGGTTCGGCATTGACGAGGTGCAGGCCGAATACGTGGCGGAGATCAAATTGCGCCACTTGAACCGCGAATACATCCTCAAACGCACCGACGAGATCGAGCGTTTGGAAGAGGAAGTGGCGGAATTGGAGGGCATCCTCAAAAGCGCTGCCAAAGTGCGCTCCATCATTGTCGGCGAACTCAAAGACGTGATGAAAAAGCACGGGCAACCCCGCAAGAGTCTGCTTCTCTATGCCAGCGACCTGGCACAGGCGGACGAAGTGGTGGAGGAATCCGCGCCCGATTATCCGTGTACCCTGTTCTTCACCCGTGAGGGTTACTTCAAAAAGATCACGCCGCAGTCGCTGCGTATGAGCAGTGAGCAAAAACTCAAAGAAGGGGACGCACTTTTCCGCACGGTGGAGACTACCAACCGTCAGGACTTGCTGTTCTTTACCAATCAAGGAAACGTGTACAAGACCAAGGCGTCGGAGTTTGGCGACACCAAGGCCAGCGCGCTGGGGGACTATATCCCTGCCAAATTGGGGATGGATACCGACGAGGTGCCGGTGGATATGGTGGTCACCGCCGATTACAGCGGGTATTTGCTGTTCTTCTTTGAAAACGGCAAAGTCGCCAAGGTGGACCTAATGTCCTATGCGACCAAAGCCAACCGTCGCAAATTGGTGGGCGCGTATTCGGATAAATCACCGCTTGTCGCCATTCGTCACATCACCGAGGATACGGAATTTTTGCTCACTTCCACGGCGGGACGTATGTTACTGCTGCACACCGGCGCGATCGCGACCAAGAGTACGCGCAACACGCAGGGTGTGCAGGTAATGACCCTCAAAAAACAAAACACCTTACAAAAGGTGGAGAGGTTTGAAGAAGGTATGCTCGCGAAACCTGCGCGTTACCGTACCAAGTCGTTGCCCGCTATGGGTGCCCTCGCCGCGGCTGAAGACGTGGGCGAGCAACTGTCCTTGCTGTAAAAAAAGAATCGCCGCCGGATAAAGCGAAACGCTTTGTCTGACAGCGATCCGGCGGCAAATACGGCAAACGCAAGTCAACGTGTATTCGCGCCATGCTTATCTTGGCCCGAATTTGCGAAAAAATACAAACTTTTCGAAAAAAGACTTGCCTTTTCTTTGAATATATGATATTATAATGTGCACTGTTATGAAGATACGGAGGAATACTCGATGACAATTTGGGAATACATTGTGGGCGCGGTCATCATTTTGTTTGCGCTCATCGTGATCGCGGTTATTTTGTTGCAAGAAGGTCGTCAAGCGAATTTGGGCGCCATCGCCGGTGCTGCCGAATCGTTTATGGACAAGGGTAAGGCTCGCACGCTGGATGCGTTCCTCAGCCGTTGGACCAAGATCATTGCGATCATCTTCTTCCTGCTCGTCCTTGCCGGTATGCTCATTACCGAGTTTTTGGGCGCGAAATAAACAAACGCAACAAAAAACCCGCCTTGCTGTAGCGTGTTATCCTTAACGGAGAACACGCAGTCAAATCCGTCTTCGACGGGTGAAATCCACCTATGGTGGATGAAATCGCGTTTGCGATGAAATCCTGCTTCGCAGGGTTGTATTTAGACGGATTTGATTTCATCCAAGGACTTGTCCTTGGATTTCATCTGAACGAAGTGAAGATTTCATCGTTGCCGCGCAACGATTTCATTAAACCAACAGAAAAAGAGATAACATTTCGGCTACGAACCGATTTGTTATCTCTTTCTGTCGTTATAAGGGTTTG
>JAFSFY010000043.1 GCA_017434985.1 Clostridia bacterium | reverse complement strand
CCACGCATCGATTACTAGCTACCCATAAATGGGTTAAGGTGGAGCCTAGTAAAGCCTCCCTTGTGTAAAGGGAGGTGGCCGAGGAGGTAAGCCGACGAGGTCGGAGGGATTGTCAAGTGTATCGACACGCTTTATTTCATTGCAACAATCCCCCAGTCAGCCTTGCGGCTGACAGCCCCCTTTACACAAGGGGGCCTTCTCCGCTGCGGCGGATCTTTTCATCGCTAAAGCTTTATCCAACCACGCGACTATCGCGTGGTTTTCGTATACAAAAAACGAGCCATCGGCGGTTGCCGATGGCTCGTTTTGGTTTCTTACAAAATGTCGCTGAGTTTCACGCGGGTGATCTCCATCACTTCTTTTTGTTTGGAGTAGAACACGTACAAATACTCGCCGTGAATCATCGCTTCGGGATAGGCAAAATAACCGCCCTTCGCCCAACCGCCTTGTTGCATCTCATACCGCTCGTCGCGCAGAACGTAGGCCTTGTCAAACGTGTACCCGTCGTCCGACAAGCACAGCGCCAGCGGGAAACGTGCGTCGTTGTTGGCGTAGGGGTCACCGATAAAGTAGGCGCGCCCGTCGGGCAAACGCCCGAACGACGGCATCGTGTGATCGGTGGAGAAGTTGGTGCGATGGGTCTCGCTCCAGGTGTTGCCGTCGTCGTAACTCGCACTGTGCCACATATACCCCATATTGGAACGGAACATCAAGTGGATCACACGGTCATCGGTTTGGTACCACGACGCCTCGGTGAGAAATTTCGCGCCGCGGCGCACCGCATCGTCGATCTGCTCGCGCGGTTGACGGATGATGCGCCAATTTTTGCCGTCGGGGTTATCCGCCACCAACACCGCGTCACCGCAACCGCCGATATAGCGGCCGCTCGCGGTGGGACGGGGGCTTTCGTTGGCACTGAAGTGAACGAGTTCCTCCTCGTCCCAATGAATACCGTCTGTGGTGCTGCGCACCAGTTCTTTCCAATCGAAATGCGGGCCGCCCCACGCGTACACCGCGTTGAAATTGCCGTTTTCGTCCAGCGTATCTTCGTGGAAATCAAACTCACGGTAGGTCGCGTACAAGCGGTCTTCGGTGGCGAACAGGAAACTATTCATCATACATGTTTCGGTGCATTTGCCCTGTCGCGTTTTGCCGAGTACGATCGGCTTGCTCCAATGATAAAAATCTTCCGTATACGCCATCATCACGCGTTGACCGGGGGTGTCTTCGTCCACGATGCCCGCCGACCAAGTGGCGTACAACTTGCCCTTAAACCATTGCAGTCCCGCGTGGTGCGCGTACCCCCAATGCGGGTCGAACTGCGTCACCTGCACACAATCGGACGGCAGTTTGCCGTACCATTTGAGCCCGTCGTTGCGAATACGGGCGGCCAAGTCTTTCGGAGATTCTTGCGGCAACACGGGATAGTCGGGGCGCGCCTCCACCGTCATCGCGTCGGCGTGCCAAAACACGGGGGTCGGGTCGTCAAACCACACGCCGCCGTTAAAATACGCCTGCGCGGTCTCTTTGCAGGGGAACACACCCACCCATTTCAGCCACACGGCATCGCCTTTTTTCATATCGGCGCCGCCGAGACCGAGCAGAATTTGATACCAATCGTCCTTAAACAGCGGATGCTGATAGTCGCGCATATCCAACATCAGCAGTTGCCAATCGGTGGTCTCCTCGTACTTCACGTGGCAGTTTTGCAAAAACGTCCACGGGTCCACCCGCGCGGGGGCAAGTTGCGCCACCATCTCTTCAATGGCGGTGGTGCGCCAAAACAGCGCGCGGAATTTCAGGTCTGCACGGCTGAGTTTCACGCACAGCGCGAGAACGGGATACGCCGCGGTCGATACGCCGCTTGCAAAGGTGAAATGCAGATGCGCCGGTTCGCGCACCGCTTCACACATTTCGGCTTTGAGCGCTTGTTCGGCGTTGTCCTCCACAAGGCATGTGCCCTTGTGAAACGGGTCGTCCTTCTTGATGTACAACTTGTTCATACCATCGCCCCTCTTTTTCATCTGAAATCTACCCTCATCGTACCACAATCGTTACCGTTTGACAACCTCCGACACGCGCTCTTTTTTGTACAACTATAGCAATAAATTGCCTTACGCCGCTTGCGTGTACGATTCTGCATTTTTTGTATACAATTTTCCAATTTGTTGACAACACAAATCGAGATATGCTATCCTCAAGGCGGAAACTCAATTATAAAAAACGAGGTGTTCGTATGTCAGCTCCTATTCGTTACCCCGTCAACCCGCCTTTCTCGGTGGAAGAAGCCGCCGCGAAACTCACCAACAAAGACTATCAAACGTCGCCGATCGCGCGGGAGTTCGTGCAGATCGCGCCGTACGATCCCGACTATGCCTTTACCCACCAACAAGGGATGGCGATGTTTAAAGACAAACTGTACGTCATTTTCTCCCGCGGATACGCACACGAAGATTTCCCCGGTCAGGAGATGGTGGTCGTCTCCTCTGACGATTTCTATCATTGGAGCGAGCCGAAAGTGATCGGTCCTTGCCACAAAGGCACCTACGGTGAAACCACCATCATCACCGGCAGCCTGTATAACCGCGGCGATCGCTTGATTGCCTACTTTGCGGAACACGATTGGTGCGCCGCTAAATTTACCGAAAACGGTTTCAGCCACGACCAACCCACCGCGGGTACCAAGTCGTGGATGTGGATGACCTACACCGAAGACGGCGAAACCTGGTCCGCCCCCGTGCCCTCTCCCGGCAACGCGCACGAATCACCCCGCCAAACCCTGACGGGAGAATGGCTTGCTTCGTGGGGCGACGGCGTGCTGTTCTCCGATGCCGAAACACCCGACGGCAGTGATTGGGTGTGGAACTGCCTTAACGAAGAGCAACGCCAATTCGGCTACGCACAAGGCGCTAAAATGCTCGGCGAATGTTCGTGGTATCAACTGGATGACGGCGTTATCAATATGCTGATTCGCAACGATATGATGTTGGACGGTCAACAAATCTTCAACGCGATGTTGTCCCAAAGTTATGACGGCGGGCGCACTTGGACCGATCCGTACCGATGCGAAAACTTCCGCATTGACTGGCAGATGGTCAACACGGGGCGTTTGCCTGACGGACGATTCTATTTCGTCAGCACCACCGCCCTCAACCGCCAATACGGTCGCTATCCGCTCATCCTGCTCGTGTCGGAGGACGGATACGATTTCACCCGTGGCTACACCCTGCGCGATGAGCTGCACGACCTGCAACAACAAGGTTGGTCCAAGGGTGGCGAATACGGCTACCCCGAAGTGCTCATTCACGGCGAGTATATGTATATCGTCACCTCCCGCCTCAAAGAAGTGGTGGAAGTTACCCGTGTGAAACTGTCGGAGATCCAATAATAACAAAAAGGACTTGGCGTAAGCCAAGTCCTTTTTTATTAACAATCGCTTATTTCGCTTGGGAAACCGCCACGGCGCAAGCCACGGTGGCACCAACCATCGGGTTGTTACCCATACCGATGAGGCCCATCATTTCCACGTGCGCAGGCACGGAGGAAGAACCGGCGAATTGCGCATCGCCGTGCATACGGCCCATCGTATCGGTCAAACCGTAGGAAGCAGGGCCCGCCGCCACGTTATCGGGGTGGAGGGTACGGCCCGTGCCGCCGCCGGAAGCCACGGAGAAATATTTCTTGTCGTTCTCCATCGCCCATTTTTTGTAGGTGCCGGCCACGGGATGTTGGAAACGGGTCGGGTTGGTGGAGTTACCGGTGATGGACACTTCCACGCGCTCGTGTTTCATGATGGCCACGCCTTCGGACACGTCGTTGGCACCGTAGCATTTCACCTTGGCACGCTCGCCGTCGGAGAAGGCCTTTTCACGGACGATCTTGAGTTCGTCGGTGTAGAAATCATACTCGGTCTCCACGTAGGTGAAGCCGTTGATGCGGCTGATGATATACGCCGCGTCCTTGCCGAGACCGTTGAGGATCACGCGCAAGGGTTTTTTGCGGGCTTTGTTGGCGGTACGCGCAATACCGATGGCGCCTTCTGCGGCGGCAAAGGATTCGTGACCCGCGAGGAACGCGAAGCAATCGGTCTCCTCCGAAAGCAACATTTTGCCGAGGTTACCGTGGCCGAGGCCCACGCTGCGTTGCTCGGCAACCGAACCGGGCACGCAGAACGCTTGCAAGCCTTCGCCGATGACGGCGGCAGCTTCGGCAGCATCGGTGATGCCGCGTTTGAGAGCCAGCGCCACGCCGAGGGTGTACGCCCATACCGCATTTTCAAACGCGATGGGTTGCACGCCTTTCACGATGGCGTCCACGTCGATGCCTTTGCTCAGGCACAGGTCGCGGCAGGCTTCCATCGAACCGAGATCATTCTCGGCCAAAAACTTTTCGATCTTGGCAAGACGTCTGTCTTTGCCTTCGAATTTCACATCGTTAGCCATATCTGCAACCTCCTCTTATTCTTCACGCGGGTCGATGTACTTCGCCGCGGAATCAAAGCGGCCGTACTGCCCGATGTTTTTGTTGTACGCTTCGTTGGGTTCCATGCCGTGACGGATGTCTTCAAGCATTTTGCCCAAACGGACGAATTGATAGCCGATAACTTCGCCTTCCTCATCCAGCGCCAATTTGGTGACGTAGCCTTCCGCCATTTCGAGGAAGCGCACGCCCTTGACTTTGGTGGAGTACATGGTACCGACCTGCGAACGAAGACCTTTACCGAGGTCTTCCAGACCCGCGCCGATGGGCAAACCGTCCTCGGAGAAGGCGGATTGGGTACGGCCGTACACAATCTGCAAGAACAGCTCGCGCATCGCCACGTTGATGGCGTCACACACCAAGTCGGTGTTGAGGCATTCGAGCAACGTTTTGCCGGGAAGGATCTCGGCGGCCATGGCGGCAGAGTGGGTCATACCCGAGCAGCCGATGGTTTCGACGAGCGCTTCTTCGACAATACCGTCTTTCACGTTCAGGGTGAGTTTGCAGGTGCCTTGTTGCGGCGCACACCAACCCACACCGTGGGTGAGGCCCGAAATGTCGGCGATCTGCGTAGCCTTGACCCATTTGCCTTCTTCCGGAATGGGGGCGGGACCGTGGTGCGGACCCTTTTTAACTACGCACATTTGTTCAACTTCATGAGAATAGTTCATAGTGGAACTCCTTTCGGATTTTTTGTTCACCCGTTATTATACCCATATTTTTACAAAAACGCAAGGGCTTGTCCCGATTATTTTCTATTTTTCCGATTTCTTGCTATCCGCCGCCCCGATAATGCGGTCGAACAACGCCTTTTCGAAAATTTCTTTTGCTCTTACGACCTCCACATCCCGACAATACGGTCGTTCTTCGCAGGTCGCGCACGCCTTTCCCTTTGCCAAACACCGAAAAACATCGTCTTTTTCCATCGTCATCACCTTGTATATTATAGGTCAATTTACCCCTAAAATCAATAGGTCGATTTGCCATAATACAAATGGGGTGATGACAATGAACCATCGTTTACGTGAATTGCGCAAAGAAAAGGGCTATACCCAAATTAAAATGCAACATCTGACCGGCATTGACCAAAGCGATTATTCCAAGATCGAAAACGGAAAACGCTACTATTCGTTTGAACAATGCCGCCGCATTGCGATCGCCTTGAACACGAGTATGGATTACCTCGCCGGGCTCACCGACGAAAAAGCACCGTATCCGCGCGGAAAGGACGTGCTATAATATGAACATCCCGCCTTTACTTGTCAAAGCCAAACGCCCGAAAGGTGAGGACGGATACAAAGTCTTTTCCGTTCGCATCAAGGAAGAAACGGTCGCCAAAATTGATAAGATCGCGCAAGAAACGGGGCGCAGCCGCAACGAACTCATCGGCACTTTTTTGGAGTTCGCCGCCGAGCATTGCCGCGTGGAAGAATAACGTTTCTCTGTATAACCGCAAAACCGCGACACTCGTTAGAGTGCCGCGGTTTTTTCACGATTATTTCTTTTTAAACAAAATTAGTCCTGCTGCCGCCGTCCATAAGACCAACACCGTCAACAATATAAGTGCAATTCGTTTCATATCCGTCACCTTTTCTCGCACAGCGTATTACTCGACCAATAAGCCGTTGGCTTTAAACGTGTAGTTGATACCCTGGATGGTACGGGTCCCGGTCACCATATAGCCGTTCGCGTCGAGGTAGTACCAACCGCCGTCGTACACCCAATCGGATTTGGTCATACTGCCGTTTGCGTTCAGATAACACCAACCGACGCTGTCCTTTTTCCAACACTCGGTGACGGCGTAACCGTCACTGCCCACGTAGCACCAGCCGACACTGTCCTTGACCCACGCGTTGGTCACCATACGCCCGTCCGCGTTCAAATACACCCAACCCACCGAGTCTTTCACCCAGTTGTTGGTCACGCAATACCCATCGGCACCCACGTAGCACCAGCCGACGCTGTCCTTGATCCAACTGTTCGTCTTCATCGCGCCGTCGGCACCGAGATAGCACCAACCGACCGAGTCGAGTTGCCACGTATTTTTCAGCATATAGCCGTCTTTGTTGAGGTAATACCATTTGCCGCCGTCGTTCACCCAGTTGGATTTGACGATATACCCATTCGCGCCGACGTAGCACCAACCGACACTGTCTTGGATCCACGCATTGGTTTTCATCGCGCCGTCGGAACCCAAGTAACACCAACCGACCGAGTCGAGTTGCCACGTGTTTGTAAGCAAGGTACCGTTTTGGTAATAATACCAGTTATCACCCTCTTGTGCCCAACCGGTATAGGTGACCGCTCGCGTTTCTTCACACACGTCACAGGTGGCATCCCATGCCGTGCGGTACACGTGTTCGGTAACACGTTCCGCCTTGCACACGTTACAATCGACATCGCAATCGTTGTCGTAGCGGTGCATACCGCTGTTAAGCGATTGGTTGCAGATCGAGCAGACCTGCCAATGCTTTGTCTCGCTTGTCGTCCACAAACCACCGGTCACGTGATCAGCTTGGCGCACGTAGAAACACACGTTGCATTTATTATCGCAATCAAAGTCAAACACATGGGATTCTTGTGCGATCTTAGCGCCACAAACGTCACAACGTTCCCAATGGCTTTGCGCGTCTGAAGACGGATTGCTGAGCGTTGCTTCACAAACGTGTTCCGCCGTGACATGGGGGACGTTTCGCAGCGTGGGATAGTGATACCCGTCCACGGCATTGATTTCCCACACCGCATAAAAATTAAATCCGGAAAGTTGAGCCGTTGCGGTGAGTTGCTCGGCCGTGCGCGCGTACATGTTGCTCGAGCTGCCGTTTGCAGCACCGCGGTTGACATTGTTGAGATAATAGTTGTGCTGATAGGTGCTGTCATACGCATAACCGGTAATACCGGCAACCCGTCCACCTGTCAGACTTCCCACGTTATAACACCGAGAAACGGAACCTTTCGGTCTGGCATATCCGAGAATCCCCACCGCAAAGGCCGAGTTGTCTTGACTCAACACTTCTTCACTCACCACATTACCGGTGTTATAACAATCCGCCAACGTGCCGTTCGTTGCACCGGCAATGCCGCCCACCAACAAGTCACCGTAGCAGGCCACTACGTTCAAATTGCCGTTGTTAACCGATTGTTTCACCGTTCCGCCACCGTCACATTCACCGATGATGCCGCCAACCGACAGGTAATCGAGTATGTCGTCCGTAACGGTATCGACGGCGACGGTGCCGGTGTTGGCGGCGAAAGCGACTGTTCCGCTTCCTTGTTCACCGATGATGCCACCCAGCCGTAACCAATGGTTTGCGATGCCGAAAGTAACGCCATCCACGCGAATATCCCCTTCGTTGCGAACAGTTGTCACATTCGCCCCGGCCGAATATCCCGCAAGACCACCGCAGTTCAGCCGTGTCGATGCGTCAGTTTTTTGAAGATCAATTGTGACATTGACCTTGTTGACCACGTTGTTCAACACCCCGATGGTCGTACCCGCAACACCACCGATGTTTGTGTTAAATGCCGCGTCTTTACCAATCACGGTGATTGTTCCGGCGGCGCTACAGGTGTCAAGGCGATTGGATACACCCGCTATACCGCCGATGTTCGCCTTTTTTAAACGACTATCGTTATGGACGGTGATGGTCGTTTCCACAGTCACACCGGACAGCGTTCCGTTATTGGCGCCAACCAGCGTCCCCACCGAACTTTCGACCGCTTCGGTCAGCGTTAACGTGCAGTCAGTCAAGTTCAAGTTTTTGATTACCCCCGTGTTTTGACCGATCAAACCGATTTGTTTTTTGGTAGCCGTCGTTGTGATGGTCAAACCGCGAATGGTCTTGGTGTTGCCGTCCAAAATCCCGTTAAACGAGGGGATCACCGCCCCGCTTTTCGTTTCATCGTAGGTCACGTCGCTTGCCAACTTAAAGTGTTGATACGTCGTGCCATGGCGGGCAATGTTGTCGATGTGTTGTTTCTCGGTGATCAAGAACGGATGAAACAAATCGCCATTACCCCCTGCAAACTCGGTGGTGTTTTCAGGAGCCACATATCCCTTGGTGCGTACCGACCGTAACGTGGGGGCGGGATAATCCGTCGCTTTATCGATCTCCCATACCCCGTTAAAATCAAATCCCGAAAAGAACGCGCGTGATTGCAACTGTGTAAGCGTGGCCGTTGTCCCCTGCTTAACACCCTCACCCACCAAAATCGGTGTGCGTTCATACGCGTAAACATATTGGAGTGTACCTTCGTTCAGGCCAACCAGAGCACCCGCCGTTTCGTTGGAGATCACCATTCCCACGGTATAGCAACGCGTGATGGTGCCACCCGCATTACCTGCGACAATGCCGCTCTCGTTGCTTCCGGCAATCCCCCCCACGTAGACGCGATAGCCGCTGCCGCCGGCATTGACGTCTCCTTGATAAAAACAGTTTTGGATGGTGCCGTAATTGGCGCCTACCAATCCACCTATTTTCAGATTATCCTTGATGGTAACCGACAGATCCGAAAATCCCAAGCAATTGGATAACGTTCCGTGGTTGTCCAAAATCACCGTTGCCCGATCCGTAACGGTGGCATTTCCCACCGCCAGATTTTTCACAACACCATAGTTGGTGTGGAACAAACTGGTCGTCAATCCACAAATCGTATAGCCGTCACCATCAAATATGCCGGTAAACGCTCGCCATTCTCCACCGTACACCGCCCAACCGAGGGATTGCCATTGTTGCGCATCTTCTGCGGTGAAAACCACGTCATTCGTCAAGACAAAACACGCATCCGGGTAAAGGCGGACGTTTTGTAAGTGCGTTGCGTTTTCGATTCGATACGGGGCAAAAAAGCTGCCGTTTCCTCCTGCAAATTCGTCGGTGTTTTCGGGACAGGCTTCTGCCGCGTGCAACACGGTTTTGAGTGTCGGAAAGGGATATGCCGCTTCGGTGTCTATGTCCCAAACCGTTTCAAAATCAAACCCCGCAAACGTCGCTTTCGTTTTCAAGGCCTCTGCCGAACAACGCACACCAACGTCGGCGCTCTCTTTCCATCCGCTTCCGACGCTGCACCCCCGTTGTTCGGTTTCCGCATAATAAGCGTACTCTACCGCACCGCTGTTGTCGCCCACAAGGCCGCCCGACCAAGTGCCTTGCACGTTTCCTAAATTGTAGCAAGAAACAATGCGACCGGTACCGCTGTTGCCACCGGCAATACCGCCACCGTACGTTTCGTAACGATTCTCCGTTTGCACATCGCCAACGTTATAGCAATCGGTGATGCTCCCCGCGTTATATCCGGTGATACCGCCACCGTATTGGGAGGTCATCAGGGCTGCGGAATTATAGCAACGGGCAATCGTTCCCCTGTTTTCGGCGGCAATGCCCCCAACCCGAGACTCCCCTCGGTAGGAAGTCGATACCAAACTGCCGCCTACCACCGCCAGATTCGTAATGGTGCCGGCATTAAAGCCAAACACCCCCACGCGCGGAGCGGCATAATGATTCACACGGTTGGCGCAAAGCCCCACAATCGCAAACCCGTTTCCGTCAAACGTGCCGGTGAACATTCCGTCATAGCGATTGCCAAGCGGATCCCAACCGATTCCGTCGTTATAAAACGCACCGCCTTCGGCGAAATCTTCTTCCGTAAACACAACGTCGGCCACCAGTTGATAGTGTGCTCCCAAATCCCGGCGCACATTGTCAAGATGCTCTTTGGTTTCAATCAAATACGGATCGCTTTCTATGCCGCTACCACCGGCAAACAACACCGCTTCGGCACTTGTCGGCAAACTGCCCATCAACACAAGCGAAAACAACAGCATAACGGCTGTCATAAAAACAGCTGCTTTTTTCATACGATATCTCCTTTCGTGTCATGCGCGTTAACATAACACGCCGTTCTCAGCAAAGGTATACCAGTCACCGTCGATCAGGTGCGTACCGATCAACATATACCCCTCAACATCAAAGTAATACCACGCACCGTCATATAGGAACCAACGCTCTTTCAGACGTCGGCCGTCGGCGCCGAGGTAATACCAATCGTATTCATCGCGCGCCCACGTATTGTGCGCCATATAGCCGTCAGACCGAATGTAATACCACTCGCTACCGTCGTGGATCCAACCTTGCGGCGTGATATACCCGGTTTCATCCAAATAGCACCATCCGACGCTGTCCTTCGCCCAACTGTTTTTCACCATCGCGCCGTTGTATCCAAGGTATACCCATCCGTTGCGGTCTTGCTTCCACGTGTTGGCAAGCATATACCCCTCGGCATCCACAAAATACCACTCGCCGTCGTCCTCAATCCACGTATGTTTTACGATATGGCCATCATCGCCCAGATAGCACCAACCAACGCTGTCCTTGGCCCATGCCTCGGTCATCATTTTGCTGTCGTGACCGATGTAGCACCAACCAACGCTGTCTCTCACCCATCGGTTAGCCACACGATAGCCGTTCGCATCCACGTAATACCAATTCCGACCAAATTTGATCCACGAATCTTTCAGGATGTAGCCGTCTTTTCCCACATAGCACCACCCGGCGCTGTCCTGCGCCCATCCCTCGGTCAACAGCGAGCCCAAGCCGCTGAGATAACACCAGCCCTTGCTGTCTTTCACCCAGGTATTGGTCAACATCGCGCCGTCAGCGTCAAAATAGTACCACTCACCGTCCACGCGATACCAACTGTCTTGGATCATCTTGCCGTTATGATAGTATGTTGTATCCAGCGCATATCTACCCCAACCCGTATACGTCACTTCGCGCGTTTCGCCACAGCGGGAACAAACCGCATCCCACGGATTTTGAAAATGACTGTTGACCTCGCGCTTGCCGCCGCACACGTCACAGTCCGTATCACACGCATGGGTATACGTGTGCCAGGTCACGTCAAGGCGTGTATATGAACAATGGCGGCAGGTCTCGGAACATGCATATAGAAATTGGTGCTCATCGTCACACACGTTGTAGTGCCATTGCGCGTTTTTTAGCCCCTCGTTATTCGCGGCAATCGACAGGGTGCGGCGATTGACCGCTGTGCCCGTGTACCACACGTTTTGCAGATCCTGCGCGAGAAAAAATGCCGACTCTTCAATGGTTTTCAGTTCTTTCGGCATCGTGATCGACACCAGTCGGCGGCAACCGGCAAATGCCAATTGTTCCACCTTCGTAACGGTCGAGGGGAGGTTCACTTCTCGTAACAACAGGCATCCTTTAAAGGCGCCGAGACCGATGGTCGTCACCCCCTCGGGAATGTCGACGCGTTGGATCGCGGTGGAAGAAAACACATTGGGCTGTACCACGGTCAGTCTCGGTGGCAACGTAATTTCGGTAATGTTACAATTGATAAACGCGGCTTCGCCGATGTCGGTCACCGTGTCGGGAAACGTTATGGCTGTTAAGGCATTCGCCGATGCAAATGCGTATGCGGCAATGCTTCTCACCCCGTCCGGCACCGTATACGCGCCCGCCTTGCCGGCCGGAAATGCCATCAGCGTTCTCTTGTTGCGCGTAAACAACACTCCGTCCTGCACACAGTATGTATAGTGTCCTTCTTCCAACGTAAAAGCTGTTAAATTTGCACAACCGCTGAACGCACCGGGCGCAATCGACGTTGTCCCTTTCGGGATGACAATGCTTGACAGCGGTGTCCCGCTGAACGCCGATTGTTGAATTACCCGCACCTTGGCGGGAAGCGCTATCTGTTGCAGGGCGGTAAACGTAAATGCCTGATGGGGAATGGTTGTCAGGTTTTGGGAAAGCATTACATATTGCAGGTTATCACAACAATAAAATGTCGCATCTCCCATCACCGTTACGGTATCGGGAATGGTGACACTCCTCAACGATTCGCACCATTGGAACGCCGCCCCGCCAATTTCGGTCACCGATCCCATATCCACCGCGGTGAGTTGCGTACAATGCCCAAAGGCGGTATCCCCAATCGTTTTCACGCTGTCGGGTAACGTCACGGAGGTGATTCGGTTCATACCGTCGAACGCATAATCGCCAATGTGTGTCACACCGTTTTCTATCACCAGAGCAGAACACGTTTTCGGCCATGGGACGGTGTGATAATAATCGTAGTTTTTCATCGCACCGTTTCCCGAAATGGTTAGCGTCGTCCCATCCGTCGACCACGTGCAATTCCCTGTCACGCCGCCCGCCGTCGCTCGCAGTTCAAACCCGCTCAGCGGCAACACGGCCAGCACGATAAGCAGTATTGTCACAAACGTTCCGATTCTTTTCATATCGACTCCTCCTTGCCTTTTTGTGTCGGTGTACACGCATAAACACCCACCATTTCTACAGCGTTAGATTCTGTTTTAATTCTATTACATTCGCCTCTCCTTGTCAAGTCTTTCTTTTACAATCACGTCACAACGCAATAATCCCCCACATACGTGAGGGATTATGATTCGTGGTTATTTCTTTTTAAACAAAAACAGTCCTGCTGCCGCACCGCCGCCGCACAGCACCACACCTGCCGCCGTCCATGGGATCCATCCGTTGTTCGGTGCCGACGCATCGTCGGTCGCGGGGCGCGTGGTGGTAACCGTCGTTTCCGTGGTCGTGGCGGTCGGCACCTCGCTCGTCATCGTCGTCGCGGTCGTCGTGGTTGTGTCGACCGTTGTCGTAGCGGTCGTGGTGGCGGCGGTCGCTTTGACGGTGGTTGTTGTCGCCGCTTTGGTGGTTGTGCTCGTTTTGGTGGTCGCCGCGGCGGTCGTGGTGGTCGTCGCCTTCGTGGTGGTCGCCTCTTTGCCATAGGCAACTTTCGCAAAACGGCAACCGAGTTCCTGCTCCATTTCGGTGAACACGCTTTGGGTGTCGGTTGGGAGAATATACCCGCTCATACGGTCCATCCCCATCAAAAAGTAGGCTTCGTTCATCGCCGTTCCGTTATCGGCATAGGTGCAATCCACACCGTACCAAATACCGTCCAACTCCACCACGTTCCACGCGTGGCAAACGCCGGTGCCGGTGGCAATGTAGGACGGATATCCTGCGCGTTCCATAAAGCGTTGGAACAAATACGTAAAGGACGAACACACCGTGTTGGTGCGCACCCCCGTCAACAGGTCGTACACACCGTTGATGGCATCGTATCCGCCGCCGGGCATTTTCTGTGAACCCGCATCCACCGTGCGGCAGATAAACTCCGCCACGTAACGGATCTTCTCGATTTTGGAATACTCGCTGATCTTTGCCAATTCCGCATCCAACATCGCGTCCGCTTTGGCCAATTCCTCGTCCGTATCGAAATACCGCGCACGCACGCTGCCGTATATCAAGTCGCCCTCGGGGTAATCGTTTGCACTCATCCACACGCTATTGGTGGAATATTGCACATAGGTATAATACAACTTCTCATTCTGGTAATCAAAGTTCGTCACGTTGTTAAACCAGGCGCGATCGCTCTTAAACTCCGTGAACGTGGTCGCATCGATAAACACGGGCACCTCTTCCAACCGATTCTCAATCAGGTAGCGTGCCGCTTTGAAATAGTCCTCTTTGCTGCCCACTTGATAGTAGGAGTTCCCTTCGTTTTCCACGGTGGGAAGCGTCAACTCTGCCGCCGAGGCAGGCAGCGTCACCCCCCATAAGACCAACACCGTCAACAACATAACCGCGATTCGTTTCATATCCGTCACCTTTTCTCGCACAGCGTATTACTCGACCAATAAGCCGTTGGCTTTAAACGTGTAGTTGATACCCTGGATGGTACGGGTGCCGGTCACCATATAGCCGTTTGCGTCGAGGTAGTACCAACCGCCGTCGTACACCCAATCGGTGATGGTAACCTCGCCGTTTTCAATGGTGTAAGCCAATGCATCTGCCGCGTTCTCTTGTGCGTTTGCGCCAAACAGCAACACCGCACACAACAGCGTCGCCATCGCCATCGTCAGCAACAGTTTTTTCATTCTGCACACTCCTTGATCGTCGATTTGCTCGCTACCTCTCATTATAATTCACTCGCGTCCTCTTTGTCAACCGTTCGCCCCCACCCACAAGATTGTTGCACCCCCGTAGGGACCGGCCTCCCGGACGGTCCGTTTTCATCATTTCCCACAATCTTCTTGCAACCCCGTAGGGGTCGATGCTCACATCGACCCGTCCCCATCTCCTCGCAATCTTGTGCAACACATAAAAAAGAGCACCGTCCGCAGACGGTGCTCTTTTTATAACACTTAGACCAATTCGATGATGGCCATTTCGGCAGCGTCGCCTTATCCACTCAATCTTATCCGACTTGAGTTGGTGATACGGCGCGGTTGTTTCGCGGTAGATTTCCTGTGACACTTCTTCCCCGTTCACTTCATAATACGCAGGATACGTCACACCGTCCAAAAACTACCGATACAACGCTTGCGAGTCAAGCATACCTTCCGTCCGGATCACCGTATCTTTCCACGGACGCAAGGCAAGTAACCAGTCGGGATCGTCACAGTAATAGCTGCGCAATTCGGGATCCATTTTGTAGAAATCGTCGTCGGTAACCGCCTTTGTAAATTCGGTCACCGTGTGCATCGCCCCGTTTTGCAAAGCCGTTTCTTGGTACATCATACGCTCCCCGTCAAGGTAATACGACAACTGCCGTTGCACGTAAAAATCACCCGCCGCGGAGTCAAACGCAGCAATTCGGTAGGTCGTGCTTTTGTCGCCCGATACCAAGGACACGATCACCCTGTTGGTGATATCCATCGCCGCGTTAGGGATGGTTTCAAAGGTAGGCGCCCGCACGAACTCTTTCTCGTCGGGATCCCACACATACGCCATCGCATATCTGGCATAGGCGGTGCGCGATTTCGGGATAACGAGGTCCTCTTCGCCATCAAAATTCACATCGGCAACGTATAGTTCGCTGTCGGCAAATCGCTCGTTTTCGTCAAGCGTTATCTCCTGTATCGGTTTTTTCGTTTTTTGATCGGTCACCGTCAAGGAGGCCACCGCATTTTCGTCTGCCGTCACCTCAATGCGCAAACATCCATCGGTGGTCGCGGCAAGGAAAGCATCGTCGTCCGTGTTGGCGGTATACGGTGTCCATTGCACGTTTGGTTTACGGTTAAACTCGTCAACGTAAGCATTCACGGCTTCGGCCGTGGCAGGCTTGCCGTCTAAGCGGTATTCATCCGTAATATCGTCCGCATACGCGCGTTCCGTGATGATCTCGTGTTCGTTTAAAAAGGACAGGGTACAGTACTCCTGAATGGCGGCACCGCCGCTCCCTTGAAACGTGCCGTCCGCTTTCAAATTTTGCATCTCACGCGGCCAAAACGTATAGCCATATACCAAATTTTCGTGCATACGGAGCAGCAAATATCCCTCAATATTTCCCTCGCGAGTAGCGGCAACCACCCATTCATCCTGCCCGTCGCCGTCAAAATCCACACAGCCGTACTGCGTTACCACAGCGCCGCTCTCCTTAAAAGGTTTGTAGCTTTTCAAATAGGTATAGTTATCGGTTTCGTCAATGAAAAATTTTTCGTTATTCAGCACCGCCAAAAATTTCTGTTCGTCGGTTTTTAAAGGACGATTACCGAAAAAGCACACCACCATCACGGTACTTGCCAACAACAGAAGTATTACCACCCAAGCGGCCATTTTTTTCGATTTCGTCATCGTCTTCAAGTAAGTTGTTTTCACGCGATCTCGTCCTTTCCAAAACAGTTTTCGGCAAGTGCCTATATATAGTCTAGCACAATAGACAAGTCTCTGTCAAGTGCCCCTTTTTCACATTTTCCGTTTTCTGCATTCGCAGGGATCACAAATAAAAAACAGCTCCCCAACCGCGTGAAACACCAAAACGGGACGACGTGGATGTCATCCCTACAATTTTATGATGAGGTTGGTGTGACATCGTAACGGGAGGCGGAACGCCTCCCCTACGAATCCACCGCCATTGTGCTACAAGACAAAAAAAGAGCACCGTCCGCAGACGGTGCTTCTTTTTATAACACTTAGACCAATTCGATGATGGCCATTTCGGCAGCGTCGCCGCGGCGAGCGCCGGTTTTGATGATGCGGGTGTAACCGCCGTTGCGCTCCGCGTATTTCGGGGCGATCTCATCAAACAACTTTTTGGTAACGGCTTCTTTGGTCACGAACGCCATAACCTTACGTTTGCTCGCCAAAGAGGGATCTTTGGCGATGGTGATCATCTTTTCCGTCATCGCACGCACTTCTTTCGCGCGGGTAACGGTGGTTTCAATGCGGCCCTTCTCAAGCAAGAAGGTCACCATAGCTCTCAGCATCGCCAAACGCGAAGCGGTGGGTCTGCCGAGTTTTCTGGTTCCGGGCATGTGAATTCACTCCTTTTTCCGAATTCTATCAGGGACTGAAACTCAGTCCTCTTCGTCGCGCAGACTAAAGCCCAACGACGCCAATTTGTTGATAACTTCTTCCAGCGATTTGCGGCCGAGATTGCGCACTTTCATCATATCGTCTTCGGTCTTGTTGATCAAGTCTTCGACGTTGTTGATGCCGGCGCGTTTGAGGCAGTTGAAGGAACGCACCGAAAGATCCAATTCTTCAATGGTCATTTCGAGCGCCTTTTGTTTGCCATCGTCGTCCTTCTTCACCATCACGGTGCCCATGCTGTACGCATCACCGGACAGATCCACAAACAATTGCAGGTGATCGGTCACGATCTTGGCGGCGAGAGACACCGCTTCTTGCGCGGAGATGGTACCGTTGGTCCACACTTCCAGCGCGAGTTTATCGTAGTCGGTGATCTGACCCACACGGGTGTTGCTGACGGTGTAGTTCACCTTCACCACGGGGGTGTAGATGGAGTCCACCGGAATCACACCGATGATGGGTTTCATCAATTGCTTGTTGCGTTCGGCCGGCACGTAGCCACGGCCTTTGTCCAACGTGATCTCCATAAACAGACGGCCGCCGTCGCCCAACGTGGCGATGTGCGTGTCGGGTTGAAGAATTTCCACTTCGCTGTCGCATTTGATGGAAGCGGCGGTCACTTCACAGGGACCTTCGGCTTCGATGTAAACGGTCTTGGGACCGTCGCCGTTGATCTTGAGGACCAAGCTCTTAATGTTAAGAACGATCTCGGTAACGTCTTCCTTTACGCCCTCCACCGTGGAGAACTCGTGCAGGACACCGTCGATCTTCACCGAGGTGACCGCCACACCGGGCAGAGAGGAGAGGAGAACACGACGCAGGCTGTTACCCAAGGTCGTGCCGTATCCACGCTCGAGGGGTTCCACGACGAATTTGCCGTAGGTACCGTCGGCGGCGAGATCCAGTGCCTCGATTCTGGGCTTTTCAATCTCTATCATTCAAAACCCTCCTTATTATAGACGATACGCACACACAGAGTATGCGATATCCGTGATCTTTTCGTTTTATGCCGCAGGGGCATAGCGGATTATTTCGAGTACAACTCGACGATGAGGGTTTCCTCGATCGGGAGATCGATGTCCTCGCGCGCCGGGAAGGCCACGATCTTGGCTTCCATCGCATCGCGATTGAGTTCCAACCACTTCGGCGTGGGACGGGAAGCGGTGGCTTCCACGATCGCTTTCACGCTGCCGAGCGAACGGCTGGCTTCTTTCACAGCCACCACGTTACCCGCTTTCACGAGGTAAGAGGGGATGTTGACCTTGCGGCCGTTGACGGTGAAGTGGCCTTGGGTGACCATTTGACGAGCTTGCGCGCGGGAGCTGGCAAAGCCCAAACGGTACACCACGTTATCAAGACGGGACTCCAAAAGACCGAGCAGGTTTTCACCGGTCACGCCTTGCATTTTGGTAGCCATTTCATAGTAGTGATAGAATTGACCTTCGAGAACGCCATAGTAACGTTTGGCGAACTGTTTGGTACGGAGCTGTTTACCGTACTCGGACGCTTTCTTGTTGCGCGCCTGGCCGTGTTGGCCGGGGGCATAAGCGCGACGGGAAAGTGCGCATTTTCCGGTGTAGCAACGCTCACCTTTCAAAAACAATTTTTGTCCTTCGCGGCGGCAAAGTCTGCACACCGCACCGGTATATCTTGCCATGTTGGTTGCACCTCCTGCTTTCTGTTATACGCGTCTTCTCTTGGGAGGACGGCATCCGTTGTGGGGCACGGGCGTAACGTCTTTGATCATGGTCACGTCCAAGCCGGCGGTTTGAAGAGCGCGGATCGCGGCTTCACGGCCGGCGCCGGGGCCCTTCACGTACACTTCAACGGTTTTGAGACCGTGTTCCATCGCCGCTTTGGCAGCGGTCTCGGCGGCCGTTTGCGCGGCAAAGGGAGTGGATTTACGCGAACCGCGGAAACCCAACTCACCGGCGCTGGCCCAAGACAAAGCGTTGCCTTGCGTATCGGTGATGGTCACGATGGTGTTATTGAAGGTGGACTGGATATGCGCGGCGCCACGCTCAATATTCTTGCGCTCTCTACGACGGGGAGCGGCTTTTTTCGTTGCTTTTGCAGCAGCCATTACTTATCCCTCCTGCTTACTTCTTCTTGTTGGCGATGGTCTTCTTGGGACCTTTACGGGTACGAGCATTGGTCTTGGAACGCTGACCGCGAACCGGGAGACCTTTGCGATGACGAGTTCCGCGATAGCTGCCGATCTCAATCAAACGTTTGATATCAAACGCCACGTTACGGCGGAGGTCACCTTCCACCACACAGTTGTGGTCGATGTACTCACGCAAACGGGACACTTCGTCTTCCGTCAGATCGCGCACACGGGTATCAGGATTAACATTGGTGCCTGCCAAAATGTCGTTAGCGGTTTTGCGGCCGATGCCGAAAATATAGGTCAGGCCGATCTCCACACGCTTATCTCTGGGCAGGTCAACACCAGCTATACGAGCCATAATAGATTCCTTCCTTTCGGTTTTGCCGTTGCATACACGGCTTCTTCGTCAAGATCAGCCCTGACGCTGCTTGTGCTTGGGGTTCTCGCAAATGACCATAATACGGCCCTTGCGTTTGATAACTTTGCATTTTTCGCAGATTTTCTTTACAGAAGGTCTGACTTTCATGAAAATACCTCCTTACATTACGTACAATTACTTGGTTCTCCAGGTAATGCGACCTTTGGTCAAATCGTAGGGGGACATCTCCACCGTCACCTTATCACCCGGCAAAATACGGATAAAGTTCATACGAAGTTTTCCGGAAATATGCGCGAGGATGCGGTGTCCGTTAGGAAGCTCCACCTGAAAGGTTGCGTTCGGAAGGGCTTCAACAACGACGCCTTCCAATTCGATAACGTCCGATTTGGACATTTCGGTTCCTCCCTTTTGTCACGGTATGGTCAGTATGGCAGGGCCGTCACTCGTGATGGCGATCGTGTGCTCAAAGTGAGCCGACAACTTGCCGTCTTTGGTGACCGTCGTCCATCCGTCTTTCAGGATTTCGACTTCCGATCCGCCCATATTGATCATCGGTTCGATGGCTAAGGTCATTCCGGGCACCAACCGCGTACCGCGGCCGGGTGTTCCGAAATTGGGGACGCTGGGGTCTTCGTGCAGATTCGTGCCTACTCCGTGGCCGACAAATTGCCGTACGACCGAGTAACCACGCATCTCGACATACCGTTGTACGGCCGCGCCGATATCGCCCACACGGTTGCCCGCCGTCGCTTGTGCGATGCCTTCGTAAAGGCTTTCGCGCGTCGCGTCAAGCAAGGCCTGCGCTTCGGGAGAGATGTCCCCCGCCGCAAAAGTGGCGGCGTTATCGCCGTGGTATCCGCCTATATACGCGCCCACGTCAATGCTGACGATGTCGCCCGCACGGATCACGCGTTTGTCCGGTATGCCGTGGATGACGGTTTCGTTCACCGAAATACACGCACTGGCAGGGTATCCGCCATATCCGAGAAACGAAGGCTTGGCGCCTTGACTCTCGATATACTTGCGGATGATGCGGTCGATCTCCGCGGTGGTCACACCGGGTTCGACAGCTTCCCCACCGAGTTGCAACGCTCGCGCCGAGATGATACACGCTTGTCGCATCGCGGCAAGCTCTCGGCTGTTTTTCACGCAGATCATGGATTATGCCTCGACGGCAGCCAAGGTCAGTTTGGTGGTATCCGCCACTTCCTCTTGGCCTTCCACGATCACCAATTTGCCGGCGGCCGCATAATAATCTTTCAGCGGCTCGGTTTGGTCGTGATACACTTGCAAACGTTCTTTCACGGTGTCGGGGTGGTCATCCTTGCGCTGAACAAGGGTGTCGCCGCACTTGTCGCACACACCGTCCACAGCGGGCTTTTTGTAGTCCACGTGGTAGGAGGCGCCGCAAGCGGGGCATACACGGCGGCCCGATACACGTCTGGCAATCACGTCGTCCGCGACTTCGATGTCGATCACGCGGTCGATCACGATGCCCATACGGTCAAGCGCCTCGGCTTGGGGAATGGTACGCGGAAAACCGTCGAGAATGAAACCATTTGCACAATCGGCTTCGGCGAGTCGGTCTTGGATGATACCAATCACCACTTCGTCCGGAACCAGCTTGCCGGATTCGATATACTCTTTGGCTTTCAGGCCCATTTCCGTGCCGCTTTTCAGCGCTTCACGGATAATGTTACCCGTGGAAATAGTGGGAATATTCAGATGCTCGCTGACGATCTCCGCCTGCGTGCCTTTGCCGGCACCAGGAGCACCTAAAAAGATCAGCTTCATAAGATAAACCTCACTTTCAAAGAAGAAAGCCCTTGGTCGGCAGGCGGCAAGCGCCTGCCGACCGAGCTTTATGTTGTTTAACCCAAGAAGCCTTTGTAGTGGCGCATCATCATTTGGCTTTCGATCTGTTGCATGGTTTCCAGCGCAACGCCGACCACGATCATAATCGAAGTACCACCCAGAATCAACTCATAGAAACCGGTAAATTTACCGAAGACACTGGGGAACAGGGCGATAAGGCCCAGGAAGAGAGCGCCGATCAACGTCACCTTGTTCAACACGCGTTTGATATAATCCGAGGTGGGTTTGCCCGGACGGTAGCCGGGAATCGCACCGGAGTTTTGACGAAGGTTGTTCGCCATTTCCGTGGGATTATATTGAATGGTCACGTAGAAGTACGAGAAGCCGATGATCATAAAGAAGTATACAATGATGTATACCCAACTACTGGGGCTGAACGCGTTGAGGAACCAGTTGTTTTCCCAACGGAAGAACGAAGCCAGAATCGAGGGCAACGACACGATCGAGGAAGCCAAGATGATGGGCATCACGCCGGACATATTGACTTTGATCGGGATAAACGTGTTTTGGCCACCGTACATTTTACGGCCCACCACACGTTTGGCGTATTGCACCGGGATACGGCGTTCGGCGTTGCTCATAAACACGATGAACGCGATGATGATGAGGAAGAAGATGATGACGAGCACCGCCAAGATCATATTCCAAACCGCATCCGACGTTTTGCCGAGCATCGCAATACCGTAGGTGTAGAAGCGGTTCCACAGCATCGTGGCAGCGTTCGGAAGTCCGGACAAAATGCCGGCGAACAACAAAATGGAAATACCATTGCCGATGCCTTTTTCGTTGATTTGTTCGCCAAGCCACATAATGAGCGCCGAACCGGCCACAAAGCAGGCCACGATCACCACAGCCGCGAACCAAGCGTCAAAACCGTTTTGCGCTTCTTTCACGAGGGCTTCGTATTTGTTTCGGATCATAAAGTAGTAGGCGATACCGAGCATCAAGCCCAAACCAACAGTGCAGTAGCGGGTGATCTTGCCGATAACCTTACGGCCGGCTTCGCCCTCTTTGGCCAAACGCTCCAGCGGAGGGATGGCCACCGTCAGCAACTGAATGATAATGCTGGCATTGATGTACGGGGTGATGGACAACGCAAAAATACTCGCTTGCGAGAAGCCGCCACCCGAAATCATATTCAGGTAGGACATCACGTTGAGGCCGCTCGTGCCTTCTTGAAGACCGGCAACAGCGGCGGCCAACGCGGCGGAATCCACGAAGGGAACCGTCACGGCCGAGCCGATGCGGAAGATGAGCACGATAAACAGCGTGTACAGGATCTTTTTGCGCAGATCCGCGATCTTCCATGCATTACGTAAAGTCTCAAACACGTTAGATCACCTCGGCCTTTCCACCGGCAGCTTCGATCTTCGCCTTAGCCGCTTCAGAATAGGCCGCAGCCTTCACGGTCAGTTTCTTGGTCAGCGTACCGTTGGCCAGAATTTTGACACCGTCAAAGGTTTTCTTTACCAAACCGGCGTTTTTCATCGCCTCGACGTCTACAACAGCGCCATCTTCAAACGCGTTGAGAGCCGCGACATTCACCGTGGCATAGATAGTTGCAAAATTGTTGACGAAACCACGTTTCGGGATTCGTCTGTGCAGAGGCATTTGGCCGCCTTCAAAACCGGCGCGCATACCGCGACCGGCACGGGCTTTTTGACCTTTGTGGCCCTTACCGGCGGTTTTACCCTGACCGGAACCGTGACCTCTGCCGATTCTCTTCACGTCCCGAACGGAACCGGGAGCGGGAGAAAGTTCGTGTAACTTCATAATGGTCGCACCTCCTTGCTCAATTGGGTTAAGCTTCGGTTACCTCAACGAGGTGGATGATCTTGTTTACCTTGCCTTTGGTGGCTGCGTTGTCAGGTTGGCACGTGGTGTCGCCGATCTTGCGCAGACCCAAAGAATTGGCAGTGGCAATTTGATCTTTTTTCGAACCGATCAAGCTGCGGGTCAGCTTGATGGTAACGGTTGCTGCCTTTTTCGCCATTTCCATGCCCTCCTGTTAACCTAAAATTTCCTTGGCAGTTTTGCCGCGGACAGCAGCCGCCTCATCGGCGGTACGAAGGCTCTTAAGGCCTTCCATCGTCGCACTCACAACGTTGTAGGGGTTGTTGGAACGCAACGCTTTCGCACGGATATCTTTGATACCGGCGGCTTCCGCGACGGCACGAACCGTACCGCCGGCGATGATACCGGTACCGGGAGCAGCGGGTTTCAGCAACACGCGGCCCGCGCCGAAAGCGCCGATCACCTCGTGAGGGATCGTGGAACCCTTCAGGGAGATCTTAACGAGGTTCTTTTTGGCATCTTCAATGCCTTTGCGGATAGCGTCCGGAACTTCACCGGCTTTGCCGGTACCGAAGCCCACGGTGCCTTTGCCATCGCCCACAACGACGAGAGCGGCGAATTTCATCACGCGACCGCCCTTGACCGTTTTGCTGACGCGGTTGATGGCAACCACGGTTTCTTTGTATTCGCTTTCGATAACTTCTCTTCTGGCCAAAGTAATTTCCTCCCTTTCCTTAGAACTTGAGGCCGCCCTCACGGGCGCCTTCGGCCAATTCCTGAACACGGCCGTGGTAAATGTAACCGCCTCTGTCAAACACGACGTTTTCAATGCCGTTTTTGAGAGCGCGTTCAGCGATCAGAGCGCCGACCTTGCGGGCGGCTTCCTTGTTGCCACCGTTCATACCGAAGTCTTTTTCGGTGCTGGAAGCGGCCACCAAGGTGACTCCCTTAACATCATCAATGATTTGGGCATAGATGTGATTGAGGGAGCGGAACACGTTCAAACGGGGGCATTCGGCAGTGCCGGAAATCTTGCCGCGCACACGGAGGTGGCGGTGCAACCGAGCTTGGTTGCTATCTTTTTTGCTCACCATACGATTTCACACTCCTTCTTACTTCTTACCCTTCGCACCGGTCTTACCTTCCTTGCGGCGGATATGCTCGGTGGAATACTTGATACCCTTGCCCTTATACGGCTCGGGCGGACGTTTCTCGCGGACTTCGGCAGCAAATTGGCCAACCAATTGCTTGTCGGGACCGCTGATGATGATTTTGTTGGGGGACGGCACGTCAATGGTGATGCCGTCGATCTCGCTCATGAACACTTGATGGCTGAAGCCGAGGTTCATCACGAGGTCTTTGCCTTGTTTCGCAACACGGTAACCGACGCCGTTCACTTCGAGCTCCTTGGAGAAGCCTTTGGAAACGCCTTCGATCATGTTGTTGAGAAGCGTACGGCTGAGACCGTGCAACGAGCGATTTTCTTTCTCATCGTTGGGACGGGTCACAAGGATCTCGTTGTTCTCCACGGTCACCGTCATGTTCGGATGAATTTTTTGCGTCAAGGTGCCTTTGGGACCTTTCGCAGTCGCCACGCCGTTTTCGAATTTAAATTCCACACCGGCGGGGATGGCAATGGGTTTGCGTCCAATTCTCGACATTTTCTTCTCCCCCTTACCACACGAATGCCAGGACTTCGCCGCCCACGTTTTCTTTGCGGGCTTGTTTATCGGTCATAACGCCTTTCGACGTAGACACGATGGCGGTGCCGATGCCTTTCATGACCTTCGGCATGTCCTCACTGCTGGAATAGATGCGCAAACCGGGTTTGGAAACGCGGCGAATGCCCAAGATAACGGGAGTTTTGGACGCACCGTTATATTTGAGCGCCACGCGCAAGATACCTTGTTTGCCATCTTCGATGACTTGATAGTTTTTGATGTATCCCTCGTCAACAAGAATCTGGGCAATAGCCTTCTTCATGTTGGAAGCGGGGATATCCACCGTCTCATGCTTGGCAGAACTCGCGTTGCGGATTCTGGTCAGCATATCGGCGATTGTATCGGTGATTTGCATAACCTCTACCTCCTTTTAGCTATTACCAACTGGCCTTCTTCACACCGGGGATCTCGCCTTTGTAAGCGAGCTCACGGAAGCAGATACGGCAGATGCCGTATTTGCGCAGATACGCATGAGGACGACCGCAGATCTTGCAACGATTGTACGCTTGGGTGGAAAACTTCGGCGTACGTTGTTGTTTCACTTTCATTGACGTTTTTGCCATGACGTTTTCCCTCCTTACTTCGCAAACGGAGCGCCCATCAAGGTGAGCAGCTCGCGCGCTTCTTCGTCGGTGTTCGCGGTGGTGACAAAGCAGATGTCCATGCCGCGGACTTTGTCGATCTTGTCATACTCGATCTCGGGGAAGATGAGTTGCTCTTTCAGACCCATGCTGTAGTTACCACGGCCGTCAAACGAGTTGGCGTTGATACCGCGGAAGTCACGAACGCGGGGCAGAGCCACGTTAAACAAGCGATCCAGGAACTCGTACATACGGTCGCCACGGAGGGTGACTTTCGCACCGATGTTCATACCTTCACGCAATTTGAAGTTTGCAACGGATTTCTTCGCTTTGCAAACCACAGCTTTTTGACCGGTGATAGCGGCCAAATCGATGCAGATAGCGTCGATCACCTTCGCGTTGTCACGGGCTTCGCCGCAACCCACGTTGATGACGATCTTATCCAGCTTCGGAATTTGCATGACGCTCTTGTAGCCGAATTTCTTCATCAGAGCCGGAGCGACATCGCTTTTATAAAAATCTTTCATTCTTGCCATATTCGCTCACGCCTCCTTACAGTGCTTCGCCGCATTTTTTACAAATGCGAACCGAGCGTTCTTTGCCGTTATCGTCGGCAGTTTTCTTGTGCGCCACGCGGGTGGGCTTTTTGCAAGCGGGGCAAACCACTTGCACTTTATCGGCATACAAAGCGCCTTCGGCTTCGACAATGCCGCCGTTTTCGCCCATTTTGCGGGGTTTCACGTGTTTTTTGACCATATTCAGGCCTTCCACGATGACCTTACCCTCTTTGGGGCTGACTTCCAGGACTTTGCCCTTGCTGCCACGATCATCGCCGCTGAGAATGAGGACGGTATCGCCCTTTTTTACATGAAGTTTATTCATTTCGCGTACCTCCCATCACAGCACTTCGGGAGCGAGGCTGAGGATCTTGAGGTAATCTTTCTCTCTCAACTCACGCGCCACAGGCCCAAAAATACGGGTACCTCTGGGGTTTTTGTCATCGCGGATGATGACAGCGGCATTTTCGTCGAAACGGATGTAGGTACCGTCCTCACGACGAACGCCTCTCACGGAACGGACGATGACGGCTTTGACCACATCGCCTTTTTTTACAACGCCGCCGGGTGCTGCTTTCTTAACGGAAGCCACCACAACGTCGCCGATATTTGCATACCTCCGGCCGGAACCACCGAGGACGCGAATGCACATAAGCTCTTTCGCGCCGGTGTTGTCGGCAACTTTGAGGTAGGTCTGTTGTTGTACCACAGATGTTTCCTCCTTTCGGGATTACCGACTTATTTCGCCTTCTCGATGATTCTGGTCAAGCGCCAACGTTTGTCTTTGGACAGCGGGCGAGTCTCCATGACTTCCACGCGGTCGCCGACGCGGCACTCGTTGTTCTCATCGTGGGCTTTCAGCTTAATGGTGTGCTTAACAATTTTTTTGTAAAGCGGATGACGGACATTGTCTTCGATCGCGACGACGATGGTTTTGTCCATCTTGTCACTGACGACCATGCCGGTCCGAACTTTTCTAAGATTCCGTTCGCTCACAATGTTTCCTCCTTCCGTTACGCCTCTGCGCCGTTCTTAAGCTCGTTCTCGCGCATAATGGTTTTCACAATGGCGATCTCTTTTTTAACGGCTTTCAGACGCATCGGATTTTCCAACTGATTGATCGCGTGTTGGAATCTGAGGTTGAACAGCTCTTCCTTGAGGTCCGCGAGCCGTTTTTCCAACTCAGTTTCATTCAGTTCTCTGATTTTCGTCAACTCACTGGACTTCATTTCTGCTCACCATCCGTTTCTTCCTTGCAAACGAATTTGCATTTGATGGGCAGCTTGTTGGCTGCAAGTCTCATAGCCTCGCGAGCAACATCCTCGGCCACGCCTTTGATCTCAAACATCACGCGGCCGGGTTTCACGACGGCTACCCAATATTCCGGAGAACCTTTACCGGAACCCATTCGAGTTTCGGCCGGTTTCTCGGTGATCGGCTTATCGGGGAAAATTTTGATCCACACTTGACCGCCACGTTTGATGTAACGGGTCATGGCGATACGAGCGGCTTCGATCTGACGGGAGGTGATCCACGCCGGCTCGGTAGCCTGCAGACCGAAATCACCGTAGGTCACGGTGTTGCCGCGAAGGGCCTTACCGGTGAGGCGGCCTCTTTGTACACGGCGGTACTTTACTCTTTTAGGTAACAGCATTATTTGCGGCCTCCTTCCCGACGGGGCTTCGCAGTACCGGAGAGGACTTCACCGCGGTAGATCCAGGTTTTCACACCGATACGACCGTAGGTGGTGTTCGCCTCGGCGAAACCGTAGTCGATGTCAGCGCGCAGGGTCTGCAGCGGGATGGTGCCCTCGTGGTATTGCTCGGTACGAGCGATTTCCGCACCGCCCAAACGGCCGGAAACTTGGGTTTTGATACCTTTCGCGCCGAGTTTCATCGCACGGCCGATGGCCTGCTTCATCGCACGACGGAAGGAAATACGTTTTTCGAGCTGTTGCGCAATGCTTTCGGCAACGAGTTGCGCGTTCACGTCGGGAGTTTTGATCTCCACGATGTTGAGCAGCGTCGCTTTGCCCAGCATTTTCTCACAGGTCAAACGCAGTTTTTCGATTTCGGCGCCGCCCTTACCGATGACGATACCGGGCTTCGCACAGTGAATGTTCACACGGACACGCGTAGCGTCGCGTTCGATCTCGATCTTCGCAACACCGGCGGCGTACAGGGTCTTTTTCAGGTAGGTACGCAGATTGTAGTCCGATACCAGGGTATCACCGATTTGGTTTTTCTTCGCAAACCAACGGGAATCCCAATCCTTAATGACGCCGACACGCAGGCCGTGGGGATTGACTTTCTGTCCCATAATTCTCCTCCTCCTTCGCTTATTCCTTTTCCTTGAGCACAAGGGTGATGTGTGAAGTTCTCTTATTGATGCGGAACGCACGACCCTGGGCTCTCGGACGAATACGCTTGAGAATGGGGCCGGGGCATACGAAACATTCGGAAACAACCAAGTTGGCTTTATCCATATTGAAGTTGTTTTCCGCGTTGGCCAAAGCCGACTTGAGCAGCTTTTCCACCGGCTCGCCGGCGGCCTTGGGAATGTTGTGTGCAATCGCAATAGCGACATCAACCGGTTTGTTGCGGATGAGGTCGAGAACGATTTTGACTTTGCGAGGGGACATACGGACGTGTGTTACTTGCGCCCTTGCTTCCATGACGTTACTCTCCTTTCAACCGCTTATTTCGAACTCTTGGAACCGACGTGACCGCGGAACGTACGAGTCGGGGCAAATTCGCCCAGTTTGTGACCGACCATGTCCTCGGTGACGTACACCGGCACATGTTTGCGTCCGTCATGCACCGCAATGGTGTGACCGACAAAATCCGGGAAGATCGTGGAGGAACGGCTCCACGTCTTGAGAATGCGTTTCTCACCGGCATTGTTCATTTCTTGAATCCGTTTCAACAGCACAGGCTGTACGAAAGGACCCTTCTTTACGCTTCTACCCATAAATGATGAATCTCCTTTCGCTTACTTGCCGTTGCGGCGCTTCACGATAAACTTATCGGAGGCCTTGTGGGTCTTACGGGTCTTGTAACCCAGAGCCGGTTTACCCCAGGGGGTAACAGGGCCGGGACGACCGATGGGGGATTTACCTTCACCACCACCGTGCGGGTGATCGCAGGGGTTCATAACCGAACCGCGGACGGTGGGACGCCAACCCATGTGGCGTTTACGGCCGGCTTTACCGATCTTCACGTTTTCGTGCTCGATGTTGCCGACTTGACCGATGGTGGCCATGCAGTTGAGCGGGATGTTGCGCATCTCGCCGGAAGGCAAACGAACCATCGCCATGTTGTTTTCTTTACCAACCAGCTGAGCCATCACGCCGGCAGCACGGGCGAGCTGAGCGCCTTTGCCGGGGTAAAGCTCCACGTTGTGGATAAAGGTACCGGTGGGGATATTGGCCATCGGAAGCGCGTTGCCGGGTTTGATATCCGACGCGGCACCGGCGGTGATGACATCGCCGACCGAGAGGCCTTGGGGCGCCACGATGTAGCGCTTCTCACCGTCTTCGTACTGCACCAGCGCGATGAAGGCGCTGCGGTTGGGATCGTATTCAAGGGTCAACACGGTGGCGTTCATATCCACTTTGTTACGCTTGAAGTCGATGATGCGGTACTTACGGCGGTTACCGCCGCCGCGATGGCGAACGGTGATGCGGCCGTAGCTGTTACGGCCGGACTTTTTGCTCAGAGGAGCCAACAGGCTCTTCTCCGGCTCCACCTTGGACAGCACGCTGTAATCCATAACGGACATATTGCGGCGACCCGGGGTGGTCGGTTTATACAATTTAGTAGGCATTCCGATTCACTCTCCTATTTCTTGGCTTTGCGGGACACGGCCGCTTCCGTCATACGACGGGGTGTCCCATACGTTGCCTTGACCTTGTCGTTACTCCGATTAGAACATACCGTCGAAGAACTCGATGGTCTTGGAGTCGGGTTTCAGGGTGACGATGGCTTTCTTCCAATCGGAAGTGTAACCTTCGTTACGACCCATGCGGCGCAGATGGCCTTTCATGCTGATGGTGTTGACCTTGGCAACTTTCACACCGAAGATCTCTTCCACCGCTTTGGCGATCTCAATTTTGTTGGCTTTGTCAGCCACACGGAAGGTGTACTTCTTTTCGGGGAGCATGCTCACCGCTTTTTCGGTGATGACAGGCGCCAAAATAATGTCGCGAGCGTTCATTATGCGTACACCTCCTCGAGTTTGGCAACGGCGTCTTTCAACACGATGAAGGTATCGCAGTTGAGAACGTCGTACACGTTGAGGGTGTTGACCTGCGCGGTCTTCACACCGGGGATGTTGCGGGCGGAGCGGATCACGGTGTTGTCCACTTCCGGAAGGACGATGAGGACCTTCTTGCCGGCGCTCAACGCACCGAGCATGGTGGCAACAGTCTTGGTTTTGATCTCGTCCATAGCGAGGGCGTCGAGCACCATCATCTCACCGGCGAGCACCTTGGAGGAGAAAGCCGATTTGAGAGCCAGGCGACGAACCTTCTTGGGCAGCACGTAGGAGTAGCTGCGGGGTTTCGGGCCGAGGGCGATACCGCCGTGGGTCCATTGGGGAGCACGGGTCGAACCTTGACGGGCGTGACCGGTACCCTTTTGTCTCCAAGGCTTCTTACCACCGCCACGCACTTCGGCGCGGGTGAGGGTGGATTGAGTACCTTGGCGTTGGTTAGCCAGATAGTTGACAACGGCGCTGTGCAGCACGGTGGCGTTGGGGGTGATGCCGAACACGGCATCGCTGAGTTCCATCGTACCGGTTTGCTTGCCGGTCATATCATAAGTCGATACAGTAGCCATTACAAAATCCTCCTTCCTTAAGCCTTGACGGAGTCGGAGATGAGAACGAGGCCGCCGTTGGGGCCGGGGATGGCACCGCGAATGGCGATCAAGTTGTTCTCCGCGTCAACCTTCACGACCGTCAGGTTTTGAACGGTAACACGTTCAGCACCGAGATGGCCGGCGGCCTTCATGCCTTTGAAGACACGGGCAGGGTCGATAACGCCCTGCGAACCGGAGTGACGAGCAACGGGGCCCGTACCGTGGGTCTCCTTCAAACGACCGTGGTTCCAACGTTTCACAACGCCGGCGTAACCTTTACCTTTGCTGGTACCGGTCACATCCACCTGATCGCCGCAGGCGAAGGTGTCTGCTTTCACGATGTCGCCCACGTTGTAGGCGTCGCAGTCGTCAAAGCGGAACTCTCTGAGAGTCTTTTTGGGAGCGACGTCCGCTTTGTCAAAGTGACCCTTCATGGGTTTGTTCACTTTGTGAGCTTTCATGTCGCCGTAGCCGAGTTGAACCGCGGTGTAACCGTCGTTCTCTTCGGTCTTCTTTTGGACAACCACGCAGGGGCCGGCTTCCACAACCGTGACCGCGATGGCATTGCCCTTTTCGTCGAAGATCTGCGTCATGCCGACCTTCTTGCCGATGATGCCTTTTTGCATAGTCATATACCTCCTTGGTTATTGGTTCCCGACTCTTCGCCGGAAACATGACCTCGTCAGCGAAAATCAACAAACCGTGATTACAGTTTGATTTCGATTTCCACGCCGGCGGGGAGTTCAAGCCCCATCAGGGCTTCAACCGTTTTGTTGGACGGACGGAGAATGTCGATGAGTCTCTTGTGGGTGCGGGATTCGGATTGTTCACGAGAATCCTTGTACTTGTGCACCGCGCGGAGAATGGTCACGACCTCTTTCTCTGTCGGCAGCGGGACAGGCCCGGAAACGCGAGCGCCGGTACGGCGAGCGGTCTCCACGATCTTCTCGGCGGATTGGTCCACCAATTGATGATCGTATCCCTTGATGCGAATTCTGATTTTTTCTTTGACTGCCACTGAAAAACGCCTCCTTGTTATTTTTAGTTGGCGGGCGACGCCAAAACTGCACACTGTGCCGGGTGTTTCATCCCGGCCCTTTTTTAAACCGGCCGCTCGTTTGGGTCCAAGCGTCCGGTGCAGTTGTAAGCGTCTTGTAAAGAGCGCAGAGTGCCCCCACGCAAGTCTCCGTGCGAGTGCAACCCTCGCCCGGCGGGACTCTCTAAACTTACATCTTATACCTTGTCGCCCGGTTTGAAATCGGACATACTCAGCGGAAAAACCGGCTGTTTTCAAGCCGCAACCTCCCGCGTCATCGCATATCGTGCAGTCGTGCACGACCCGGAAAATGGGCGCAGTTAGCCCACTTCGCATAGTCGTGCCCATATATCATACAACAAGCCTTTATAAATTGCAAGTCTTTTTTTCGATTTTTTGAAAAATTTTTTACGCCCTCCAACCCGCGCTTTGGGCGGATCGGAGGGCGCTTTCTACATATCGGGTTTCACTTCACGTTTCACCCACATCTTGTGGTTTTTCGCCCCTTATATAATAAGGTATATATAGAGGGCGTATCACCACTGCGGTGCCACCACTTGGTGGCTGCTCGAATCGGTGATGGAATAGTAGTGTTTGAGGATCTGCAGGTAGGTCCATCCATCCTCGTTGGCGTAGCCGATGGCGCCCATCTGACTAAGCCCCACGCCGTGGCCGTAGCCTTGGGTGGTGATGGTGATCTTATCGGTTGCCGCATCGTAGGAGGTGCGGAAGGCGTGCGAGGGCAAGCCGAGCGCACTGCGAATACGATGACCGGTGATGTTGACCTGCTTTCCGTCTTTGGTCAGGTAGTAGAAGTTGGTCTTGTACACCGCGTTCCACGCGTCGCCCTGACCCGCCGTACCGTCGCCGTCATACGTTTCGGCATACAGCGGCAACTTGCCTTCCACCGCCGCAAACACTTCGTCGGGAATGGTGCCTTTGTCGCCCACCCACTCCTTAATGGCGTTGTACAGTTCTTCGCGCGTGAACACTTTTTGGCTCACGTAGATATCAATCAGCTTCGCCGTACCGTATTTACACACCATCAAGTAGTTATCGTGCGGGCTGGGCACGCTCACTTCGTGCGCCAAATTGCCGCCCCACACCTTCCCGCTGGATGAGGTGTTACCGCCGGTCGCCGCACTGTATTGCGTGTTGAGCAAGCCGCCTTTCAAGGAGGACGCCTTGGTGTTGATGATCTTCACGCCGAGCACCTCGCCCACCGCGTCAAAGATCTTCTTATCGGTTTTGTTGTTGAGGTCGATGGCCTTGCAACTCACTTCATAAGAGCCGCCGCCCATACACGAATAGAGAATGTGCGAATAGGACGCCACCGCCTGTGCTTTTTGCGCTTCCACCGACTTGCTCATACTGAGGCTGGTGCCCATCTCCACCTTCACCACGCTGGCAAGCGCGTATTGCAGTTGCTCTTTGGTGGTCGGCACGATGAGTCCCGTTTCGTCTTGACCGGGCAAGGTCACGCTGCCGTTCGTGTTCTTCAAGCGGAACAACGGCAGATACTCGCTTTCCGCATAGGTGCCTTTCACCGGCGTGCCGTCACTCGGGGCGGACGGCGCGGTGGTGTTCCCCGT
>JAFSFY010000042.1 GCA_017434985.1 Clostridia bacterium | reverse complement strand
GTATCTGCTCACCGCAGACTGTCGACTGTGGAGCTGTACCGGACGGTACGTGCAGAGAAACGAAATCCTCTTTGAGAACATCCGTCTCAAAGGCAGCACCGCAAACGGATACACCCTGTACTGCACCGCAAAGGATCTGTATCATCAGCCCCTTTGGGGCTGTATCTCATCACGCGTCAGCGTGCATCCTCCTGCGGCTTGATGATATACAATGCTTCGCATTGATGATATACCGCAACAAGTTGCGGATGATATACACGCCGTACGGCGTGATTGAGATGCGAGATCGCGGAAAGCACTTGAATCCCCTTGAAAAATATGGTATAATACACTTAAAGAGGTGATATGAAATGAAGAAAGTAAATATTTTACAACTTATAGCCTCCGTTTGTTTACTGATTGGCAGTATTATAAATCTGTTGAATTTATTGATAGAGATTCCATTTGCACTCTATGTTTGTACAGGTCCTCTTTTCTTAATATCGGTGATCTTATTCGGTATTGTCATTGTCAAACAGATAAAAGAAAGGAAAAACAAAAAGAAATAATTCATATTGGTATTATTGGACACCTTTTGTTCGTTTTTACCCCTGTTTAGACACCTTTTGCCACGTTTAAGACAAAACAAAAAACCACCCACACGGGTGGTTTTTTGTTTTGGCAAGCGCAAATCGCTTTGGGCCTCCACGGCACGCGGAGCGTGTCGTGCAAGCCATTCTCCTTGTTTATCTCCACCTTGACAAAAAGCCTCTAATCAAGTAAACTAAAGACTGGCGCAACAAAAAACGATACAGAGAATTGTCTTCTGTATTTTATAAGTAAAAACGAGGAGGAGATGCGTGATGAGACGAAAATGGTTTGCTTGCATCTTGATACAAATACAGGTATACTTACGGTAGGTGGTGATGGTATGAAAAAATCGTCGTTAATCGGAAAGATCATTTTGACGGTGCTTGTGGGGCTTGCGTGCCCGTATGTTGGTATCGTGACGCTGCTCTTGTTGTCTTTCAGCGGATTTTGGGGCGTGACGGTCGTTTTTGGCCTGCTTGTGTTGCCGCTCACCATTCCGCTCATTTGGATCAAGCGCCGAAAAACGTATGCGATCGCGTATGCCGCTTTTGTGGCGTGTTTTGCTATCCTGTTGGGAACGCAAGCGGGTATCGAAGCCTATAACGATGCCATCACCATTGACGTTACCCCGGCAATCAACGTGCACGAATATTTGCCGTTTGCAGAAGACTCCAAGATCGTTAAGCACCGCAGTGAAACGCTGCGGTTTGACGGCTTGACGCGTTCAGAATTGCCGGCAATCGACGGCGCGGCGGCCGCTTTTCCGGTGTATTCCGCTTTTGTTCACGCAGTGTATCCCGAAACGGTCGAGTTGTACGACGGCATATTCGAATACAACAACACACGGGGCGGATACGAATGTCTCGCCCAAAAGAAAACCGACGTTTTCATCGGCGCCGCCCCCTCGAAGGAGCAGATCGCCTTTGCCGAGGAACACCACACGACATTTGCGTATACGCAGATCGCATCCGAAGCGTTTGTGTTTTTTGTGCACAAAGATAACCCCGTTGACAGCCTCACGGTGGAACAGATCAAAGGAATCTATTCGGGCGAGATCACCAACTGGCGCGAAGTGGGCGGCAACGACGAAACGATCGTGCCGTTTCAACGAAACGAAGGTAGCGGCAGTCAAAGTATGCTCATTCGATTTATGGGGGACACCCCCATCATCGAACCGAACATACAAACGGAAGTGTCCGGTATGGGCGGTATCATCGAGGAAGTGGCGGATTACAAGAACAAATCCACGTCCATTGGCTTTTCGTTCCGTTTCTACGTGGAGGGCATCATTCGCAATCCCGACATCAAAATGATTGCCATTGACGGTGTGGCGCCCACGAAAGAACAGATCCGAAGCGGTGCGTATCCGATCATTGCGCCCGTATATGCCGTTACCTACGAAGGCAACGACAACGAAAACGTTCACAAATTGATACAGTGGATCCTTTCGGACGAAGGACAGGCGATCGTCGAGGAAAGCGGATACGTGGGAGTCGCGAGAGACAACTGACGTTTTATGAAAAGGTGGTGACGTGCGATGGTCAGTAAGGATATTGTTATGCGCTTATCGGCTGTGACCGAGGAGGAGCGGTTCATTTTGGAAAAAACGGCGATCGATCCGAATTTGTATATGGAACACGGCAGTGACGTCATCAACAGCAAAAAATTGCTCGAACAGGGCAAACTCATCACCATTCGTCCGCACCCGCGTTTTGTGGAATTTCCTCCTCACCGCCACGATTACGTGGAAATGGTGTATATGTGTTCGGGCGAAACGACGCATATGGTGGACGGAAACGAAGTGACCTTGCGTGAGGGGGAACTGCTGCTGCTTAACACCCGCGCCGTGCAATCCATCCGAAAAGCGGGCGCGGAAGACATCGCGGTCAATTTTATCATTCTGCTTCCTTTTTTTGACAAAGCGTTGCAGTTTATGGGGGAGGAAGACACCCCGCTTCGCAGTTTCATTCTCGGTTGTTTCGGCGAAAAAGACGCGCCGAGCGGGTATCTCCACTTTAAAGTGGGAGACGTGTTGCCCATTCAAAATTTGGTTGAAAATTTGCTGTATACCTTGATCGACGATATTCCCAACAAGCGCAACGTCAATCAAATGACGATGGGTTTGTTGTTTTTGCAACTCATCAACCACGCCGACCGTATTCAGACCTCCACGAAAGGGGAGGCGTTGCTGTTGCAGGTGCTTCGCTACGTGGAAGAACATTACAGCACGGGCAGTCTTTCGGAGTTGGCGCGGTTGTTGCACTATGACCTTTATTGGTTGTCGCGTGAGATCAAAACCATGACCGGCAAGACCTACACCGAGTTGTTGCAAGAAAAGCGCCTTTCACAGGCGGCGTATTTGCTGTTTACCACCAACCTCAACGTGGCGCATATCGCCCGTTCGGTCGGATATGAGAACGTCAGTTATTTTCATCGGTTGTTCAGTGAGCGATTCGGTATGTCGCCACGGCAATACCGTCTTTGCAAATAAGGACACTTTTTTGGATAAATGAAGACCTTTTTTCGTGTGAAAGAACGTGATACAATAGCGGTATCGATATGAAAAAGGGGACTGTTTTATGAGTTGTTACGAGAAAGCAAAAGAACGTTATGCGGCACTCGGTGTGGACGTTGACGCGGCCATTGCCAAACTGAAATCCGTTCCCGTTTCCTTGCATTGTTGGCAGGGCGATGACGTGCGCGGATTTGATACCGACCCGAGCAAACCGCTCACGGGTGGCATTCAAACGACGGGGAACTACCCCGGCCGTGCATCCACTCCCGAAGAATTGATGGCCGATTTGGTCGTGGTTCTCAAACTGTGTCCCGGCACCAAAAAGATGAACCTGCATGCCTGCTACGCTATTTTTGAGGACGGCGAATGGGCCGACCGCGATAAACTCGAACCCAAACATTTTGCGAAATGGGTGAAGTTTTGCAAGGAACGCGGCCTCGGTTGTGATTTCAATCCCACCTTTTTCAGCCATCCGAAATGCGATCCGCTCACGCTGTCCAGCCCCAACGAGGAAACGCGCCGTTTTTGGATTGATCACGGCAAAGCGTGTATCCGCATTGCGGAGTATTTGGCGGAAGAACTCGGCCAGCCTTGCGTGATGAACATTTGGACGGGTGATGGCTTTAAAGACATCCCTGCCGACCGTATGGGTCCTCGTGTTCGTTACAAAGAATCGCTTGACGAAATTTTGTCCGAACCGTTTGATTTCAATAAGGTGAAACCGTGCGTGGAGTCCAAAGTGTTCGGCATCGGCGTGGAAGCGTATACCGTCGGCTCGGCCGAATTTTCCCTCAGCTATGCGGCGATGAACAAGGATAAGTGCATCCCCCTGATGGACAACGGCCATTATCATCCCACCGAAGTGGTGTCGGACAAGATTCCCGCGTTGCTTGCGTTCTTTCCGGAGATCGCGCTGCACGTCACCCGCCCGATCCGTTGGGATTCCGACCACGTGGTGTTGCTCGACGACGAGACCAAAGAGATCTGCAAAGAGATCGTGCGGTGCGGCGGTTTGGACGGTCGCGTGGATATTGCACTCGATTATTTTGATGCGTCTATCAACCGCTTGGCGGCGTGGACGGTGGGTTTCCGCAACGTGCAAAAAGCGTTACTTTTGGCGTTGCTTACCCCCGATTACACCGCTCTTCAAAACGCGGATAATTGGACCGAATTGATGGTGTTACAGGAAGAACTCAAAACCATGCCGTTCGGTGCGGTATGGAAGCAGTATTGCCGCGAGTGCGGTGTCCCTGCGGATGGTGAATGGTTTGCCGCCGTGAAAGAGTACGAACGATCCGTTTTAAAAAATCGCGCTTAAACCAAAACCGCCGACAAGCTGTCGGCGGTTTTTCTTTGACAAGCGATGTAATTGGGTGTATACTGAATGCCGAAAGATAAGAGGGGATCGTATGAGAGAAATATCGGCACAATTGATCACACAAACGGTCAAGCGCTTGTGTATTGACGCGAATATCCATCTGCCGACGGACGTGAAAGAGGCGTTGGCGGCGGCTGATGGGGAAGAAACGTGGCCGCTTGCCAAAGAAACCTTGCGGTACATCAAGCAAAACGCCGAGGTGGCCGTGCAAAACGAGATGCCCGTGTGTCAGGATACGGGTATGGCGTGCGTGTTTTTGAAGATCGGGCAGGACATGCATATTGACGGTAACCTGACCGAAGCGGTCAATGAGGGCGTTCGCCAAGGATACACCGAAGGGATGCTGCGCAAAAGCGTCGTCCGTGATCCGCTTGACCGCGTGAACACGGGAGATAACACGCCCGCCGTTCTTTACACCGAATTGGTAGCGGGGGAGCACGTGGAAATCACGGTGGCTCCCAAAGGATTCGGCAGTGAAAATATGAGCCAAATTGCGATGCTTCCGCCTTCCGCCGGTGAACAAGGTGTGCGCGATTTCGTGCTCAAAGTCGTGGAAGAAGCGGGGCCCAACCCGTGCCCGCCCATCGTGGTGGGGGTCGGCATCGGCGGTACGTTTGACCGTGCGGCGCTATTGGCCAAACAAGCGCTGTTGCGCCCTCTTGGTGAACGCAACCGCGATCCTTACTACGCCAAGATGGAAACCGAATTGTTGGAATCGATTAACGCCCTCGGCATCGGTCCGCAAGGGCTCGGCGGCAAAACCACGGCGCTGGCGGTCAATATCGAAACGTTCCCCACGCATATTGCGGGGTTGCCCGTGGCAGTCAACATCAACTGCCATGTGACCCGTCATAAAACGGAGGTGCTCTGAGATGGCCATATCCGTTATCACACCGTTGACAAAAGAAATGGCGCGTTCGCTGAAAGCGGGGGACAGTTGTCTGCTGTCGGGGGTGATCTACACCGCTCGTGACGCCGCACACAAGCGGTTATGTGAACTGATTGAACAGGGCAAGGAACTGCCGATTGATCTGCGTGACAGCGTTATCTATTTCGTCGGCCCGACCCCTGCCAAACAAGGCGCGGTGATCGGTTCGGCAGGTCCCACCACGTCCTACCGTATGGATGCGTATAGTCCCGCCTTGATCGCACGCGGTCAAACGGGGATGGTCGGCAAAGGTAAGCGCGACACGGCGGTGGTCGAGGCGATGAAAGAGCACGGCGCGGTGTATTTCGGTGCTATCGGCGGTTGCGGTGCGTTGCTTGCCGATTGCATCACCTCGTGTGAAGTGGTGGCGTATGAGGATCTCGGCGCGGAAGCGATCCATCGGTTGACGGTGGAGAATTTTCCCGTCACGGTCATCATCGACAGTGAAGGGAACAATCTGTATGAACAAGGTCGCAAACAGTATTTGAACGAAACAAACAAGGCTCGATAACGACGGTTATCGAGCCTTGTTTTATCGCAATATCGAATTGCGAAAATCGCGCGGTGTCATATGCAGTTGGTCTTTAAAACATTTGGAAAAATACTGCGGGGAATCAAAGCACAGCATTTCGGCGATCTGTGCAAAGTTGTATTGTCCTTCGCGAATGAGTTTTTTGGCTTCCTTGATCTTGAGACGGTTGTAATACCGCATAATACCGCCGCTGTGATGCATCGCAAACAGTTTCTTAACCGTAGTCTCACTTTTACCGACGATCTTGGCAATATCGGCAATGGTCAACTTGTCGTATAAATGAGCGTACAACACATCAAGGATCTCTTTTACCGCCACGGGAAGCGCCATGCCGTTGATGTAGATGTTGACGCGTTGTTCCAATTCCAGCGATTCGGTATGCCGACTTAACTTGATAAGCAACAGTTCCAGCAGGTTCTTGGTCATTTGCTCCGCGCCAAACGGCGCGCCCGATACCAATTCCAATTTTTGCAATAACGGGTTTTGGGAATCGGCCAGTTGGAAGCAGGACAATCCTTCTTCAAACAACATCGAAAGCAACGTTTTTTCTTCGGCGTTGAGCGTGATGATCTTCTTTTCAAAAAAAGCCATAGCCGCATTGCTGCATTCAAACGTCACCAGCCCCACGTTGGCCGATGCCACGCGGTTGCCGGTGAGGTTGTGATATTCGCCCGGTTTGTGAAAGGTGATCTCGCCGTTTTTTAACACGAATTGGTTGCTTCCGGCAGTACAGGTCATTTCACCTTTGTCGATATATACCATTTCCCAAAAATCGTGATGCTCACCCTCGTAGTAAAAATCTTTGGGAAGTTCCATATAAAACAGCGTGATCAAACTTTGAATGTTAAAGGTGTCGGAAATACGGTGTTTTATAAAATTGTGCTTCACAAAAAACCACCTCGCCTGATTTTGTTAGAATTATACCCGATTTTATCTTTTTTTGCAAGAGAAAAAATTGTATACTGTAATTGTGGTAAATTTGTCTCTTGGATTGAAAAACCAAACGAGGTGAAAAGTATGTTGAATGTTGCGATTATCGGTGCCGGTTACATTGGCTCGCTTCATGCGCAAATGGTGAACGAGTCCGAAAAAGTAAACTTGGTCGCCATTGTGGAGCGCAATGAAGAAGTCGGCAAAAAAGCGGCGAAGGAATACGAGTGCAAATGGTATGCCGATGCGCGCGAGATGCTCGAAAATGAAGAGATCGATATGGTGGATGTCTGTTTGCCCACCTTCCTGCACGAAGAATACGTGTTGCTTGCTGCCGAGTATAAAAAGCACGTGCTTTGCGAAAAGCCCGTGGCACTGTCGGTTGAGGTGTTTGACCGTATGCAGGAGGCAACCAAGAAAGCCGGCGTTCGCTTTATGGTGGCGCAATCGGTTCGTTTTTCCGATATGGCGATTGAGATTAAAAAGCGCTATGACGCGGGCGAGTTCGGCCAAATGAAAATGGTGTACGCCAATCGTTTGACGCAGCATCCTGCATGGGCGAATTGGCACCGCGACCCCGCTCTTTCGGGCGGCGGCCTGTATGATTTGCACATCCACGACGTAGATTTTGCACGGTATCTGTTCGGCCCGGTGAAACGCGTGTATGCCATCGGTTATAAAAATGACGATGGCTGTTATAACCACGTCATTTCGTCTCTCACCTTCGTCAACGGTGTGCAAGCCGCGATTGAAGGCGCGTACGAGATGACCGAAGGGTTTCCGTTTTCCACCACGTTCCGCTTGACGGGCGCGGGCGAGACCATCGACTATACGATGCGCGCCGGCGTGAATATCAAAGATGCCGGCAACAAAAAGCATTTGCGTGCATTCCGTACCGGCAAACAACCCAAAGAATTGGATACCAGCAAACATCCCGACAGCATCTTGGCGGAAATTGAACATTTTGCCGATTGCATTGAAGAAGATCGCAATTCCGAAATCGTGCCGCTTGACCAATCTCGTGCAGTGTTGGTTATTTTGGACGCCATTCAACAGTCAATGGAAACGGGACAGGCAATCGATCTGTAAAACGATAGGGTGGCAAGAGGAAACTCTTGCCACCCTATTCTTCGCTCTTATTGCGGACGAACCGTGCCGGCGGTTGCCCCGACATTTTTTTAAAGAAAACCGAAAAGTAATTCGGCGACGAACAGTTTAAGCGGTCAGCGACTTCGGCGGCGGTGATGCCTTCCGACAGCAAACGAACCGCTTCGTTGTACCGCAACCGAGAATAGTACGCTTTGGGGCTGACACCGGCAAATCGCCCGAACAGCTGCTTGACGTAACTGACGCTGATGTGATGCTCTGAGGCGATCTCCTCCAACGAACAGTTGTCGTATACACGCGCGGTCATCGTTTCCACCAATTGCGCATATTGCGTTGCCGCGCGTGACCGCAGTAAGGGCGTTTCGGCGGTGTAACGGCGGTTCAGGCGCAACAAAAACGCCGACAAGCGGTGGGCCGCCTCCTCGCCGATGAGGGCCTTTTCGTCGGGATCATCGGTGAAATCTTTGATCATTTTGAAGATAGCTTCGTAGGTGTGTTGCATATCGGTGGATAGCGAAAACACACCGTCCCGCAATCCATCGGGCAGAGAACCGTCGGCGCCGAATGAGGCGATGAATACGTGCGGGGTAGTGTTATCGGCACTGCGAATGGTGTGGAATTCCATCGGCCCGTGCACGAGAAAATTTCCTTTCGTCAGGTGATACACGTGGTTATCTTCGGTACATTCCACTGCGCCGGAAACGACGTATACCAATTCCCATTCGTTGTGTTCTTCGCCCTCAAACACGAAGTTATCCGACCAGTGATAGTCGTGTGAGGTCCAAAAATAACGCACGGAGAACGAGGGGGAGAGGTCGCATTTTACAGGTTTCATAAGTCAAATACCCAAAAACATAATATTTGTGCTCTTTTTCGTATAGAATTATCAAAATAGAGCGATTATACTCATTTTAGCGACTGTTTTGCATTCTGTCAATAGTCAGTTTAGGAGGATCGCTATGAAAAAAGGAATCAGTGCATGGTCATTTGCAAGTCGCGATGCGGACGAATGCTTGGCATTGGCGAAAAAATACGGGTACGACGGTATTGAATGGGCACTCAGCAACGAGGGCCCCGTGCGGTACGATTCGACCGAGGAAGACATCAAAGCGTTACGCGAAAAGGTGGCAAGCTATGGCCTCGAAACGTACAGTATGGCGTGGGATCACTGTTGGGAAAATTCTCTCACCGATCCCGACCCCGAAGTGCGAAAACGGGCAGAAGAAGCGGTGAAAAAGCAGTTGCAATTTGCCGCGTGGCTTGGGTGCGACACCATTTTGGTGTTGCCGGGTATCGTAGAGAACATTCGTCCCGGCTTTGACGTAGTGCCGTATGCCGATGCGTACGATCGTGCCCTTTCAGCGCTCAAGCGCTTGGCAAAATTTGCCGAAGAGTGCGGCGTGGTCATCGGTCTTGAAAACGTGGCGAGCAAGTTCTTGCTTTCGCCGATCGAGTTGCGCGATTTCATTGATAAGGTCGGCAGCCCGTTTGTAAAATCCTATTTCGATATCGGTAACGTGCTGCAAGTCGGTTACCCCGATCATTGGATCGATATTTTGGGCGACCGCATTGCCAAAGTGCACATCAAGGACTTTTTCAAGAACACTGCCGTGCAAACCCACGTCGGTCTCGGCGAAGTGGATTATAAGGCGGCTCTCGGCGCACTTGACCGTATCGGATACGACGGTTGGGTGACGGCAGAAGTGTTCCCGAATGAGGGCGAGACCAACGAGTATGTTTTGGAATTCAACAGCGCGGCGGTCGATCGCGTTTTTAGTGAAAAATAACGAGATTTTTGTTGAGAAATGAACGTATATATGCTACAATAAATCGTAGCCCAACATAAGGAGGAATTATCATGACAAAAGTAGCGATGATCGGTTTCGGCGGTATTGCCCAATCGGTTCACCTGCCTGCTCACCTCAAATTGGAGCAAGAAGGTCGCAGCAAACTCGTCGCCGTGTGTGACGTGGATCCCACCCGTTTCGAAAAAGCGATGGAGATCAACATCGGTGGCAGCGAACTCAAGCTCAGTGATGATGTGAAACGTTATACCGACTGGCAAGAAATGCTGGACAACGAAGAAGTCGATATGGTCGACATCTGCGTGCCCACTTATCTGCACGCCCCCATTGCCAAAGCGGTGTTGGCGCGCGGTATTCACGTGCTCAGCGAAAAACCGATGAGCCTTTCGTACGAGGAATCCATGAGTATGTGTGAAGCCGCCAAAGCGGCCGACCGCAAATTGATGATTGGTCAATGCGTCCGTTTTGCCGGTCCTTACAACTTTTTGAGAGACGCGGTGAAAAATAACACGTTCGGCAAAATCGTTACCGGTGTGTTCCGCCGTATGAGTGGTCCTCCGGTATGGGGCTGGGATAACTGGTTTATGGACTATGAGCGTTCTCACGGCTGTGCCCTCGATATGCACATTCACGATCTCGACTTTATCCGCTATATGATGGGTGAGCCGGATGCGGTTTCCTGCGAAACCAAAGATTTCTATTCCGGCCGCGACGTGGCACATTCCCGTTTGTACTACGGTGACGCTTCGCTCCTTGTTATTGGCGACTGGTCGCTCGAAGGTGTCGAGTTCTGCGCCGATTTCCGCGTGGCGTTCGAAAAAGCAACGGTCGTATATGCCGATGGTAAATTGATGGTGTATCCCCGCGGCGGCGAAGCCTACGAAGCGAAAGTTTCCGACAAAGACTGGTATTTTGCCGAAATCGAATTCTTCCTCGATATGTTGCAAAAAGGCGTCGAAAATACCGTCAACCAACCCGAAAGCGCGGCCCTCTCGGTCAAATTGGTCGATGCGCTGTGCGAAAGTGCCGACAAGGGCGGCGAAAAGATTACGTATTCGCTGTAATGGGAGGCATCTATGTATACTGTATTGGTGATTTGTTGCCATCCCGACGATATGGAGGATTCTTGCGCCGGTACCTTGCTCAAGTGCAAAGAACGCGGTGACCGCGTGGTTGTTTGCTATCTTTGCAGCGGCAGTATGGGTCACGAAGTGATCATGCCGGAAGAACTCATTAAAATTCGCGCGGCAGAAGCGGCGGAAAGTTCGGCCATCGGCGGGTTTGAAGTGATGTGGGGCGGTTTCCACGATTTGGACATTTACGCCGACAACAAAGAGGCGCGTGACAAAGTGGTGGATGTGATCCGTTCGGTAAATCCCGATTTCATCATCACCAACTCGCCCGATGACTATATGCCCGACCACAACGCCACTTCCCGTTTGGTGTTTGATGCGTGTTTCAGTGCTACCGTTCCGCACTACCAAACCAGTGTGCCGAGCGTGGCCAAACTGACTCCCATCTACTATATGGACACCACGGGCAATATGGGGTTTGTTCCCACCGAGTATGTGGACATCACGCCGTATATCGACAAAAAACTGGATATGATTCGGTGTCACAAATCGCAGGTGGAGTGGTTAAAGGATCACGATAACATCGATTTTCCCGAAATTTCGCGTATCAACTCGGCCTACCGCGGTATTCAATGCGGTGTCGAATACGCCGAAGCCTTCCGCCAATGTATGGTGTACTTAAAAGGTACCACCAAACGTTATTTACCGTAATTTAATTTCAAAGGAGAAATAGATATGTATACTGTATTGGTTATTTCTTGCCATCCCGACGATATGGAGATCGCGTGCGCCGGCACCCTTCTCAAATGTAAAGAACGCGGCGACCGCGTGGTGGTGTGCCACCTTTCCAGCGGTAACCAAGGTCACGAGATCATTATGCCCGACGAACTGACCGAGATGCGTGCAGGCGAAGCCAAGCGTAGTGGCGCTCTTGCCGGTTTTGAAGTGATGTGGGGCGGCTTTAACGACCTCGAAATCTACGACAACAACAAAGAGTCCCGCGATAAGGTCGTGGATATCATCAAAAAGGTGGATCCCGATTTCATTATCACCCACGACCCCGAAGATTATATGCCCGACCACGTGGCGACCTCCAAACTCGTGTTTGATGCCTGCTTTACCGCCACGTTGCCGCACTATGACACTGCGGTGCCCGGCAAAGCGCGTCTGACCCCCATTTTCTATATGGACACCCTGTGCGGCGTCAACTTCAACCCCACCGAGTATGTGGACGTTACCCCGTTCATTGACAAAAAACTCGAAATGCTCAACTGCCACGAATCCCAAATCGTGTGGATGCGTGACCATGACGGTATTGACTTCCCCGATATGGTGAAGACCTGTTGCCGTTACCGCGGTTTCCAATGCGGTGCCGACTATGCGGAAGGTTTCCGTCAATGCCAGGTCTATTTGAAACAGACCACCAAACGTTTGTTGCCGTAAGCACGGCGGCGATGATTGCTCCTCAGTGAATGGCGTGGGGCAGACCGATAAAAGGTTGACGTTCCCGTTGTTTTGCTATCGTTTTTCTGGTTGTTCGTCGCCAATCGCGTGCGATTTACGGCGAACAGCGATTGACATTTGTGCAAAAATTTGCTATTCTGTAAAAGGGAAGGAACTGTGTCATGAAAACACGTTTATTTGCGCTTCTTTTGGCGGCGGTCCTGTCCGTTTCGCTGTTTGTCGGCTGTAACGACAACGGTGACCAAACGGTGACCACGACCACGACGGAAGCCACCACGACGACTACTGAGGAATCTACCGCGTCTTCCGAAGAGGACACCACCTCGACTGAAGGGGAGGAGCCCACCTCTTCGAAGAAGTCGACGACCACCAAAAAAGTCACTACGACCACCTCTAAGAAAACCTACCGCACGTTGCCGAGCACGGCCACGACGGCTACCGCCGCCACGAGTGATTCGATCGACAACGTGACCGAACCGACTTCTACGGGTTCTGTGACCACCACCAAAAAAACGGTGCCGCCCCGTGTGACCACCACGACGAAAGATTGGTCGTACCTCTTCCCCGTAAAAGTGGAAGGCACGATCGAGCAACGCGCCGCTGCTGTCAACAACAAGTTGAACGGCAAACAACCGGTTAAGATCGCGTCCGAAAAGGCCACGGTTACCGAATACAACAAAGAGTGGGGCTTTACCCACCATCCCGGTCTTGCGTATTTCAAGGGCAAGTGGTATGCCTCGTTTACGCAAGGTATCAAGGACGAAGACGCCCCCGGTCAACGCTGCGTCGTGGCTTCCAGTGAGGATTTCTTCAACTGGAGTGAACCCGTGGTGGTGGCGGAGTGCCTGGAAAATGAATTGAAACCCGGCACGTTGACCGCCAACCAATGTTCTCCCATCTATACGTGCGGCGATAAGTTGATTCTCAACTACAGCTGCACCAGCTATCCGCCGAACAAATTTGACAGTCAAAACCGTTTCCAAGCCAATGCCGATTTGAGCGGTACCGTCAGCAAAAGTTTTGTGATTACGAGCACCGATGGCGTCAATTGGAGCGAGCCGTCTACTTATGGTGGCGGCGGCGGTTTGGATACGCTGCGTCAAACCGTCACCGGCCGTTGGTTTGCCTCTCACGGTGTTCGCGGAAAGTATACGGATAAGGCAGTTCCCGACGGTTTGTCTTGGAACTTCAAAGGTTTGTCGACCGAGCAACGCAACGACGCCACCAAACGTAACAACGGCGCGGTCCACACCGAATCGTCGTGGTTCCAAACCAAAGACCACGTGTTGCACATTATGGTGCGCAGTGACACGGGTTACCTGTGGATGATGGAAAGCTACGACAATGGCGAAACCTGGACCGACCTGTATCCCACCAACTTTGGTTCTTCTTCCACCATGTGGAAATTCGGCGAATTGCCGGACGGCCGCATCTTTGGTATCGGCACGTCGGGCGATCAGTACACTTCCCGTAACAAGTTGGAACTGTGGATTTCGGAAGACGGTGTCAATTTCGATACGTGTTACATCATTCGCGACGAGGTGGAACCCGCCCAAAAAGGTTATGGTTGGGCCGTGGGCGGTCGCTATGCTTATCCGTCTGTCCAAATCCGCGACGGATATTTGCACGTGCTGTATTCCCGCCACAAAGAATTTATGGAAGTTTCCCGCGTGAAACTCTCCGACATCAAATAAATTACCCCATCCAAACCCGCCGAAAACACGGTGGGTTTTGGGTCGTTTTTGACCCTTTGCGAAAACACGCAAAAGCTGTAACAAATCCGCCCTAAAAGGTGCGGTGAATTATAAGGAGGACACAGTTATGAATTTCAACTCTACCGTGAAAGGCTCTGCTCTGGAAGGTTTCTATCCTGCGGGCTGGGATTTCGATAAGATCGATGCGTGCATCGATGCTCCCGAAACCATTACCAACCCCCAACCCTTCTGGAACAAAGGTTTCACCCCCATCAAATGTGACAGCCTCGGCGAGTTCGAGACCTATATGGGTCACGAGATCGCGAAGCAAATCAAAGTTGCCAAAGAAAACGGCGAAAAGGTCGCCTTCATCCTGCCTGTCGGCCCGATGGGTATGTACAAATGGGTGGTGTTCTTCCTCAAAGAGTGGAACATTGCGTGTGATCACGTGTACACCTTCAATATGGACGAGTGGGCGGATGCCGAAGGCAACACCTTGCCCAGCGACAACAGCGGTGCGTTCCAATACGCGATGGAACAAGCTCTCTTCAACCCGCTCGGCGAGTTGACGGTGCCGGTGGCGCAACGCAACTTTGCCACCAAAGACAACCTGCCCACTTACCCTGAAAAGATTGCCGCCCTCAAAGCCGAAGGCGCGAAATTGATCTTGGTGTACGGTATCGGCCGTATGTGCCACATTGCGTTCTGGGAACCCCAATTTGCGGGCGAATACGCCTCCGAAGCCGAATGGCTTGCTGCGCCGTATCGCATTGCGGCGAAGATCCATCCCCTCACCGTGGAGCAAAATGCGTTCACCAGCTTTAAATCCCGCACCACCTTGGTGCCCTGCCGCGCCAATACCATTGGCCCCGGCATCTTTATGCAAGCGGACTACGCCATCGGCGGTGCCGACGGTACGCTTGGCCGCGGTATGCAATGGCAAGGTATGTCCTTGTGGATGACCCTCCGCCACGGCAGCACCCCGTGGATCACCTCTTCCTACATTCCCACCCTGCCCGGCAAACTGTTCTTCCTCAAAGAGTTGGCCGGTCCCCTCGAAGCGGAGTGCAACTGATTTATGGCGAACAAACAAGGAATTGCTATTGCCGGCTCCATTTTGGTGGACGAGATCAACGAGATCGCGGCGTATCCCTCTTGCGGGGAATTGACGCAGATCCGTAAGGTGGAGCGTTCCACCGGCGGTTGTGTGCCCAATGTGGCGATGGACCTTAAAAAACTTTGCCCCGAATTAGCGGTGACGGCACTTGGTAAGATCGGTGATGACGAAATGGGCGAATACGCGCAAACCGTGATGGCCGATGCGGGTGTCGACGTGGCGTCGGTGGTGGTACAAGCAGGGGAGAAGACCAGCTTTACGCAGGTGATGAGCATTGACGGCGGTCAACGCACCTTCTTTACCTATGCCGGTGCCAGTGCCAAATTCGGTATCGACGATATGCCGTTCGATGCCGTGCAGCCGCGCATTCTGCTGCTTGGGTATTTCCTGTTGCTTGACAAGGTGGACAACGGTGACGGCCTGAAGATCTTGAAAGAAGCTTCGGCACGCGGCATCAAAACCTCCATTGACCTTGTCAGCGAAAACAGTGACCGCTATGCGCTTGTGTTGCCCTGCTTACCGTATACCGATTACCTCATCGTTAACGAATTTGAAGCGGGCAAACTCGCGGGAATGGAACCTACCGCCGACAATTTGGTGGACGTTGCGCGCCGTTTGCAACAACTCGGTGTTCGCGAAAAGGTCATCATTCATCAACCCCATTCGGCGCTTTGCGTCTCGGGGGATGAAGTGACGGTCGTGCCGTCGTATCAACTGCCTGACGGGTATATCAAAGGTACCACCGGCGCGGGCGACGCATTTTGCGCCGCCGCACTTCTCGGTTTGTACGAGGGGTGGAGCGATCGTGAGATTTTGGAATTTTCTTCCGCGGCAGCGGTGGCGGCTCTCGGCAGTGCCGATGCCACCAGTGGCCTAAAAACGGTTGCCGAAGTGCGTGCCTTGTGCAGCGGCCTTGCCCGACAAGAACTGTAAGGTAGGTACGTTCAACTCCGCCGATATTTTGGCGATATACAAGCAAAAACTTCAATGAGTAGGTACAATTAAGGACAGTACAACAAGATATGAAAACACCCATAGTTTTTAAAACTGTGGGTGTTTTTAATATTCTCTTTCTTTGTTAGTCAAGTTGTGCTATAATACAACTAACCGATAAATAAGAATTTGACGGTCATTTTTCACCCCACCGATGGTTGATTTCTCTCCACTCAACCATCGGTTCGTGTTCTTTGTTACCAAAATTGTCTATACTGAAAGCGAAAGGAGGTAACCTATGGACCAAGTAAAAATTGGAAAGTTCATTGCCGAGTGCAGAAGAAAAACAAACTTAACCCAAATGCAGTTGGCAGAAAAACTGAACATT
>JAFSFY010000041.1 GCA_017434985.1 Clostridia bacterium | reverse complement strand
CTTTATGCGGCATCGTATATTTTTATTTTTCGCCGCATATACATTACCGAAAAGAGGGGATGTATATGAAGCAAGAGCAAACGACCGAACGGCAACCGATGCCGCACGCGCTCACGTTACACGACCGCCGCAGTTTGTCCGTGTCGGGGGTGACCGACGTCAACAATTTTGACGACGTCGCGGTGGTCATTTACACCGATCTGGGGGAACTGACGGTCAAGGGACACGGCCTGCACATCAAACAACTGAGCGTCGAGTGCGGCGACCTCGTGGTCGAGGGAGAGATCGACTCGCTCGTCTATTCGTCGCTGCCGGTGCGCGGCGGGTTCTTCGGAAGGTTGTTCCGATAGACGATGGGATTTACCAACTTTGAACAACTGCGCGCCACGCTTTTGTGCGGCGGTGTCGGCTTTTTGCTCGGCGCGTATTACGATCTGTTTCGCGTGTGGCGCCTCTGGTTTTCGCCGCGTGCCGTCTCGATCTTTTTGGGGGATGTGTTTTTTTGTTTGTCGTCGGTGGTGGCGGTGTTTGTGTTGCTTCTGGCGATCACCGACGGGCAAGGCCGGTTTTACGTTTTTCTCGGCATCGTCATCGGCTTTTTCGCCTACCGTTCGCTATTTGGACGGTATTGTCGGTGCGCGGCGGTGGCGGTGAAGCGGTTTGTATGCAAGCAGCATCAACAGTGGCGAAAAAAACACGCGAAAAAACCAAAAAAAGCGAAAAAAGGTCTTGAAAGTAAGGATGTGTCTGTAGTATAATCCTTGTGTATGGGAATTTCCCGAAATGGAGATCGAATCAGAAAGGAGCGAGGATATGAAAGCCACGTTTGCCAAAAAGAAAAGTTGGTTTTTCCGCATTGCGCTGATCGCGCTTGCCGTCTATATCGTCGTCTCGCTGATTCAGTTGAATCTGCAATTGAATGAGAAACAACAGTTGCTCAACGATTGGATTCAAAAAACCGAGCAGCAAAACCTGCTGAACGCCGATCTGCAAGACCAAGGCGAGAATTACGAGTCGTACTTGGAACAGCAAGCGCGCGAAGAGCAGGGGATGGCCAAACCCGGCGAAACGGTTTTGTACGAAGTTCCCAAGGAATGAGAACAGGTTTGGATTACCACTGTCAGGAGGAATAGCGCAACATGGCCTTGGAAGTTGGAGCGTGTGTCGAAGGGAAAGTGACCGGTATTACTAAATTCGGCGCTTTTGTCGATTTGGGTGAAGGCAAGACCGGTATGGTACATATTTCCGAAGTTGCACCGACTTACGTCAAAGAGATCCGCGATCACATCACCGAAAATCAGCAGGTCAAGGTGAAAATACTCAGTATCGGTGACGATGGCAAGATCAGCTTGTCCATCAAAAAAGCCATGGATCCTCCTCCGCGCACGAGTCGCAGTGTCCCGCGGCACGTGTCGCCCGGTCGCCCCGGTGGCTTCGAGTGGCAGTCCAGCCGTAACGAAAGCGGCAACTTTGAGGAAATGATGTCTCGCTTCAAACAGACGAGCGATGAAAAGATGTCCGACCTCAAGCGTTCGCTTGACAGCAAGCACGGCGGTTTCACGCGCCGTAAATCGCAATAGCCGAAGGGAGTCGAACCTCCCGCCGCCCGTAGGGCGACTTTTCGGCACAAACCTTGTCTCGTCGCTTGAAATACGCCCGTATGTCGGCACTCCTCGACGGTGTTTTTGCTCGAAAAGTCGCGCCTGCGGGTTGTATGCAAGTCAAAAATAAGGATTTTGACTTGTAACAAGGCTTGCGAGCGAAGAAATACTGTACGTATTTCGAGCGAGTGTAACGACGGTACAAGGAAAAATCCTATTTTTGACCGATGGGAGTTCGGCTTCCTTCGGCTATAGCAACGCACAATGCCGCCGCCTTTGCGACGGCATTTTTTGTAAAAGGATCGATATATGGAACACTTTCAATTTTGTGCCCCGTGCCTGTTCGGCATTGAGGGGATTTTGGCAGATGAATTAAAACGGATGGGTGCCGAAGCGGTCACTCCGCAAAACGGCCGCGTGCTGTTTGAGGGCGATGCGGCGATGCTTGCGCGTGCCAACATCAACTCGCGGTATGCCGAGCGTATTGCGTTGCATATCGGCAGTTTCCACGCCGAAACGTTTGACCAACTGTTCGAAGGGGTCAAGGCGTTGCCGTGGGAACGCTATATCCGTCAAAAAGATGCGTTCCCCGTGAAAGGCTGGTCGCTGAATTCGGCGTTGCACAGCATCCCTGATTGCCAATCCATCGTAAAAAAAGCGGTGGTGGAACGGCTCAAAAGCCGCTATGGTATCGGTTGGTTTGAGGAAACGGGTGCCACGGTGCAAATCCAGTTCACCATTTTAAAAGACGACGTGATGTTGCTCATCGACACCAGCGGCGCAGGGCTTCATAAGCGCGGCTACCGTCGCAACGCGGGCGGGGCTCCCATCAAAGAAACGCTTGCTGCCGCCATTGTAGACGTGACGCGTACCCGTTTTGCCGAGCAGGTGGTCGACCCGTGCTGCGGTTCGGGTACCATGCTCATTGAAGCGGCGCTCGCCGCCCGCCGTGTAGCCCCCGGTGTGCGTCGCCGTTTTGCGGCGATGGATACCGCGTGGATTGACGAAGCGATGTGGAAAGACGAGCGTGAGCGTGCCTTGGCGGGGCAACTCACCGACAAAGTGTTTGTCGGTCGCGGTTTTGATATTGACCCCGAAGCGGTGGCACTCACCAATGAAAACGCAATGAAAGCGGGCGTTGGTCCCTTGGTACGCGCGGCACAGCGTGACCTTGCCGATTTTGTTCCTGAGGGGGACAGCGGTACGGTGCTGTGCAACCCGCCTTACGGCGAACGCCTGCTCGACGTGCAAACGGCGCGCAAACTCTACCGCACAATGGGCAAGGTGTTTGTTCCCAAAGCGGGGTGGAGTTACGCGGTCATCAGCCCCGATGAACAGTTTGAAGAATTCTTCGGCCGCAAGGCCGATAAACGGCGTAAGTTGTATAACGGTATGCTCAAATGCCAACTGTATATCTATTACAAATAGGATGTGAAAAGGAGAGGATTTTGTGCGACACGTGTTTATCCTCAACCCTGCGGCAGGAAAACACCAATCGGCCTTAACGATCATCCCCGAAATCGAAGCCTTTTTCAAGCGCTACCCGATGCAGTACGCGATCCATACCACTACCGCCCCCGGCGAGGCGACCGAAATGGCACGCACCGAGGCGGCAAAAGGCGATGCCGTGCGCGTATATGCGTGCGGCGGTGACGGTACGCTGTTGGAGGTTGCGTCGGGCGTGGTCGGGTTTGACAATGCCGAACTCGCGTGTATTCCGTGCGGGTCGGGAAACGATTTCGTGCGTCTGTGGCCCGAAGAAACGCGCTTTCGCGATATTGCGGCGCAGGTGATGGGCACCGCCCAAAAACTCGACGCCATCCGTTGTAACGGCAAACTGTCGCTCAACCTGTGTTCGATGGGGCTGGATGCCAACATTGCCGACCGTATGGCGCAGTATAAGCATTTGCCGCTGGTCAGCGGTTCCATGGCGTACAATTTGGCGCTTGTGAAAGAATTTTGCCGTCCCATCGGTCAAAAAATGAAGATCGTGATGGATACCGTCGGCGGAAAGGTGGAGCGTGAGGGCGAATATCTGTTTGCACTTGCCGCCAACGGCCAATACTATGGCGGCGGATACCACGGCGCACCGCTCTCTCAACCCGACGACGGGGTGCTCGATTTCATCCTGATCAAAAAGATTTCCCATTTGCGCGTGCTCACCATTTTGGGCAAGTACAAACGCGGCGAACATATGGACCTCGATTGTTGCGAATCGTTCCGCGGCACGTCGATGACGGTGTCGGCCGAAAAACCGCTCGTGTACAACACCGACGGTGAGTGCGATCACGCCACGCAGGTGGAGTTTTCCGTCCTGCCGTCGGCGATTTCCTTTGTCGTTCCCGCGGCGTCGCCCGACGAATTGTTAAAAAACTATGAAATATCCGAAAATTGCCAATTTGCTACTTGATTTTTGCGTAGAAGTTGGTAGAATAGATTTTAGCACTCCGCACCATCGAGTGCCAATTATAAGGAGGAACCTGAATTATGACGATGAAACCTTTGTCTGACAGAGTGGTCATCAAAATGGTTGAAGCTGAGGAAACCACCAAAAGCGGCATCATTTTGGCCGGCTCTGCCAAGGAAAAACCGCAAATTGCCGAAGTGGTGGCCGTGGGCCCCGGCGGAAACGTGGACGGGAAAGACGTCACGATGTACGTGAAAGTCGGCGATAAAGTAATCACCACCAAATATTCCGGCACCGAAGTGAAAATGGACGGCGTGGAATATACCATCGTGCGCCAAAACGATATTTTGGCATTTGTTGAATAAAGGAGAACACAACCATGGCAAAAGAGATTTTGTACGGCGAGGCGGCGCGCAAAGCGTTGCAAGCCGGTGTCGACCAACTTGCCGATACCGTCAAGATCACCCTCGGTCCCCGCGGCCGCAACGTGGTGCTTGACAAGAAGTTCGGCGCCCCCCTCATCACCAACGACGGTGTGACCATTGCGAAAGAGATCGAGCTTGACAACGCGTTCGAAAATATGGGCGCACAACTCGTCAAAGAAGTGTCCACCAAAACCAATGACGTGGCCGGCGACGGTACCACCACCGCCACCTTGCTTGCCCAAGCGCTTATCCGCGAGGGTATGAAAAACGTGGCCGCCGGTGCCAACCCGATGGGTGTCAAACGCGGCATCCAAAAGGCGGTTGACGCTGTCGTGGGCGAAGTGAAGGCCAACTCCAAAAAAGTGAACGGTACCGACGATATTGCCAGCGCCGCCACCATTTCCGCGGGTGACGCGTTTATCGGTCAACTCATTGCGGAAGCGATGCAAAAAGTGTCGGCCGACGGTGTGATCACCGTGGAAGAATCCAAAACCGCCGAAACCTACACCGAAGTGGTGGAAGGTATGCAGTTCGACCGCGGTTACATCACCCCCTATATGGTGACCGATACCGATAAGATGGAAGCGGTGATCGACGATGCGTTCCTGCTCATCACCGATAAGAAGATCTCCAGCATCCAAGACATTCTCCCGCTGCTCGAGCAAATTCTGCAAGCGGGCAAAAAACTCGTCATCATCGCGGAGGATATCGAGGGCGAAGCGCTCTCCACCCTCATCGTCAACAAACTGCGCGGCACCTTCACCTGCGTGGCGGTCAAAGCCCCCGGCTTCGGCGATCGCCGCAAGGAGATGCTCCAAGATATCGCCATCCTCACGGGCGGTCAAGTGGTGTCCGAAGAAGTGGGTCTGGACCTCAAAGACACCACCATCGGTATGCTCGGTCGCGCCCGTCAAGTGAAAGTGCAAAAAGAAACCACCATCATTGTGGACGGTGCCGGCGATACCGAGATGATCAAATCCCGCGTGGCGCAGATCCGTTCGCAGATCGAAAAAACCACGTCCGATTTCGACCGTGAAAAACTGCAAGAACGTCTCGCGAAGATGTCCGGCGGTGTGGCGGTCATCAAGGTCGGTGCCGCTACCGAAGTGGAAATGAAAGAAAAGAAACTCCGCATCGAAGATGCCCTCGCCGCGACCAAGGCCGCTGTCGAGGAAGGTCTTGTGGCGGGCGGCGGCGTGGCGCTCATCAACGCGTCTGCCGTGTTGCTCCCGATGCTCGAGGAGACCGAGGGAGACGAAAAGACCGGCGTGAAGATCGTGCTCAAAGCCATCGAAGAACCCGTCCGTCAAATCGCGCTCAACGCCGGTTTGGAAGGCAGTGTCATCATCGACCGCATCCGTACCGAAAACAAACAAAACTTCGGTTTTGACTTTGCAACCGAAAAATACGTGGATATGTTTGCAGCCGGTATCGTGGATCCCACCAAGGTGACCCGTTCCGCGTTGCAAAACGCCGCTTCCGTGGCGGCGATGGTGCTCACCACCGAGTCGTTGGTGGCCGATAAGAAAGAGCCCCAACCTCCCGCACCTCCCGCACCCGATATGGGCGGTATGTACTAATTCCGAACAATACCGAAAAACCCCCGCGCCCGTGGCGCGGGGGTTTGTTTTAATCAAGATGGAGTAGTGGGGGCGAAGCGAGGGGGCACGCTTCGTTTTTGCATAACAAGCATTCGGTAATATCGTGTTCTTCGCGACAACAAACGGCGTAGGCGCAACGCTGACAATACGCACCTTTGGACGGACAGTTGTTTCCCTCGTTTTCGGGTAGTAGAAATAATCCATGTTCGTTGATAATCATACGGCCTCCGCAAAATCTTAAATGACATCTTGTAAATGTCATTATTAACGGTATAATACCATATACTTTCTTTTGTGACAAGCACTAAATGTCAGAAAGAAGGGGCAGTATGTTTATTAACAAAGGGGCAGACGGTCGTAACAATGTGTGCGGTAAACAGATTGCGCGGTTTCGCAAAGAAAGCGGCAAATCGCAACGCGAACTTGCGGATGCTTTGCAACTGCTCGGTTTAGATATTGACAAGAATGCTGTTCAACGCATTGAGGCGGGAAAACGCTTTGTGACCGATATTGAGCTGACATATTTGGCAAAGGTGCTGGGCGTGCCATACGGGGTGTTATTAGATGGTTAAACACCTAATAAAAATGCTGATAACCGTGTGAAACGGAGAGTAGTTATATGATGAAATTAAATGTTTTGGAACTATTAGCAAAACAAGGAAAGACGAAGTATTGGTTGTATAAACAGTTGGGAATGAGTTATCAAAATTTCAGCAAAATGGTTAACAACCAAACGAAATCCATTCGATACGAGAATATTGAAACAATGTGCTTGTTGTTGAACTGCACCCCCAACGAGTTGTTTTCGATTACGGATGAATGATGGTGAGTAAGCGCGCAGAAAGTTGCTTTACTAAGTGATTTTGATAATTCGTAAAAAAATGCTTGACATTGATATTCTTTTTCGGTATAATAGCATTCGTTCGAAAAGAATATGGACGTTTAGCTCAGCTGGTAGAGCATTCGCTTGACGTGCGAAGGGTCAGCGGTTCAAGTCCGTTAACGTCCACCAAAAATCCCGTTCACGTAAGTGAGCGGGATTTTACTTTTTACTTTTTACCTCTTCACTCTTACCTTAACCAAAATTCCTTACGGGATTTTTGGGAAGTAATAAGTAAGAAGTAATAGGTAATAAGTGTTGCGGCTTTGCCGCTTTTATGCTATCCTATACTCAAGGCGGTGATTTTATGGAAATTAAAGCAAAATGCAAATACGATTTAGATTCAGTAAAAGCATTAACACATTTAACAATGTATAAAAAATCTGACCCTAGAAAGCGATTAATATTTTGGTCTACTGCTTTTGCAATTCTTTTTATAATCATAATTTTAGAAATTATTGCTTTTGGCTTTGATACAATTTTGGCTGTGTTACTCGGTGTAGAAATTTTTGGACTATTGCTGATATACTTTTGGTATTTTATTATTCCAAAGATACAGTACAAATCATTAGCAAAAATGCAAAATGTAGAAAATCAGTACATCTTTTGTGATAATGTACTAAAGGCATTTACTAAAAGCCAAGAATATAACGGTGAAGCAGAAATTGAATATTCGTTGTTCGTAAAAGTTTACGAAACATCAAGGTATTTGTTTTTGTATCAGACGAATAATCAAGTTTTTATAGTTGATAAAAATACTATTGAAGGCGGAACTGTCGAAGAAATCAGAAATAAATTGTCTGCTTTCGCAACGAATAAGTATATTATCTGTAAATATTAAAAAATCTTCGGTTTTCAGGCACTTTTCATTCGTGCCATTAAGTTCAAAATACCCACAAAAAGAGCCTTGTCGTTTGACAAGGCTCTTTTCTCGCACCGGTCTGCATTTATTTTCCGATTCGACGGATGAGGTAGGGGACCGCACTCTCGAAATTCACTCCGTAAAGGTTGTGATTCGGTTCCGCTTCGGTGATGCGGATGCATTCCACCGTGTAATCGGCGGCGACTTTCAACGCCTCCTCAAGCGGCATACCGTTCATCAACGCGCCGACGCAGGTGCTGGCAAACACGTCGCCCGTACCGTGATAACTCGCGTCGATGCGATCGTGGAAGTAGGCGGAGAACGAGTCGGTGGCGGCATCGTAGGTCATCACGCCGAGTTTGCCCGGCACGTAGGATACGCCCGTGAGCACCACTTTTTTGGCACCGAGTGCCGACAATTTGCGCAACACGTCCTGCGCGTACGCTTCGTCGTAACTTTCGCGATAGGGGATGCCGAGCATAAAGGATGCTTCGGTCATATTGGGAACGATGACGTCGGCTTTGCCGCACAATTTGGCCATCTCGAGCGCAAATTCGGGGGTGAACCCGTGATACAATTTGCCGTTATCCGCCATCACGGGGTCGATAAAGATGAGAGTATCCTCGCTTTTGAACGTATCAAAAAATTCCGCCATCAGGCGCAACTGTTCAAACGACCCGAGATACCCCGTGTAGATGGCGTCAAAGTGGAAATTTTCTTTTTGCCAATGCTCGGAAATGGGGGTAATATCGTCGGTCAGATCACGGAAGGTGAATCCCTGAAACATCGTATGCGTGGATAACACGGCGGTGGGAACCACGGCGGCTTCCACACCCATCGCGGAAATGATGGGCAATGCCACGGTGAGCGAGCATTTGCCCACGCACGAAATATCCTGGATGGTGACGATTCGTTTCATAGAAAAGACTCCTTCGTAATAAATTGAACTCATTGTACTCCTCTTTTTTACCGCTTGTCAATACATTGTTGCAAAACATTTGTAAACTTCTTGTCAAAAGCGGTAGGATTGTGTATAATCAAAGGAAAGGAGCGATGGCGGTGAACGGTCTGCGATACGAAAATAAATATTTTATCAGCCGTGCCGCTTACGCACAGCTCAAAAGTCGCATTGCGGCAGGGTTGGATACCGACACCCATGCGCTTCGCAGTGACGGGCGGTATTGGATCCGCAGTTTGTATTTTGACGATTACGCGCAAAGCGGCTTGCTCGACAAGGTGGAAGGCGTGGAGAAACGCGAAAAATTCCGCATCCGCTTGTACAACGGGGACGATTCGTTTATTCGGTTGGAATCAAAGCAAAAACTCGGGCAGATGACCCGCAAGTTATCCGCGCCTCTCACGCGGGAACAGACCGAACGCATTTTGCGGGGTGATACCTGGTGGATGTGGGAGAGCGAGCACGATCTCATTCGCAATTTCTATCTCAAACTGCGTACGCGCCTTCTTCGCCCCGCTGTCATCGTGGATTACGACCGTGAACCGTATGTGTTTCAGGACGTGCGCATCACGTTTGATATGGACCTGCGCGGTGGTGTGTACAGCCACGATTTGTTTAACACGGAACTGTTTACCGTATCGGCGATGCCGTCCGATCGGATGATCTTGGAAGTGAAATATGACGAGCAGTTGCCCTACGCGGTAAAAAAGCTGCTGGGCACGGTACCGATGACACGCAGTGCCATTTCGAAATACGAGTGGTGCCGCCGTCAGCAATAAGGAGGATTTTTAAAATGAGTTTTGTGGATATCATCAAAAACAGTGTGATCGAACAGTTTAACACCGGTGTGTCGATGGAGCAGATCTTTTTCTCGTTGCTTGCCGCGTTTGCGATGTGCTTATTCATTTTGCTTATCTATCGCAACACCTTTCGCGGAGTGCTTTATTCCAAAGGTTTTGCCTTTTCGCTCGTGCTTCTCGGTATGATCACGGCGGTCATCATCCGTACCATCAGCTCCAACCTGGCGTTGTCGCTCGGTATGGTGGGTGCGTTGTCCATCGTGCGTTTCCGCACCGCGGTGAAAGATCCCGTGGATACCATCTTTATGTTTTGGTCCATTGCCGCGGGCATTATGGCGGGTGCGGGATTGTATCTCCCCGGCGCCATTGCGTGCCTGACGGTGGGGGTGCTGTACTACGTGGTGTGTCTGTTTTCGCGCAAAGGAAAAAGTCCGTACTTGCTGGTCGTGCGGTACGATCCGCAATGCCAAGCGGAACTGAAAAAAGCCCTGCGTACCTTGCCAAAACACCGCGTCAAATCCCGCACCGTCACCAAAAACGGCGCGGAACTGACGCTGGAGATGTCGCTTGACATCGACGAAATGACGGTGATCGACACATTTTTAAACACCGAGGGCGTCACCGACGCCAGCTTGGTCAGTTACGAAAGCGAATTCGGATTATAACAACAACACCGCCTTGCCATCGGCAAGGCGGTGTTTGTCATTCCAATTCTTCAAGTGCCGTTTGCGCGTCTTCCCATTCGGTCATATGCGCGTCAAGTTCGGCGTTTTTTTGTTCCAACGCGGCGCTGAGTTCCCCGATCTTTTCGTAATCGGCAACCACGTCGGGTTGTTCGAGTTGCGCGTTTAACGCGGCAATATCCGCTTCGCACGCGGCAATGGCTTCCTCTGCACGGCGCACGCGCGTGGTGGCTTTGCGCTTTTGCGATTCGCGCTCTTTGCGCTGTTGGTAGGCGTTTTCTTTTTGTGGGGCTTGCTGTGCTTTTTCGAACGACGGTGTCGCCGCGGCGCGCCGTTCGGCATACGTGTCGTAGTTGCCGTCGTAGGAGACGCACCCGTGTTGTTCCAAATGCAAAATGCGGGTGGCCATTCGGTTGATGAAATAGCGGTCGTGCGACACGATGAGCATCGTCCCGTCGTACCCTTGCAACGCATCTTCGAGTGCCTCGCGCGAGGCGATGTCGAGGTGGTTGGTCGGCTCGTCGAGCAGCAAAACGTTGTCGTGTGCCAGCATCAGTTTCAGCAGTAACAGCCGTGCTTTTTCACCACCGCTTAACTGCGATACGGGTTTGAACACTTCGTCTCCGCGGAACAAAAACGCGGCCAGCGAATTGCGCAGTGCCGTTTCGGTGAGGGTGGGGTAGGCGTCCCACAACTGTTCGATGGCGGTCTTGTCGGGGTCGAGATCGGCTTGAATTTGGTCGTAATACCCGACCGACACTTTGGAGCCGAAACGGATGTATCCGTCTTGCGGCTGTAATTCTCCCGTCAACAAGCGAAGCAACGTCGTCTTGCCGCAACCGTTGGGGCCGAGCAGAAAAACACGTTCACCGCGCCGAATGTGGAAACCCACGTTGTCAAACAGCGGTTCGGTAAACCCCATTTTGAGTTTCCCCGTGTCCAGCACCTCGTTGCCGCTGGTGGTCACGGTGGAAAAACCAAAGCGAATGGTCGCGGCGGCTTGTTCGGGGGCTTGTTGGGCGGCTTTCATACGGTCCAATCGCTTTTCGCGACTTTCCGCCGCGCGGATGGATTTTTCGCGGTTCCATTGTTTGAGAAGTGCAATGTTTTCTTCCAATTTCTTGATGGCTTTTTGCGAGGTCTTGTAGTGATGAAGCGCGATCTCTTGATCCTTTTCGCGCCTTTCGCGGTGGGCGGAATAGTTGCCATTCGTGCAAAACACGCTTTGCCCGGCGATCTCCACCGTGCGGTTGGTCACGCGGTCGAGAAAATAGCGGTCGTGCGAGATGACGATGACCGCGCCCGTATACGCGCGCAAAAACCCTTCCAACCACTCCACCGCGCGGATGTCGAGGTGGTTGGTCGGTTCGTCGAGCAAGAGCAGATTGGCATCGGATAACAGCAGCCGCCCCATGGCGATCTTGGAACGTTGACCGCCGCTTAACGTGGAAACGGGTTGGGTAAACGCCGCTTCGTCAAAGCCGAGACCTGCAAGGGCAGAGGCAACGCGGCTTTTATAGTACAAACCGCCTGCGGCCTCCAATTCTTCTTGCAGGCGATGTTGCTTATCAAGCAAATCCTCGGTAACGGCGACGGTGAGGAGCTCGGTGATGTGCGCAAGTTCGCGTTCCAATCGGCGCAGCGGCTCAAACACCGATTCTACCGCTTCCCACACGGTAACGTCTTCGCCCTGCAGGGTGTGTTGTTCCAAATACCCGAGTTTTACATGCTTGGCGATCAGCACGTCACCGCTGTCGATGCGTTCCTCGCCCATCAGCATACGGAACAAGGTCGACTTGCCGCATCCGTTCACGCCGACAAGGCCGACCTTGTCGTGATCGCCCACCTCAAAGGTGACGTTTTGAAACAAGCAGCGTTCGCCGAAATATTTGGTTAATCGATGTGCCGACAGTGCCGTCATACAAGCCGTTCCTTTTGTAAAAAAATTCTTAACAATACCAAATTATAACAGACTTCGTCTTGTACCGCAAGTAAAATTCTGTTATAATAAAATTTAATGGAACAAAGGGGGATTCGGCTATGATGAACTTTAATGAACAAGCGATGTACCATATCGGGCTGACACCGTCACAAGGTGCCGCCTATGCGATCGTCACGGGGGATCCCGGTCGTGTGGAATCCATTGCCCGTTTGTTGGACGAGCCCGCTTTTGTGGCGCAAAAACGCGAGTATACCACGTGGGCAGGCACGCTTTGCGGCGAACGGGTGTTGGTCACGTCGCACGGCATCGGCGGTCCGTCAACCGCCATTTGTGTGGAAGAACTGTATCGTTGCGGTGTGCGTACGATGATTCGTGTCGGCACCTGCGGCGGTATGGCGCTCGACGTTGTCGGCGGCGATTTGGTGGTGGCAACGGGTGCGATTCATGCCGAGGGCACGTCGCGCGAATATCTGCCCATCAAATTTCCTGCCGTGGCCAACCACGCGGTCACTACTGCGCTGATTGCGGGCGGCGAAGCGCTCGACTGTACGGTGCATGCGGGCGTGGTACAATGTAAAGACTCGTTTTACGGGCAACATGACCCCGATGCGTCGCCCGTTTCCCATCAACTCAACAATCAATGGCAAGCATGGCTCAAAGGCGGCTGTTTGGCATCCGAAATGGAGTCGGCTACCCTGTACATCGTGGCGGCCGCACTGGGTTTGCGTGCGGGGTGTGTGCTCAATGTGGTGTGGAACCAGGAACGCGCGGCAAAGGGGCTTGCCAATCCGCAAAACGAGAACACGCAAAATGGCGCAAAGGCGGCAGTAAATGCGATAAAATTATTGATTACCGGATAGTTTTGTGTTATAATGATACATTAAGATTTTTGGGAGGTGATCGCATGCGTATTTTGGGCATTGACCCCGGTTATGCCATTGTTGGCTGGGGGGTCATCAACTACGAACGCGGTCGCTTCATTCCCGTGGATTTCGGGGCGGTCACCACGCCGGCAGGGATGCCGTTTGGGGAGCGGTTGCAACGCATTTACGCGGAATTGACCGCTGTCATCGCCGCCCATAAACCTGACGTGATGTCCATCGAAAAATTGTATTTCCAAAGCAACAAAACCACCGCTATCGACGTGGCGCAGGCGCGCGGGGTGATCTTGCTCGCCGCACAGCAAGGCGGGCTTCCCGTGTTTGAATACACGCCGATGCAGGTGAAAGCCGCCGTAACGGGGTATGGGCAGGCTCAAAAGCCGCAGGTCATGGAAATGACGCGGCGGTTGTTGCGGCTTGCGCAAGTGCCGAGACCCGACGATACGGCGGACGCGTTGGCGGTGGCCATTTGCCACGCACAAACGGGCGGCACCGCCCTGAAATTGCGATTACAAGGAGGTTGACCGATATGTTATACAGTGTACGCGGCACGCTTGTTCACCGTGAGCCGCAACTCGCCGTGGTGGAATGCGGCGGCGTGGGATACCAATGCTCGGTCACCATGAACACCGCTCGCCGCTTGCCCGACGTGGGGGGCGAAGTGATGTTATACACCATTTTGAACGTGCGGGAAGACGCGGTTGACCTGTTCGGCTTTGCCGACCGTGCGGAATTGAATTGCTTTAAAATGCTCACTGCGGTCAACGGCGTGGGTCCCAAAGCGGGATTGTCCATTTTGTCGGAATTGACACCCGACCGTGTGGCACTTGCCGCCGCCACGGGTGATCATAAGGCGTTCACCCGCGCACAAGGTGTCGGCCCCAAATTGGCGCAGCGCATCGTGCTGGAACTCAAAGACAAAGTCGGTCTGCCGAACGACGGTGGCGTGGATCTGTCGGCACCGTCGGCAAGCGGAATTGTCAGTGCCTCTCGCGCCGCAGAAGAAGCGGTCAGCGCACTTACGATGCTTGGCTTCTCCGCATCCGAGGCTTCGGCCGCTGTGTCGAAACTCGATGGGGCTTTGCCGGTAGAAGAGCTGATTCGCCAAGCGTTAAAAACGTTGGGAAGACGTTGATGAGGAGGGACAACGACCGTGAGTGAAATGGATTATGAAAGCCGATTGCTGTCGGCCGACTATCTCCCCGAAGACGAGGGGGATAACCCCCTGCGCCCGCGCACGCTTGCCGAATACGTGGGACAAGAAAAAGTAAAGAGCAATCTGTCGGTGTACATCAGCGCGGCGCGGCTTCGCAACGAACCGCTCGATCACGTGCTTTTGTACGGCCCTCCCGGCCTCGGCAAAACGACCCTCTCGTCGATCATTGCGACCGAGATGGGGGTCAACTTCCGCATCACGTCGGGTCCCGCGCTGGAGCGACCCGGCGATCTGGCGGCGATGCTCACCAATTTGGAACAGGGTGACGTGCTGTTTATCGACGAGATTCATCGTCTGCCCCGTACCGTGGAAGAAATTTTGTATCCCGCGATGGAAGATTTTGCGATTGATCTTATCAACGGCAAAGGACAAGGCGCATCCTCCATTCATTTGCCGCTTCCCAAATTCACCCTCATCGGTGCGACCACGCGGGCAGGACAGTTGTCTGCGCCGTTGCGCGACCGTTTCGGGGTCATCTGCCGTTTGGAAATGTATACCCCCGAGGAACTTGCGAGCATCGTGCGCCGCAGTGCCGGCATTTTGCAAATCGCCTGCGATACGGACGGGGCGCTCGAGATCGCGTCGCGTTCCCGTGGGACACCGCGTATCGCCAACCGCTTGCTCAAACGCGTGCGCGACTTTGCACAGGTGATGAACAACGGTGCGATTACCGCCGAAGTGGCACAGGAAGCGCTGGATCGTATGGAGATTGACGAACTCGGTCTCGATATGATCGATCGTCGGATGCTTGCTGCGATGATTCAGCATTACGGTGGCGGTCCCGTCGGGTTGGATACGCTCGCGGCGATGATCGGGGAAGAATCCATCACCATTGAAGACGTGTACGAGCCGTATTTGATGCAACTCGGCTTTATCGGGCGTACGCCGCGCGGTCGCGTGGTGTTGCCCGCTGCTTATGAACACTTAGGGCTGAAACCCGCAGGCAATCCTTATCAACAAACGACATTGGATGTATAGGTTATGAGAACTGCTGTTAATTGGAACGATTACGAATTGCTCGATGCCACCGACGGCGAACGCCTGGAGAGGTGGGGCGAGTGTATTCTCATCCGTCCCGACCCGCAAATTTTGTGGAGCACGGGGCGGCGTCACCCGCTTTGGAAAAAGGCCCACGCGCGGTATCACCGCTCCAACACGGGCGGCGGTCATTGGGAAACCTACAAACCGCTCCCCGACGTGTGGGAGATCGGGTACGATTCGCCCGACGCGGGTTTGTCTGGGTTGACGTTCCGCTTAAAACCGATGGGCTTTAAACATACGGGTCTGTTTCCCGAACAAGCGGTCAACTGGGACGCGATGGCGACAATGATCCGCAAAGCGGGTCGCCCGATCAAGGTGCTCAATCTGTTCGGCTACACGGGTGGCGCCACCTTGGCTTGTGCCGCTGCGGGTGCCCACGTGACCCACGTGGATGCTTCCAAAGGGATGGTCGCGTGGGGCAAAGAAAACGTGACCGCTTCGGGTCTTGCCGATCGGCCGATGCGTTGGCTCGTTGACGATTGCGGCAAATTTGTGGCGCGTGAACAACGCCGCGGCAACACTTACGACGCCATTTTGATGGATCCGCCGTCCTACGGGCGCGGTCCCGGCGGCGAGGTGTGGAAATTGGAAGAACAGATCTACGGCTTGGTAAAAGAGTGTGCCGCCCTGTTGTCGGATACTCCGCTCTTTTTTCTCATCAATTCCTACACGACGGGGCTTTCCCCGTCGGTGATGCAGTATATGCTCGCCTCATTGCTCACACCCCGTTTCGGCGGTGTGACGTCGGCGGACGAGATCGGCTTGCCGGTCACCCAAAGCGGGTTGGTTCTCCCTTGCGGTGCCACCGCGATGTGGAAGGAGCGGTGAGGATGGACATGATCACAGCCACCGACGTGCGCTTTCGCTACGAAGAAGAAAGCGGTGACGCCACCGCCGTCCTCAACGGAGTATCCTTGACCATTCGTCAGGGCGAGTTTGTGGCCTTGCTCGGCCACAACGGTTGCGGCAAATCCACCTTTGCCAAACATTGCAACGCCATGTTGTTGCCACTGGGCGGTCAGGTGTTGGTGCGTGATATGGACACCCGCAGTGAGGACCTCGTGTACGATATTCGCAGTACCGTGGGTATGGTGCTTCAAAATCCCGATAACCAACTCGTTTCCACCATTGTGGAGGAAGACGTGGCGTTCGGCCCTGAAAATTTGGGTGTCCCGCCCGAAGAGATCCGTGCCCGCGTGGACGAAGCGCTCAAAGCGGTAGGGATGTACGACTATCGAAAACATGCCGCCCACAAACTGTCGGGCGGGCAAAAACAACGGGTGGCGATTGCCGGTGTGTTGGCGATGAAACCCGCCTGCATCGTACTCGACGAACCCACCGCGATGCTCGATCCGCAAGGTCGCCGCGAAGTGATGGACACGATCTGTCGCTTAAACCGCGAAAACGGGATCACCATCGTGTTGATCACCCACTATATGGAAGAAGCCGTGCTGGCTGACCGTGTGGTGGTGATGGACGAAGGGAAAATCGTCAAAGAGGGAACACCGCGTCAGGTGTTTTCACAGGTAGAGGAGTTGCGTGCGTTGGAACTCGACGTGCCGCAACCGACCGAATTGTGCTTTGCCTTGCGTCGGGAAGGCGTGACGCTTCCCGACGACGTGCTCACCGTGGAAGAATGCGCGGCGGCACTGTTGCAACAGTTACCATAACGGAAAGCAAGGGAGAGACCCATGGCAGTAATCGAAACCAAACAATGCACGGTACGCTATTCCGTGGGCACCCCCTTTGAACGGGAGGCGCTGGAAGGCGTTTCCGTTTGCGTGAACGAAGGCGATTTTCTCGGTATCATCGGACATACCGGTTCGGGAAAATCCACCTTTGTACAGTTGCTCAACGGACTTCTCAAACCCACGGAGGGTACCGTTTTGGTCAACGGACGGGACATTTGGGAGAACCCCAAAGAGATTCGCCGCGTCCGCTTTGAAGTGGGGATGGTGTTCCAATATCCCGAACATCAATTGTTTGAAGAAACCGTATACAAGGACATCGCGTTCGGTCCGAAAAACCAAGGCCTTTCGGACGAAGAGGTTGCTGCGCGTGTCTATCGTGCCGCCGAATTGGTCGGTCTGCGCCGCGAACTGCTCGACAAATCGCCGTTTGAACTGTCGGGCGGTGAAAAACGCCGTGCCGCGATAGCGGGCGTGATGGCGATGGAACCCAGCGTGCTGATTTTGGACGAACCGACGGCGGGGCTTGACCCGCGCGGTCGCGAGAGTTTGCTTGACCAAATTTGCGCCTATAAAAAACAACACAACACGACGGTGTTGCTTGTTTCTCACAGTATGGAAGATATTGCCCGCGTGGCCGATCGTGTGTTGGTGCTTGCCGACGGGCACGTGGTGATGGACGATACCACCGAAGCGGTGTTTTCCCGCGCGGAAGAACTCGAACAGATCGGTCTTTCGGTTCCGGCCGTGACCAAAGTGGCGGCCGCGTTGCGAAAAGCCGGCGTGGCGCTCCCCGATTCGATCTACACGGTGGAGCAAGCCAAAAAGGCGTTGTTGCCGCTGTTGAAAGGGGGAACGCACCGTGCTGTCTGACGTGACCATCGGTCAATTTTTCCCCGGTAATTCACCCCTTCATCGCCTGGACCCCCGTATGAAGTTGGCGCTTACCTTTGCGTATATCGTGGCTGTCTTTATCCCGCAAAACGGGATCGGCTTGGCACTGGCGGCGGTGTTTATGGCGTTTGTGGTGTTGCTTTCCCGCTTGCCGCTCTCGCTTGTGTTGCGCAGTATGAAGCCCGTGTTGCCGCTGATCTTACTCACGGCGATCATCAACTTGTTTTACGCGCAGGGCGAAGCGTTGTGGCAATGGTGGATCTTGCGCATCACCCCCGAGGGCATTGCCAACGCGGTGTTCATCGCGGTGCGAATTTTGTGCCTCATTGTGGGTACGTCACTGCTCACCTATACCACGTCGCCCACGGCGTTGACCGACGGGCTCGAACGCTTGCTCAGTCCTCTGAAGGTCTTGCGTTTCCCTGTGCACGAGATCGCGATGATGATGACCATTGCGCTTCGGTTTATCCCCACGCTGATTGAGGAAACCGACAAAATTATGTCGGCGCAAAAGGCGCGCGGTGCCGATTTGGAAAGCGGTGGTTTGTTGCAACGGGTGCGCGCGCTGATTCCCATTTTGATCCCGCTGTTCGTGTCCTCGTTCCGCCGTGCATACGAATTGGCAACGGCGATGGAATGCCGCTGCTACCGTGGCGGAGAAGGGCGTACGCGTATGAAACAGTTCCGCTTGTGCGCGCGGGATATTGTGAGTTTGCTTGTGATGGCGGCGTTTGTGGCCGCGCTATTTGTGTTGAACGGTTACGTAAAACCCATCATATAAAGGAGGAGTTCGATGGCTAAGCGATTGTTGTGCATTCGGTATGACGGTACGCGGTTTCACGGTTGGCAAGTGCAACCGAACGGCATCACCGTGCAAGAAACGTTGCAGGATGCCATCGAGCGTCTCACCGGCACCCGTGCGGATCTCACGGGCTGCAGTCGCACCGATGCGGGTGTGCACGCGCGCCGGTTCTATTGTACGGTGGAGGTGCCCGACACCTTTACCGAGCAAGCCTTGTGTCGCAGTTTAAACGGGGTGCTTCCCGATGACGTGGCGGTACTGTCCTCCCACACGGTGCCTGCCGATTTTCATCCCCGCTATGCCGCCCGCGGCAAGCGATACACCTATCAAATTGACAATGGCATCGCACCCGACCCGTTCTTGCGGCAGTACGCGATGCATCTGCGCACGCCGCTTGATGAGCAAAAGCTGAACGAAACGGCGCAGTTGTTTGTCGGCACTCACGATTTTTCGGCGTTCTGCTCGTCGGGCAGTTCGGTGCAGGACAAGGTGCGTACCGTCACCCGTTCGGACGTGGTGCGAAACGGCGATACCGTGTTGTACACGGTGGAGGCTGACGGATTTTTGTACAATATGGTGCGCATTTTCGTGGGAACTTTATTGGATGTTCACGCAGGTCGTTTAACGGTGGAGGATGTCCACGCGGCATTATCGACCGGCGACCGCCGTTTTGCCGGTGCGACAGCACCCGCAAAAGGACTCTTTTTAGACGAGGTGTGGTATGAAACGTCATTCGACTAAACGCATCAAAAATATTCATCTTCTCCCCGGTGCGAACGAAGAAACGGTGCGTGCACAAACTCGTCGCCGTCGTTCGCCGTTTCGTCAACTTTTGAAGCGGTTGGCAATCGTAGCGGCGGTGCTCGGTGTTTTATTTTTGTTGTGGAACAATTGGGAAAAGATCGCACCCGAATCGGTGCTTGACTGGGTGAACGTTCAACTCGGTAACGGCGAAGAGGGGGAAGGCTATCCCTATTTAATCGGCGGCAATACGGTTGTCGGCATGGGACAAACGGGCAACTATTTGACCGTCCTCAGCGACAGTTCGTTGCAGTTTTTTAACAGTTCTGCCGGTTGTGTGGAGCAACGCCCCAACACGCTAAATGACCCGCTGTTGCAAGTGGCGGGGCAATATGCGCTCGTTACCGAACTGGGCGGCAGCCGCTTTGAAATCGAGACCCGTCGTGAAACGGTACTCGAAATGAATCTCGAAAACCGCAAGATCTATGCATCCGACCTGTTGTCCTCGGGAATGGTAGCAGTGGCGACCGATGCAGCCTCGCAAAGTTATATCAGTCACGTGTTGGTATACAACAAAAACGGGAAATTGATGTACGAATACAAAAGCGGCAAATATTTGATCACCAACGTGTCGCTTTCGCCTGACGGCAAGGGCTTGGCAGCTATCGGCACGACGGCCGAGGGCGGCGCGCTCAAATCGGTGCTTTTGTTGTGGCAATTCTCGTCCGACACTCCCACGGAATACGCTGATACGGAACAACTGCTTTACAACGTTTCGTATCTGGGCAACGCCGTGGTGGCACTCGGTGACAGCGAGTATTGGGTGGTCAACGGCAAGAACCTCACACGCGTTGCGTACGAGGGAATGGAACCCGTCGGATTTGCTGCTTCCCGCAAAATTGCGGGGTTGGTGATGCGGCGCTCGGGCAGTGCCGGCAACGGGGAAGTGTGGTTGCTCAATGATAGAGGCAAACAGGTGAAAACGCTCCCCTTTGCGGGCAGTTACCGCTCGGCGTCTTGTCGCGATACGGAGTTTGTGCTACTCGCGGATTCGACGGTGTTTATCATCGGTGAAGACGAACGCAATATACAGATCAACACCCCCACCGATACGCTTTCGGCGGCGCAATATCGGGATACGGTGATCTTGCTCACCCTGCGCGATCTGCAGCAGGTGGCATACTAATTCGGAGAAATACGAGGTGACGAAAATGGCATACATATTGGATGGAATTCTCCTCCTGATTGTTGTTGTGACGGTGGCGCTCGGCTATCATCGCGGATTTATTCGTTCGGTGGTGCAACTTGTCGGACTGATCGCGGCGGTGGTGATCGCGTCTTCGCTCAGCGCTTCCGTTTCCACGATGGTATACGATTCGTTTGTCAGCGAACCGTTGCAAAACAAGGTGGTTGAAGCGGTGGAAAATGCCGGCAGCGGTCTTGCATCCGAACGGTTGGACAGTGCGCTGGAAAGCCTGCCGCCTTTTCTCGTCAACGCCATTAACCAAAACGATCAAGCCACGCAGGCGCTGGACCAACTGCAAAACACTGTGGTGGATTCCACAACGGCGTTGGCACAGGCTTTTGTGACCAACGTCATTCGCCCGTTGGCGATCGGCCTGTTCCGAGTAGTGGCGTTTATCCTCTTGGTTATACTATTGCTGTTGCTGGTCAAATTGTTGACCAAACTTATCAAACCGGTCACCAAGTTGCCGGTCATTCGTCAAGCGGACGGTCTGCTCGGTGGGGCGATCGGACTTGTTAAAGCGGTGTTCTTCGTTTTTATTGCCGTTAGTGTGATGCAATTGTTGGCGTCATCGGGAAAACTCGTGACGATGAACGATCTGCAGGAGACGTTTCTTGCTTCGTGGATCGCACAAAACAGTCCGATCTCACTGATCTGACAGGAGTGAAACGCTATGGAACGTATAAAATTCAAATGGAATATTCCCAACGTGCTTTCTCTCGTGCGGCTGGCGCTCATTCCGCTGTTTGCGTGGCTGTATTTGGACGATGAAGGCAATCTGTATTGGGCAATGCTGGTGTTGCTTCTTTCCGGTCTTACCGACGTGGTGGACGGATTTGTGGCACGCCGTTTCAATCAGATCACCGAGATCGGCAAGCTGCTGGATCCGCTGGCGGACAAAGTGACGCAACTCGCGGTGCTCGTGTGCTTGTCGGTGCGGTATCGGCAACTCATTCCGCTGATGGTGATCTGCCTCGCCAAAGAGGTGTTGCAGATCGTGGGCGGTGTGCTCTTGCTGTCGCGTTATGAGATCGTGCGCGGCTCGCGTTGGTTTGGTAAGATCTCCACCATCACGTTTTACGGTGCGATGCTCGCCATCGTGTTGTGGAACAATATGCCGCAACCCGTCTTTACGGTGTTGGTGGTACTGGTGACCGTAACGATGTTGTTTTCGTTTTTTGCGTATATGCGTGTGTATTTGAAGCTTCGCCGTGAAGCCATAGAAAGGGAAAATTGAGTATGTTGTGTGCCCGCTGTCAAAAGCGCCCTGCCGTGGTGTTCGTCACCCGTATGGAAGGGAACGAAAGCGTAAACGAAGGCTATTGCCTTTCCTGCGCCAAAGAAATGGGGATCAAACCCGTTGAAGATATGCTCGCCAAGTTCGGCATTGGCCAAGATGAATTGGATCAAATGGAAGAACAATTCGGCGAAATGATGAATGTCGAGGGCGACGAAGACGATTTTGCCCCCGGAGGGGCGGCAACCTTCCCGTTTTTGCAAAACCTGTTCGGCAAACAAGGCGGCATCGAAAAAAACGAGGAAAAGCCTCCCAAAAAAGGCGAAGAAAAACCCAAAAAAGAGAAAAAGCGCAAATTTTTGGATACCTATTGCACCGACCTGACCAAAAAAGCGCGCGAGGGACAACTCGATGCCATCATCGGGCGTGACCGCGAAATTTATCGTGCCGTTCAAATTTTGTCCCGTCGCACCAAAAACAACCCGTGTCTCATCGGTGAACCCGGCGTGGGTAAAACCGCCATTGCCGAGGGGTTGGCGTTGCGTATTGCGAGCGGACAGGTCCCGAACAAATTGGCAAACAAGGAATTGCACCTGCTTGACCTCACTGCCCTTGTGGCGGGCACGCAATTCCGCGGTCAATTTGAAAGCCGTATCAAAGGATTGATTGAAGAGGTGCGGGCACAGGGCAATATTTTGCTCTTTATCGACGAAGTTCACACGTTGGTGGGAACGGGCGATTCCGAGGGCAGTATGTCGGCTGCCAACATTTTAAAACCCGCTCTTTCGCGTGGCGAGATCCAAGTGATCGGCGCCACCACCTTCAACGAATATCGTCAACACATTGAAAAAGACGCGGCGCTTGAGCGCCGTTTCCAACCCATCAAGGTGGAAGAGCCGTCTGTCGACGACAGTGTCGAGATACTCAAAGGCATCAAATCCTATTACGAACAATACCACGCCGTCACCGTCAGCGACGCGTTGATTCGCCGTGCGGTGGTGTTGTCCGAGCGGTATATTACCGACCGCTATTTGCCCGACAAAGCTATCGACTTGTTGGACGAAGCGTGTGCGGCGGCGGCGCTGCAAAACACCAAAGCGGACGAGTATGCCCGCCTTTTGTTGAAACAAAAAGACTTGCAACAACAAGAGAGCGACGAACTTGCCAAAGAATCGGTTGATTACGAAGCGCTCGCACACCTTCGCTCCGATTTGGCAAAAATCGAGCAAGAACTTGACGGATTGCGCCCGTCGCTCGACACTCCCGTGAAGGATGAACACTTGGCGAAAGTGATCGAATTGTGGACGGGGATTCCCGCATCCAAAGTGCAGGAGAGCGAACTTGCCAAACTCGGTTCGTTGGAAGCGGAACTCAAAAAGCACGTGATCGGACAAGATGAAGCGGTGCGCGTTGTGGCTGCCGCGGTGCGCCGTTCCCGTGTGCAGATCAGTCCGCGCCGTCGCCCTGCCTCGTTTATTTTCGTAGGCCCCACGGGCGTCGGCAAGACCGAACTTGTCAAAGTGCTCGCGGCGCAATTGTTTGATACCCCCGACACGCTGATTCGTTTGGATATGTCGGAATTTATGGAAAAGCACGCCGTTTCTCGCTTGATTGGCTCGCCCCCCGGTTACGTGGGGTACGACGAAGCGGGTCAACTCACCGAAAAGGTGCGCCGCAAACCGTACTCGGTCATTTTGTTTGACGAGATTGAAAAGGCGCATCCCGACGTGCTTAACATTTTATTGCAAATTTTGGACGAAGGCCGTGTCACGGATGCCCACGGTCGCGTGGTCAACTTTGAAAATACCGTTATTGTGATGACCTCCAATGCCGGCAGTCAATTCAAAGACAATTTGATGGGCTTCGGCAAAACGGGAGCAGAAGCCTCGCGGGACAAAGCGTATAAAGCATTGTCCGATTTTCTACGCCCCGAATTCCTCAGCCGCGTGGACGAGATCGTGTATTTTGCACCTCTCACACAGGAGGATTACGAGCGTATTGCGGTGTTGATGCTCACCGAATTGGTGTCACCCTTGGCCGAGCGCGGTATCACGTTGTCGTGGGACGAAACCGTGCCGCAAACCTTGGCGGCCAAAGCCTTCGGCGGCAAACGCGGTGCGCGCGATCTGCGCAACGTCATTCGTCGTGAAGCGGAAGACGCCATTGCGTCGATGATCGTGGATCACTGTGACGAAAGCATCACTTCCATTCGCTTAACCGAACAAGACGGGGTGTTGTGCCTCGCCTGATTTCACAAGAAAGGAGAATAGACGATGAAACATTCCTATTCCGAAATCACTCCGTATATCTATGAATTGGCGGCCCGTTCCGGCCGCAATAACCACATTGTCCCTGAAATGTACGCCGAACATCACGTGAACCGCGGTTTGCGGGATATGAACGGAAAAGGCGTGGTGACGGGTTTGACCGAAGTCTCCCACATCGTGGCCAAAAAACAAGGGCCGAACGGGGAAGACGTCTCGTGTGAAGGTCAGCTTTATTATCGCGGCATCAACGTTCGCGACCTGACCGACGGGTTTTATACCGACGGCCGGTTCGGCTTTGAAGAAGCCGTCTACCTCCTGTTATTTTCCGAGTTGCCGACTTCCGGTGAACTTGCCTATTTCCGCAAAGAATTGGCGGATATGCGCACCTTGCCGACCTCGTTTGTGCGGGATATGATCCTCAAAGCCCCCGGTCGTGATATGATGAACATTTTGTCGCGCTGTGTGTTGGCGTTGTATGCGTATGACGACAATCCCGACGACATTTCGATACCCAACGTGTTGCGTCAGTGTTTGCAGCTTATTGCGATATTCCCGATGTTGGCGGCGTACAGTTATCAATCTTTCCGTCATTATCATCAAGGCAAAAGCTTGGTCATCAATCAACCCGACCCGAACCTTTCGACCGCCGAAACCTTGTTGCGCTTACTGCGTACAGACGGACAATATTCCGAATTGGAAGCGCGGATCTTGGACTTGGCATTGGTGCTGCACGCCGAACACGGCGGCGGTAACAACTCCACCTTCACCACCCACGTGGTCACCTCGTCGGGTACGGACACGTATTCGGCGGTGTCGGCAGCGCTCGGTTCGCTCAAAGGTCCTCGCCACGGCGGTGCCAACATCAAAGTGGTCAAAATGTTTGACGATATGCAAGCGAACGTTAACGTGAACAACAAAGACGAGGTTAGCAACTATCTCTATCGCTTGCTGAATAAAGAAGCCTTTGACAACGCAGGTCTCATCTACGGTATGGGCCACGCCGTCTACTCACTGTCCGACCCGCGTGCCGACATTTTAAAACGTTTTGCCAAAGAATTGTCGATTGAAAAAGGCAAGGAAGAAGAATTTCGTTTGTACGAAACGGTGGCGGATCTTGCCCCCGAGATCATTGCCGAAAAGCGCAAGATGTACAAGGGTGTCAGCCCCAACGTGGACTTCTATTCGGGGCTCATCTACCGTATGCTCGACCTGCCGTACGAATTGTTTACCCCCATTTTTGCGGTAGCGCGCATTGCCGGTTGGAGTGCACACCGCATTGAAGAAATTCAAAATGCGGGCAAGATCATTCGTCCCGCGTATATCAACGTCAAAGAAGAAGGGAAGTACGTACCGCTGTATGAACGCCAATAATTCCACTTCGCGGGCACGCCGCGTGTGGCAGTTGTTTGCTACGTTTTTCAGGATCGGCGCGTTCACTTTCGGCGGCGGCTACGCGATGATCCCGCTTATCCAACGCGAAACCGCCGAAAAACACGGGTGGATCACCGATGACGACATTTTGGAAATTTTAGCGATTGCCGAATCCACCCCCGGTCCCATTGCCATCAACTCGGCCACCTTTGTCGGCTACCGTGTGGCAGGGGTGTGGGGCAGTGCGGCCGCCACGCTCGGTGTGGTGTTGCCGTCCTTCATCATCATTTTGGCGATTGCCGGTCTGCTGCGTGAGTTCCAAAACATCCAAGCGGTCAAATACGCCTTTTTCGGCATTCGTGCGGGTGTGTTGGCACTGCTGCTCAAGTCGTTGTGGACCATGCTGAAAAAGTGCCCCAAAAACGCGGTGGCATACGCCATCGTGGCGGCGGCCTTTCTCGCCGCGGCGGTCGTGGACTTGTTTGTGGAAGTCCCCGTGTTGCTCATCATCATTTGCGCCGCCATTGTCGGGCTGGTTGCCTCCCTCATTCGGGAAAGGGGGCGCAAGTCGTGATCTTTTTGCAGCTGTTTTTAACCTTTTTTAAGATCGGCGCCTTTACCTTTGGCGGCGGCTACGCGATGTTGCCGCTCATTCAGGCGGAAGTCATCAACAACGGCTGGCTTACGAATGAAGAAATTATCAATTTCATTGCGGTCAGCGAATCCACTCCCGGTCCCTTTGCCATCAATATGGCCACCTACGTCGGTTCCGAATTGGGCGGCTCGTTTGGTTGGTGGGGCAGCCTGTGCGGTGCCGCTTGTGCCACACTCGGTGTGGTGTTGCCGTCGTTTATCATTATTTTGATTGTGGCAAAATGCTTCGAAGCGTTTAAGAAAAACCGCATTGTGGCGGGATGTATGAGCGGACTGAAACCCGCCGCTATCGGCCTCATTGCCGCGGCGGTGGTGTCCATCGGTAAAACGGTGTTGTTTCCGTCAGCCGTTACGGCGGCGGTGTTCGCATCACTGCCCTTTTGGTTCTCGGTGGGCATCGTAGTCGTGATGGCGGTGCTTGCCTTCAAAAAAGTGCATCCCATTTTGATCATCTGTTCCTCCGCTATCCTCGGCATCGCTCTCGGCTATCTTTTTCAATTACCGATATAAAAAAGTCCGTCCTCGATGAGGACGGACTTTTTTACTCGTTTGGTAAAAACAATTCAAATATGTAGGTGCGAAAACGGCGTTTCCCCTTGTCCACCGCCTCCGGTGAACGGAACGTCCAACCGACGGGGAAGACACCCAGTGCAATGGTAAATGTCAACGAAAGGCGGTGCGCGTATTCGTGATCGTAGGACACGAAATCGGGACGGGAAAAACAATTAAACAGCAATCGTGCCGCCAATTGTTGGGGTAACGGACCGCCTTTAAAGCCCGACGACAACTGCCCGCGGCACACGTCGGGGCGGTGTTTTTTGTACCACGCCATCGACAAGGGATAAAACGATTGTACGAAATAGACACCGTGATAGTCACGCAAGAGTGCGTCGGCTTTTTCGCACAACGCGCGATAATTGCTGCCGTTACATTTGAATTCAATCAGCAACGGCACGCGCCCGTCAAGGGTGTCAAGCAATTCGCGTAGGGTGGGGATGGTGTGCGTGGTACCGCGCAACCGACAGTCGCGCAGTTGCGACAGCGTCAGCTGTTCCACCGTGCCGTCTACACCGCACATACGCGTCAAGGTGTCGTCATGAAACACCACCACTTCGCCGTCAGCGGTCAGGTGGATGTCACACTCGCAGGCAAAGCCAGCTTCGGCGGCCTTTTGAAAAGCAAGCAAGGAGTTTTCGGGAACCGTTTCGTCACCGCTGTGCAGACCGCGGTGGGCGATATAACGCCCTTGCAATAAGCGGCGATGCGGATGCCGCCGCCGTGCGGGAAACACCAAAAACAAGTAGAGCAAAAGCAATACAAGAAGGACGATCACAACGGGAAGCATCGGTCAGTCCTCCGTGTCAAAGTTTTCCAGCACGCTTGTTTTGGGAAGCGGTTTGCTGTCGCCGTGTTTGACGAATAACATCGTCACAAAGGAGAGCGCGGAGAACAGTACGGCGTAGGGGAACAAAATTTGATACCCGAGCCCCAAGTTGTCCATAATGAATCCCGACAGAAGCGGCGTGGTGATCTGTGCCGCCATCGAAAACGTGTAATAGAGGCCGGTGTATTTGCCCACGTCACTGCCGCTGCTCATTTCCACCACCATCGGGAACGAGTTGACATTGATAGCCGCCCAACCGATGCCCACCAAGGCGAACAACAGGTACATAACGGGCGTTTGTTTGTGGATGACGATGGCGGAAGCGTAGCAAACGGTCATCACAGCGATGCCGATGAGTACGGTCGCTTTGCGACCCAATTTGCCCGATAAAAAGCCAAGCGGCACAAACGCGACGATGGCGGATACCGTGGCGGCCATCAAATAGCCGGACGACACGTTGGGACCCGCGTTCCACATCGCCAAACAGTAACGGGAAAATGCCGTGGTGACGGCGTTGTACGCCATAAACCACAAGAAAACGGAGCACAAAATGAGGATCAAACTGCGCAGAACGGGGCCGGATAACTTTTTACCTTTGCCGACGGTGGGTTCATCCGGTTCGTCAACCACACCGGCTTCCGCCACCACCTTGTTCTCCTTGATGGTGAGCACCATAATGAGTACCGATACCAGCATAAACGCGGCCACGGCAAAGAAGATGGGCAAAAACGATTGCCCTTTGACGTATACCGATTCGCCCGCGGCGTTCTTCTCGCTTTTCAGCAGGAACATCATCGCGCCCATCGAAAAAATACCGCCGACGTATCCCACCAAATTGATGATGGCGTTGGCTTTGCTGCGAAGCGGTTTGGGGGTCACGTCGGGCATATAGGCCACGGCGGGGGTGCGATACACTGCCATTACCACGAGCAACAACAGCAGGGCGAAGAAAAAGCCCCAGAAGTTGACCGATTCGTGGAAGAAGGCGAGGATCACCATCAACGTTACCGCCATCAACGTGCCGAATAAAATGTACGGTGTACGGCGACCGAGTTTGGTTTGCGTGCGGTCGGAGATGGCACCGAACAACGGCAACATGAAGATGGCAAGCACGTTGTCGATGGACATAATGGCGTTGGCGGCAAAGGTCCCCAATCCGAATGTGTTTTCAAGGGCAAAAGGAATGACCTGGTCGTAAAATTGCCAAAAGGCCAAAATGGACATAAAGGCAAAGCCAATGAGGATGGTGCGCTTATAGTTCAGTTTCACAAACGAACACCTCTTATCGATTCGCTTTTAACTTCGCAAAGAGTTTGACGTTTCCTCGTTTCACAGAGGAAATGACGGTGCCCTCCAAACGGGTAAGCCACGCGTTCTTCGCGCGGATGGGGGCGAGCATGAGTTTCATATAGCGCGAGTGCGGCTTGGCAGTTTGTGCGCAAGCGACGGCGCGGTCGGTGGAGATGATGCGGCGGATCTCCCCTGTTTTTTCTTTACCCGAAAGGGTACAAGCGGGGTTGGTGAGGTTTTCCACGCAACCGATAAGCCGCTCCACGTAACGGCGTGCCAAAAATTCGCGCACCTCGTCACTGTCAACGTCCCAATACCGATACAGTTCTTCCATCCAATCGTGTTCTTCTTCACGCTTTTGGTACATTTTCGGTTGATATTTGGCGGTTTCGCTCTCCGCGCGGGCACGCATAAAGTGGTAATACTTGTTGTCAGACACCACCACGCGTTCCACGTCGCGAATAAAGCTTAAATTAAACGGGAAATCGTCCCAAAACGTTTTGGGGAACAAGAGTCCGTGTTCACGGATATACTCACCGTCATACAACTTGTTCCACGGGGTGTACAGCAAGTTGCGGTCAAACAAGCGGTGGGCATTTTCGCGGAATTCCCGTTGTGAGGCGAACACTTGTGACGGTACACACATTTCCTGCGTCACGTATTCGGTATCGCTGTAATACGTATCAATGAAATAGCCCGTCACCACGAGTTGCGCGCGGTGTTGTTCGGCCAATTTCACCATATCCTCGAGCATGGTCGGTTCGGCCCAATCGTCCGAATCCAAAAAGTAAAAATACTTGCCGCGCGCTTTGGGAATGGCCACGTTGCGCGCCGCGGCGGCACCGCCGTTTTCGGTGTGAAACACACGGATGCGGGCGTCTTTGGCGGCATATTCGTCACAAATTTCGCCGCTGCGGTCTTTGGTGCCGTCATCCACGATCAAAAATTCGTAATCGGTAAAGGTTTGCGCTTGAATGCTTTCAATTGCTTTGCCCACAAACTTTTCCACACCGTATACCGGCATGATGATCGAAACGGTTACTTCGTGTGCCATACAACGTCCTCCTTAAAACAAGCGGTCGGTCAGTGCGAGCGCCGAGGCAATCACCTTGTCCATATCGTAATACTTATACTCCGCCAAGCGACCGCCGAACAGCGTGTTCCTCTCTTTTTCGGCCAGGGCGGCATACTGTGCGTATAACGCTTGGTTTTTGTCGTCATTCACGGGATAATACGGTTCCATACCGCCGGTCCATGCCGTGGAATATTCCTTGGAAATGACGGTTTTCGGTTGGGTGCCGAATTCAAAATGCTTGTGCTCAATAATGCGGGTGTACGGGGTGTCGCGGTCGGTGTAGTTCATCACCGCCACGCCCTGATAGTTCTCTTGATCCAACACCTCGGTCTCAAACCGTACCGTGCGGTATTCGAGTTCGCCGAAACAATAGTCAAAATACGCATCAATGGTGCCGGTGTATACCACCGTATCGGCGAGTGCGCGATAGGTGTCGGGGTCGTCAAGAAAATCCACTCCCGTCAGCACGTCTGCGTGTTCCAACATCTTGTCGATCAACACGTTGTAGCCGCCGATCGGGATGCCTTGGTAACGATCGTTAAAATAGTTGTTATCAAAGGTAAAGCGCACCGGCAACCGTTTGATGATAAACGGCGGCAACTCGGTACAGGGGCGGCCCCATTGTTTTTCGGTGTAATCTTTGACCAGCGTTTCGTAAATATCCTGCCCGATAAGGCGGATGGCTTGTTCTTCCAAGTTTTGCGGTTCACCCGTAAAAGCGGCACGTTGCTCCTCAATTTTGGCCAATGCCTCTTCGGGAGTGGTGACACCCCACATTTGGTAAAACGTGTTCATATTGAAAGGGAGATTGTACAATTTCCCTTTGTAATTGGCCACGGGGGAGTTGGTGTAACGGTTAAACTCGGCGAGAGAATTGACGTAATCCCACACGCGTTTGTCGTTGGTATGGAAAATGTGTGCGCCGTAGCGGTGTACGACGATATCCTCCACCGTTTCGCAGTAGACGTTACCGCCCACGTGGTCCCGTTTTTCCAGTACGAGGCAGGATTTGCCGTGCGCCGCCGCTTGGTGGGCGACAACCGCACCGAACAATCCACTGCCGACAATCAAAAAATCATAGTGCTTGAGCATAGAAGAATACCTCATCCGAAATACAAACTCTTATCGGGGAATTCCGGTTCACAGGTGGTTTGGAGCCCCATTTTGCGCAAGGTGGAGAAATCCCCCGAATGTAACAGTTGGGTGGAATGCAGATCGCAACCGCGCAGTTTGGGCAGTTGCGATACTGCGGCGGCGGCCGTTTCGTCGTCCGCCGCACAGATATACAAGGCGGTCAACACGTCGTCAAGTTTTAACACACTGCTTTGGCTTTTCAGCAGTTGGATCTTCAGTTTGAGCACCGGCTCCAAAATTTTCGGGCTCATCAGCAACACTTCTTTGGGGATATCCGCCATCACCTTGATGGCGTTGAGCACCGCACCGCTGGATGCGCTCATCAAACGGGTGGCTTTGCCGGTGATGATGCGACCGTCGGGCAGTTGCACCGCCGCCGCAGGGGAGCAAGATGCCTCTTTTTTGGCAAGCGCGGGCAACACCACGGGACGGTCTTCGGGTTTCAAGTTGAGTTGTTGCATCAACAACTTGAGTTTTTCGACGATCTCGGGTTTTTCTTTGCCCTGCTTCACGTCGCACAAACCGTTGTAATAACGGCGAATGATCTCCTGGCGACTGGCTTCACAGCACGCTTCGTCGTCAATGATGGCGTAACCCGCCATATTGACGCCCATATCGGTGGGGCTGCAATAAAACTTGTCGTTGCCGGTGATGCGCGACAAAATGGTGCGCACGATGGGGAAGGCTTCCACGTCACGGTTGTAGTTGGTGGTGGTAGTACCGTACGCTTCCAAATGGAAGGGGTCGATCATATTCACGTCTTGCAGATCGGCGGTAGCCGCTTCGTACGCCAAGTTGACGGGATGTTTCAGCGGGAGATTCCAAATGGGGAAAGTTTCGTATTTGCCGTATCCGGCAATAATGCCGCGGCGATGCTCGTGGTATACTTGTGACAAACAGGTGGCGAGTTTGCCGCTACCGGGACCGGGAGCAGTCACCACGACGAGCGGTTTGGTGGTCACGATGTAGGGGTTGGCACCGTATCCCTCGTCGCTCACGATATAGTCCACGTCGGACGGGTAGCCGGGGATGGGGCGATGCACGTAGTTTTTGACACCGCGGGCGTTGAGTTTACGAATAAAGGAGTCGGCAGCGGCTTGTCCGGTGTATTGGGTGATGACCACGCTGTTGACTTCAATGCCGAGGTCGGTGATCACGTCGATCTGACGCAGCAGATCCATCTCGTAACTGATACCGAGGTCGGCACGGATCTTCGTTTTTTGAATATTGGCGGCACTGATGCAGAACACGACCTCCGCTTGGTCGCGCATTTCGCACAAAAGCCGAATTTTGGCGTCAGGTTCAAAACCCGGCAACACGCGTGCCGCGTGATAGTCATCAAACAACTTGCCGCCGAATTCCAGATACAGTTTGCCGTTAAAACGAGAGATCCTTTCTAAGATGTGCTCCTTTTGTTTACTCATATACAGAGTATTGTCAAACCCTTTTTGCATAATACCACCCCAACTCAAAAACTTCCCATAATACTAATTAGTATATAGCATACCAAAAATCGCGTCTGTTTTCAAGGGGAAAATCAACAAAGAAACGATAAGAAGTTTCCACTATTTAACAAAACATTCACATTTGTCTATTGACATAGGTCGGCACAAATGGTAAAGTATAGAAAGGTTAGCACTCCGATGGTGCGAGTGCTAATTTTCGAAAAGAGGTGAAGCAATGGAACTCGATAATCGCAAACGGCACGTGGTGTCGGCGATGGTGGATGAATATATCCGTACGGGGGAACCGGTGGGTTCCAAAGCCATTGCCGCCTTGTTGGAATATGCCGTTTCTTCGGCAACCATTCGCAACGATATGGCAGAATTGTCGGCTGCCGGTTATCTGACACAACCGCACACGTCGGCAGGGCGCATTCCCACGCCCAAAGCGTTTCGCTTGTACGTGGATCAGTTGATGCCCCGTCGCCCCCTTGCGGAAGATGTGTGTATCCGTATTGACGAGTATCTTGAAAATGCGGCGGGTGACCCCGAACGGTTGATGGAACGCGCTTCGGATCTGCTGGCGAAAACCACGGGATACGCCGTGCTCTCGGCGGCGCCCGACACGCGCGGCGCGCGTGTGAGTCGGGTAGAAGTGTTGCCCACGGGTTTGCGGTTGGCCGCGGTACTGTTGATGACCGATGACGGCCGTTTGCACACCCGCGTTTGCCGATTGGACGGTGGGGTGGACGTGCAGGCGCTTTCACAGGTGGCGCGACACCTTACTCGCGCATTCGGCGGCAAACCATTGGCGGATATTTCACCCGCATTGGTGCAAGGGTCGTTGCTCAAACTGCTCGGCGGTCATGGGTTGTGCTATGCACCGCTGCTCACGGCGTTTGCCGACCTGGTGCAAGAATCGGCAGAGTCGGATATTCGCTTGTCGGGGCAATTTAATTTGTTGCAACATCCCGACTATCCGCCCGAAAATGCGCGTTCCTTGCTCGGCTTTTTGTCGCATCGTGAGCAATTGGCCACCATGTTGACCGATTATCGCGGCGGCTTGTGTGTGCTCATCGGCAACGAAAGTCCGCGCCCCGAACTGTGCGGTTCCAGCATCATTGTCACGCGATATGCGGTCGGTCCCGATCACGGCGGTACGCTCGGATTGGTGGGTCCCATCCGTATGGATTACGCGCGCACCATTGCGCGGCTGGAACACGTGGCGAATACCGTCGGTCGTTTGCTCACGACCTTTAACGAGAAATAAGGAGGTCTTCGTATGGAAAACGAGATCAAAACTCCCGTGGATACCGAACAACCCGAAACGGAAGTTCAAACGGCAGAAGAGAATACCGCGGCCGAAACGGCCCATACTGAACTTGACGAACTGAAAGCACAGCTCGCGCAAGAGCAAGATCAGTATCAGCGTGTGGTGGCGGAATATGCCAACTACAAACGCCGCACCGATCAAGAAAAAGAACAACTCGGCTCGTTTGTGAAAGGCGAAGTGCTGAAAACGTTATTGCCGAGTATTGATAATCTGGAGCGTGCCATCGCCGCCCCCGACGGGGAAGAATACCGCAAAGGCGTCAATATGGTGATCGCGCAGTTTGAAGAATCGCTCAAAGCGATGGGACTTGAAGAGATTCCCGCGCTCGGCGAAACATTTGACCCTGAGATCCATCACGCCGTGATGCGCGAGGATGCGGACGGTGTGGAACCCGAAACCGTGACTGAGGTGTTCCAGAAAGGCTATCGCCTCGGAAAACGCGTACTTCGTCCCGCGATGGTCAAGGTGGCCAACTAATTTGGTGAATCAATAAACATAACAATATTTGGAGGCAAACAATCATGGCAAAAATCATTGGTATCGACCTTGGTACAACCAACTCTTGCGTTTCGGTGATCGAAGGCGGCGAAGCCGTCGTCATCCCCAACGCGGAAGGCGCCCGTACCACCCCCTCGGTGGTGGCGTTTAAGAAGGACGGCGAGCGTATTGTCGGCCGCGTGGCAAAACAACAAGCGGTCTCCAACCCCGACCGCACTATTTCGTCCATCAAACGCGATATGGGTACTGCGAAAAAAGTAACCATCGACGATAAAGGGTATACCCCGCAGGAAATTTCCGCGATGATCCTGTCCAAACTCAAACAGGATGCGGAAGCCTATTTGGGCGACAAAGTGACCGAAGCGGTCATCACCGTTCCCGCTTATTTTACCGACGCGCAACGTCAAGCGACCAAAGACGCGGGCAAGATCGCCGGTTTGGAAGTGAAACGCATCATCAACGAACCCACCGCGGCAGCGCTCGCGTACGGTATTGATAAAGAGACCGACCAAAAAATTATGGTGTATGACTTGGGCGGCGGTACGTTCGACGTGTCCATCATCGAAATGGGCGACGGTGTGCAAGAAGTGTTGGCCACCGCGGGTAACAACCGTTTGGGCGGCGACGACTTTGACCAAAAGATCGTAAATTGGCTCATCGCCGGCTTTAAAAACGAGACCGGTGTGGATCTCTCGACCGATAAAATGGCGGTGCAACGTTTGCGTGAAGCGGCGGAGAAGGCCAAGATCGAACTTTCGGGCGGTATGACCAGTAACATCAACCTTCCCTTTATCACGGCGGATGCCACCGGCCCGAAACATTTGGATATGACCCTTTCCCGTGCAGAGTTTAACCGTCTCACCGCCGATTTGGTGGAAGCCACGATGGGTCCTGTGAAACAAGCCTTGTCCGACAGCGGCCTCTCCGCTTCTCAGATTGACAAAGTGTTGCTTGTCGGCGGCTCCACCCGTATTCCCGCGGTGCAGGAAGCGGTGCAAAAATTCCTCGGCAAAGAGCCGTTTAAGGGCATCAACCCCGACGAATGCGTGGCGATGGGTGCCGCGTTGCAAGCCGGCGTTCTCGGTGGCGAAGTGAAAGGTTTGTTGCTTCTCGACGTAACGCCCCTTTCCCTGGGCGTCGAAACGATGGGTGGCATTATGACCCGCGTGATCGAGCGCAACACCACCATTCCCACCAAAAAATCGCAGATCTTCTCCACGGCACAAGACAATCAACCCTCCGTGGAAGTGCACGTGTTGCAAGGGGAACGCGAATTTGCCCGTGACAACAAGACCCTCGGTATGTTCCACTTGGACGGCATTGCGCCCGCCCGTCGCGGTGTGCCGCAGATCGAAGTCACGTTTGATATTGACGCCAACGGCATCGTGAACGTCAGCGCCAAAGACCTCGGCACCGGCAAAGAACAACACATCACCATCACCTCCAACACCAATATGTCCAAAGAAGACGTGGAAAAAGCGGTGCAAGAGGCGGAGCAATACGCCGAAGAAGATAAGAAGAAGAGAGAAGCGGTGGAGATCCGCAACGGTGCCGATCAAATGGTGTACCAATGCGAGAAAACCATCGAAGAACTCGGCGATAAACTGGATGAGGCCGACAAGAATGAACTCCAAACCAAGATCGACGCCTTGAAAGAGACCTTGAAAGGCGAAGATATCGACGCGATCAAAGCGGCGCAGGAAGATCTGACCAAGAAATTCTACGAAGTGTCCGAAAAGATCTACAAGGCTGCCGCGCCCGAACAAGGTGCACCTGCGGACGGTGACGTGCCGCCCGCCGGTGACGACGGCTACTACAACGGCGAAGTCCACTAATGTAACAGCGAGCGCGATAGCCCCCTTTTTCAAGGGGGCTATCGGTCGCATTAAACTCCCGACAGGAGATTGGTTATGGCAGAACAAAAACGCGATTATTACGAGGTACTCGGCATCCAAAAGGGCGCCTCGGAAGACGAAATCAAAAAAGCGTATCGCCGTATGGCGAAACAATATCACCCCGACCTGCACCCCGGTGACAAAGAAGCGGAAGCACACTTCAAAGAAGTAGGCGAAGCGTACGAAGTATTGTCCGACGCGCAGAAAAAAGCGCGGTACGACCAATACGGCCACGCGGGTGTTGACCCCAATTTCGGCGCCGGTGGCGGCGGTTGGGGTGGTGCCGGCAGTTGGGGCGGCGTGGACATCGACCTCGGCGACATTTTTTCCTCCTTCTTCGGTGGAGGCGGTGGTCGCCGTGCCAACCCCAATGCACCGCGGCAGGGCAGTGATGTGTCGGCAAGCGTCATCATTTCGTTTGAGGAAGCCGCCAAAGGCTGCCAAAAGCAGGTGGACGTGCGCTTGGTAAAACCCTGTACCGATTGCGGCGGCAGCGGTGCCGCCAAAGGCACCTCGGCTTCGACCTGCCCGCAATGTCACGGTACCGGGCAAGAAACGCGCCAACAGCGCACACCGTTCGGCGTGATGCAAACGCAAACGGTGTGTTCCCGTTGCGGCGGTAAGGGGAAGATCATCGAAACTCCGTGCCGCACCTGTAACGGCGTCGGCCAGGTGCGCGTGGCCGAAAAAGTGGGCATCAACATACCCGCCGGTATTGACGACGGGCAAATTTTAACGGTGCGCGGCAAAGGCAACGCCGGTGTAAACGGCGGTCCTGCGGGCGATTTGGAAGTGAAGGTGTCGGTGAGACCGCACCCGATCTTCGAGCGTCGCGGATACGACCTGCTCTGTGACCTGCCGCTCACCTTTGCGCAGTTGGCACTCGGTGCCGACATTCAAATTCCTACGCTGGACGGTAAGCAGGATTATTCGCTCAAAGAGGGTACGCAACCCGACGACATCATCCGTCTGAAAGGCAAAGGTATCCCGTACGTCAACGGCCGCGGGAAAGGCGACCTCATTGCCCGTGTGACGGTGGAAGTTCCCAAAAACTTAAACGGCAAGCAAAAAGACCTGCTTCGCCAGTTCGAGGAATCGCTCGGCAACAAAAACTATCAAAAACGCGAGAGTTTCTTTGACAAAATCAAAGATATGTTCAATTAAATCTTGTATTTTTGAAAAAATCTTGCTATGCTAAAGAAAAACAAATCCAAAAGGGGGCGCGCGATATGAAACCAAACAAAACACTCGGTCAATGGATCGGGATGTTTTTGGTGGGCTTTGCGCTCATCGTTGTCTATAAAATGTTCGACAGTTTGGCCGAGATCGGCGGGATCATCGGGCGGCTTTTCGGCATTTTAACGCCGTTTGTCATCGGCTTTGTGATTGCCTTCTTGCTGTATATGCCTGCCAAAAAGCTCGAAACGCTGATGTTGCGTCCCAAGGCGAAGTTTTGGCAAAAAACCGCGCGCCCGCTCTCCATCACCATTGTGTATTTGCTGGCGTTCGGTTTGTTGGCACTCGTGGTCTACTTGGCGGGTCCGGCGCTGTTCAATGCGCTGGTCGATTTTGTGGAAAACATCCCGTCCTATTACAACACGGTCACCACCTTCTTGGATGAGCACAGCGGCAGTGGTTTGCTCGCGTATTTTGACGTGAAGGATAAACTGCGCGAAGTGTACGAGCAATTGAAAGGTTACCTCACCGTTGAGCGCGTGATGTCTTACGTGCGCAGTGTGGTCAGCATCACCGGCTCCATTGTGGACGTGGTGATGGCGATCGTCATTTCGCTGTATATGTTGTTCGGTCGGGAATCGCTGTTCCGTGCCACGCGATCGGTCAGCGGGATCTTCCTCAAAAACAAAACGGTGAATTTCATTTCGGATTATCTGCACAAGATCGCCAAGATCTTCCAAAATTACGTGTACAGTCAGTTGTTGGACGCGTTGGTGGTCAGCATTTTGGCAACCATCGGTTTCCTCATTGCCCGTATGCCCAATGCACCCGCGCTCGGCATTATGCTCGGCCTTCTCAACATCATTCCGTACTTCGGTGCGATCATCGGCGGTTTGCTGTGCGTGTTGTTTGCACTGTTGTCGGGCAACTTCTACGGTGCACTCTTCATCGCGATCTATATCATCGTGATGCAACAGATCGACGCCAACATCATCCAACCGCGTATCGTCGGTCAAACGGTGGGCATCAAGCCGATCTATGTGTTGCTCGGCATCACGGTGTGCGGCGGTCTCTTTGGGTTCTGGGGCATTTTGCTTGGCGCCCCGGTGATGGCGGTGGTACAATTGATCATCACCGATTACATTGCTTCGCGACAAAAACCGAAAAAGCAAACCCAAACGTGGACGATTCCCGAAGAATCCGGCAACAAAACCGAATAAACTCTCTTGACAGAGTAGGGCAATTCCCTTACGATAAAAGCGCATACGATAACCGTATGCGCTTTTTCTCAAACAAGGAGGAATTTGTATGGCCAAGATCGGCGATAAACTGTGGAATTGGGGTCACCTTGAAGGCTCTCACAACGAGTGCACGGGGATGACCTGCGCGATGACCCCCGAACAATTTGCCGCAGAATACCACGTTCCCAACGCGTTTATTGTGTCGTACGGCGGCAACATCCAACCGCCGTATGCCAAGTTTGAAAACCGTTTTTCCGCGTTTAAAGAAATCAAATGGTCGGTGCTGGGCGATGGCAGCACCCCTTTGCCGAAAGACAAACTCGGCAATACGGGGGACGTGTTGGACGCTCTTGACACGACGATGCCGATCACGGGCGGTATCGTGGACGATTTCTTTTCGCCCGAACGGATGGAGCGTTTTCCTCCCGAAGTGTTAAAAGACATCAAAACCGCCCTCAACGCGGCGGGCAAAGATTTTTGGTGCGTGTTGTACGATTTTCAACTTGATCTCGATTTGGCCCCGTATCTCGAATGTTTTGACGGCATCACCTTTTGGATCTGGGACTGTGCCGACATTGCCGATAAAGAGAAACACCTCGACAAGGTGTTTGCCCTCGCGGGGGAGAAACCCGTAATGCTCGGCACTTACGTGTGGAACTACAACAAAAACGAGCCGATGGACATCGCCCTGTTCGACGCGCAACTCTCCTGCTATTTTGAACTTCTCAAAAGCGGCCGTATCGAGGGCATCATCGTCTGTTCAAGCACCCTCGGCGACGCCGACCTCGAAACCAACCGCGTATTGAAGGCGTATATTGAAAAATATCGTGATCTTGAGATCGAATAAACTGAAAAAATCCCTTGACAACCGCAAAAAAGAGTGCTAAAATGTTTCCCATATTCATAAGAAATGCGATGAAGGAACTATTTTTGGTCCATCCTTCACTTCAGAGAGCTGTCGGTCGGTGCGAGACAGTGTGAACGGGCGAAAAAGTCTCATTCCCGAGCAGAATGGCTGAACCGTTGTTGCAGTAGGCTGTTCCGGCACG
>JAFSFY010000040.1 GCA_017434985.1 Clostridia bacterium | reverse complement strand
GGACCGGGATGGACACACCTCTGGTGCACCAGTTGTCACGCCAGTGGCACAGCTGGGCAGCTACGTGTGGATCGGATAAACGCTGAAAGCATCTAAGCGTGAAGCCGGCCTCAAGATAAGATATCCCATTGAGTAATCAAGTAAGGTCCCCGGAAGACTACCGGGTAGATAGGCTGCGTGTGTAAGAGTGGTGACACTTTCAGCTTGGCAGTACTAATAGACCGAGGGCTTGACCTGACAAGCAGGTTTGAATCACAAAGCCTGAACCGTGATGCAACGGTGAGGGTGGGTTCGCTTTGCAAATTCAATGTTGACTTTATTCAGTTTTCAGGGTATGATCCTGAATAGTTGGTGTCGATGGCGGTGAGGGTACACCCGTTCCCATCCCGAACACGGCAGTTAAGCTCACTTGCGCCGACAATACTTGGCTGGTAGCGGCCCGGGAAGATAGGAAGATGCCAACACAAAAAACTCCGACGATGACTCGTCGGAGTTTTTGTTTTGTGTTATTGATCCGCGAGCAAAGCTCGCTCTAATGCGGAGGGAACTCTGATAGTTCCCCCGCATACACCCCCTCCTTCCGTACGGACGAGAATGTACGTCGAGGTCTTTTCTTTGCAGTGATATACCGCCTGACGGCGGTGTGATAGTTGTTCCTTGCGGAACAAGTGATATAGTTGCCTGTTGGCAACTGTGATATACGCGCGCCGCGCGTGTGTAGGATTTTTGCAAGTTTGCCCTATTGAACACAAGGGTGTCAAAATCAGGGTTTTGGCGCTTTTTTATAAATAATTTGTAAACAACTCGAGAAAGGGGACCTAATTCAATGTCGCGTTCGGTTCTATTAGCATAATAGAGGAGGTATACATTATGCTGAAAAATGTTATAAAAGAGATCCAACAAAGGCCGCTCGGTTATTTAACGGTTATTTGCGCTCGACCCGGTGATGGTAGAAGAACCTTTAGCATTGAACTAGCAAACGATCTTGTTACGCAAGGTTTTCCCGTCTGCTATTGCAGTATTACCCGAACAAAGAAAAATCTACAGAACAAACTGCTTCCCGCCGTACATATTTTAAATGTGTTTCCACGAAATTGTGAGTTTATGTTAAAAAGGTTGTCAGAATCAGCAAGGGTGCGCGGTGCTGTTGTTTTGGTGGATGATCTGTCATCTTTTGTGTTACAAGATGGTCTCAAACATGCGACTGTAGGAACATACAACCAAGCAGAAATCCAAAAGAATTTGCTAATGAAATTAAGAGAACTTGCTATACAACGAGGATTGCATATCGTTGTTACAGAGACATTTCCTCACGCAAGTGATACAGATGATATGTTACCAATATCAAAAGAAGCACGCGAACTGTGTGATAGGGCTTATATTTTGTATAAAGACAGTATTACCGAAGGTAGTATTTGCAATGCAGAGGCTTGTATGTTAAAATTGAAAAAGATTAAATAGTTTGGGGGAGTTACTATATTTAAAAATGTGTTCATCGGCAAAAATGCCGCCGATCAACCTATTAAAGTGCTGATTTTAGGTGAATCGCATTATGAAGACGATGGTAAAATTGAAGGCACGCATGGTGCTGTTGACTATTTGGCGGTGTGCGGCAATGATAATGATACTCAATTTTATAAAAACATAATGAAAGCCTTCGGGTACGATATAACATTAGAACAACGAAAATGTTTTTGGAGCAAGGTTTACTGTGGTAATTACGTATCTGACCTTTGCGGTATAAGAGAAAGCAATACAGCGGCAGAAAAAATCAAATATAACAGAAAACAGTACAACAACGAACTGTTTACCTATATAAACGGCCATGAAATTGACGTTGTTTTTTGCTTTAGTCGACTGGTATACAACAATCTTCCATCAGCTGTGACAGGCGAAAAGGAGCTCCTTTTGATTGAGCATAACACGAACTATTTGAAGCAATTTAAGTATCAAGATTGTGTAAAATACCAGAATTGCGATGTTCTTTTGAAAAAGCCGCTAATTGTATATGGGCTAAAACATCCATCGGCAGGATTTAGCCCAGATGTCTATTGTACATATTTTAAAGAAGCAAAAGGAGAAATGTGTTTATAAGAAAAACATCCTTATTACTTATGTCTTATTATGTTCCCTTAGTTGAATTCATAATGTAAGTATGGTATAATAATTATAGAATTTAATTTTTACCAAGGTGTAAAATGAAAGAGGATAAAGAAATTATTGGAAAAGAAGTCGGCGCATTTTATATGTCCGATGGGAATATAACATTGTTCTTTACAAATGGAAGTGATTTGCGAATTCGTAGTGGCAACTACTCTTGGAGAATTCGCAAGGATAGGGATGTTTTTATGTCCTCTGCAGATTGCTTTGCGCATTTTGTAGATAGCGAAACAGCCGTATTTTGGCCTATGTAAAACGAGGAAGAATCTGACAATATTGACTTCGATGAATATATGGAAGAAAACTTTGAATTCTTAGAATCTCATGTAGACATAAAAGTAAATAGGTGCAAAGAACTTTTGGAGGGTTCGAATGTAGTTAAAATGGAAGTTGAGAAATCACACGATATTCTGATCGCTTTTTCAAACGGAATTATTCTTGAAGTTTTTCAAATGATCCATCATGATATGAACAATCCAAACGAATGCAACATTATCAATCTAACATCTGATAAACGTGAAAAAGAAACCGTAGTTATTCTTTAGTAAACAGTATAAATCCCCTTATTTTACAGATACTAACATCACAATTTGTAATATAAGGAGAAATGTATATATGAAAGCAACTGGAATAGTTCGTAGAATAGAGGAATGCGTTATAAGAACCTCACGCCGCATACGAAAACAAGTTTTCGGCGGCTGAGAGAACCTTGTTGCTCATTGCATTCGCAATAATAGGGCAAACCGCCTGAAACCCGCATAAGCACTAGGGTTTTCGCTGGTTTGCCCCATTGAACGCATTGGTATCAAAATCGGGGTTTTGGACGGTTTTATACATAACAAAAGCGAGGTGAAATTCACCTCGCTGTTTTGTGTCCCATTTTTGTCACTCTATTTACTTTATAATAGAAGTATAGTAAAATAGAAGATATGATACAGATGTACGGAGGGCGATTATATGCTTAATACTGATAATTCGTATTTAGATACTGCAATCGAAAAACGCGCTTTTGAAAAAGAGATTCCTGATGTTCGTGACGGTTTAACACCAACACAGCGGAAAGTATTAGCAAAAGTGCAAAACACAACCAAAAACGGAAAAAGAAAATGTACCGCAACGATTATTGAAGATTTTGAAGGCGAGCATCTTTTTAATGATATGTTGCCGCGTAGCGCCTTTGGAATTTCTGCAAAACTTTATGACACCATATTGAACATGGTGCAGGAATGGAAAGCTCCCACGCTTCTCCAAGGTGCAGGCAACTTTGGCGGGGGTGGCCCTTGCTATGGCGATTTTTCAGACCCTCATTATAACGAGGTCAAACTATCCGAGTTTTCAAACGTACTGTTCGACGTTGAAAAGCGGGATTTGGATGAGAACGCAAGCATCTTTTTCGCTTGCTTGCCAAACGTGCTTATTTCAGGAACAGAGGGGACAATGTGCAACATTCCCCCACATAACCTTGGCGAGGTAATTGATGCGGTTATTGCTTTGATTCGAAACCCAGACATATCGGAAGATGAATTGTTATCATACATAAAAGGTCCCGACTTTATAGAGGGTGGAATAATTATAAACAAATGCGACCTTGCGCAGACGTATAAAACAGGCGTCGGTAATGTTGTTATTCGTGGTAAAGTGGATATAGAAAAAGATGAAACAGGACGTCCGCACATTATTATCAACGAATTGCCATTTACACTGATGTCAAAATTTAAGTGCGTAGGGCCGCACAACGATATTAAAGATATTAAATCGATCGTACTCGACGATTTTCCCATGTTTTATGATGCAATAAAGATTGAAAATCGCTCAAGCAAAGATGCCGTTTGCATTGATATTGCATTAAAGAAAAGAGGCAATGTGCAAGAGGCGATAGATGCGCTGCTTTTGCACTCTAAAATTGAAGCGGTTTATGAGTATCGTGCAATTCTACTCTCAGACGGAAAACCAAAACTGATGTCCTTGTATGAAATCTTAAACGAATGGCTTAAGTTTTATAGACAAAAGCTTGCTGAAATTCATGAAGCATCGTCCTTGACTGACAATCAAATATGCGAAAATCTTTTGGATATAAAAAATAGATTTGCAACACCAAGAAAAACAGAAATAATAAACGTTTAATTAAGTAAAAGTATAAATCTCCTTGTTTTACAGATACTAACAGTACAAATTTGTAAAGTAAGGAGATTTTGTATATATTATGAAAGCAACAGGTATTGTTAGAAGAATAGACGATCTCGGGCGTGTTGTTACATAGAAATCGAAAGGCGAAAAGTCCGGTGCTTGTGGGAACACAAGCACCGGACTTTTTATCAGATATCATTTTGCGGCTGATATGTATGCTCGCAAAACCAAAAAACACACCAAATATTTGGCAAAAAAGCCTTGCAATCAAATTGTGTGGTGTGCTATGATGAGGGCGCATTATTAAAAAAGGGGTGTCAACAGTATGTCACAGAAAATCGAGCATGAAGTATATACCGTATTCGACGGTCTGAAAGGCTGGGAATATAACGGTAAGATCTATCGCTTGGCGGTAGGTGGTCAAACCATCGTGGCGCCGAACGGCGACCTCATCTGCAGTTGGATGAGCGGCGGCGACACCGAGCCCGCCGATGACCACATCGTTCTGTATTCCCGTTCGACCGACGGCGGTCGTACGTGGGGTGATATCGACGTTCTCCTTGACCAAAAGGAAGGCGAAGACAACGGTTCCGCCAACACCTTTAACATCAACGATCGCATTTTCTGTATGTGTGCCCGTTGGCCTGCCGGTGACCGTTATGACGTGTGGCACTACACGCGCAAGGAATCGCACGATAACGGCCACACATGGGTGGATGAAGTGCCGATCACGCTGTACGAGGGCGAACGCTTGTCCAGCTCGTTCGGCAACATCATCACCTTGCAAAACGGCGAACTGCTCGGTTGCGGTACTTTTATGCAAAAACGCGAAAAACCCTTGACGGCGGGCGTAAATCGCTTGGTGCATGCGAAGAGCGAAGAGGAAGCCGCGGCGATGGAACCGATGATGGAGGGCGAAGACGAACCGATCGACTTTGGTCGCACGCAATATGGCATGTTCTGCTTTAAACCCAACGCCGATATGACCGAGTTTGAGATTCGCGGTCGCGTAGGTAACCGCCCGCTCGGTTTGCTGGAAGGCAACATCATTCAGCACAAAGACGGCCATTTGATGATGATTATGCGTGCAGAATGGGGCGGTTTCCTGTGGCGTGCTGACAGTTATGACGAGGGTTACACCTGGACCGACGCCCGCCCGACCGACATCCCCAACCCCAGCGCATTGGCGCAGGTGCTCCGCTTGCCCGACGGGCGTATTGCGCTGTTCCACAACCCCACGGGCGGCGTGGTCGGCAAACGCGGCGCGCGCGACATCGTCAGTGTGTGGGTGAGCGACGACGAAATGGAAACCTGGTATCTCAAAGAAGACCTGCTGTTCGGCGGCTACCTGTCCTATCCGTGCCCCATCTTGATGAAAGATGGGTCGATCGGTTTCGGTTACGACAAAAACCGTCGCGGTGTGGAATTTGTCCGCGTGACCATTCCGCCGATTGAAAAATAAATCTGTCAAAAAGCCGCAGTTGGCATTGCCAAGTGCGGCTTTACAACAAAGGAGAAATGCCGATGTTTCGGGAACTGACACGGAAAAACAAACAACTCTCCACAGAGGATTGCATCGCGATTTTGAAAAAACAAACACGCGGTGTGTTGTCGGTAAACGGCGATCACGGGTACCCCTACGGTATGCCGATGAATCATTGGTATGACGAGGCAAGCGGCAACCTCTATTTTCATTGCGGCAAAGGCGGTCACCGTTTGGACGCGTTGCGGCAAGACGACCGCGTATCGTTTTGCGTTTTCGACGAGGGATACCGCCTGCCCGACGAATGGGCGCTCAACGTCAAAAGCGTGATCGTGTTCGGCAGGATACGTGTAATCGACGACGTGGACAAGGTGAAAACGGTCACCGCACAACTCAGCCGCAAATTCACGCAGGACGAAACCTACATTCAAACGGAAATTGACACGTACGCCCACAAAACCTTGCTACTGGAACTAATACCCGAGCATCTGTGCGGCAAACTCGTGCAAGAATCGTAAACAGAAAAACGCCCCGTCGGAAGACGGGGCGTTTCCCATAGAGAAAGGAATGTGATGAAGAGATGTGTGTGATGCGCATCTCCAATCGTCTGATCAGATCTGCGGGATCTCCATCAGCTCGCCGCCGCGTGCAGCGGATTCGGCCGCGATGAGACCCGGCAGAGTGATGCGGATGCCCAAGTCCACGTCAATGGGCGGTTTGGTGTCGTTGAGGACACAGTTGATAAATTCGCGAATCATTTTTACGTCGGCACCGCCGTGGTAACCGCCGATGTTTTCACCGAAAAATTTATCGGTGACGGGGATGTCCACCTTTTCCTCCAACGTCCCGGGAATATCCATCAACCGCGCAAACGTATGAGCCGTTTCCATCGGCTTGGTTTTGTCGGTTTCGAGGGTGCCTTTGGTACCGATGATGGAGAAGTTGTGGTCAAAGCCCACGTACGCATCAAACACGATCAAAATGCGGATCACCGCGCCTTTTTTGGTTTTGAAAATGGCGACCGCGTTTTTGTCGGGACGATAGGGGTTGTTCATTTGGTCGGGTTGCATACAGGATACGCTGACGCATTCGTCGTCCATAATATAGAGCAGCGGCCCTAAGTTGTGAGTGAGATAATGGATGGCAGGTTGGAACGAACGCCAGTGATCTTGCGGAAAATCCTCTTGCGTTTTGGTGCGAATATCGCAGCTGTGAAGGTATTCGCTTTCCGCATAGATCGTTTGACCGATCTTGCCCTCGTCGTACATTCGCTTCCACGCTTGGATAAACGCCCAGTAACAGCAGTTTTCACCGGTCATATATTTCAGTTCGGGGTGGCGCAACACCGCCGCTTTAAGGGCTTTGGCTTCCTCGATGGAGTTGACCGCCGGGATTTCGCTGAGCACGTGTTTGCCGGCATCCAACGCTTTGATGACGTAGGGCACGTGGCAGATGGCATCGGTGGCGATGAACACGGCATCAAAGTCGCCTTTTTCCAACATGTCATCGAAACTGTTAAAGGCTTCGAAATCGGTGAAACCGCGCTGTTTGTAATCGGCAACGGCTTCTGCCAACATTTCGGGATTCCAGTCCGCAACGGCGGTGAGCTTTACGTTTTTATCGTTGGCCAATTCGATGGTGACCTGTCTGCCACGGCCGAGGCCAACCACGCCGAGTTTCAGCACTTTGTTTTCCATAGGGATACTCCTTTATTTGATATCCGAAAGTTTCACACGGGACACTTCCATATATTCCTTGTGGCGGGAATACAGTACGTGCAAATAGCCGTCGCGGATTTGGACGGAGGGATAGCCGTAGCGGCCGCCTTTGGCCCAACCGGGTTTGCGTTGCTGGGAATCATTTTCGTCGCGGATGATGTAACAGGTGTCGAAGTTGATGCCGTCATCCGAGAGCCACAGTTCCAACTTGTCGCGGCCGGAGGAAGCGTTACCCGATGTACCGACACCGTAGATACGGCCGTCCGGCAGCTCGCCGAATTTCCACATGGTGGACGAGGAACCAAAGTTGGTGGGATACAGGTCGGTCCAGGTTTCACCGTTATCATAACTTTCCATCATCCACAAATAACCCGTATCGCTGCGCACCATAATGTGCAACACGTTATCTTTGGTTTGGAACCAAGACGATTCGGTATGCACCGCGCCGTTGTTGCGCTTGATGGCGTCGTTACGTTGATAGAGCGACAAACCTTTGCTTTCCCAAACCAAACCGTCGGGAGTTTCTTTATCGCTGAAGTGTGCGGAAGTTCCGTAGGCTTTGAGCCAACGACCGGTCACGGTTTGGCGCAACGTATCGCCGCCACCGCCGCCGGTATATGCCACCGGTTCACTCCAATTGACGCCGTCGGTGCTCATAACCACAAAACCTTTGTTGATGGTATTGGTGAGGTCGGCATTGGCTTGGAAACGGTTTTGACTGTCAAATTTGTTCGGAGGATAACAGGTCGCCCCATAAGTGATGATCAGTTTGTTGTTACACGTAAAGATGGGAGAAGGGACGTTGCCGCTCAAGGTACCGGCTTTCAAGGGGTTATCAATGCAGGGGCCGACCACGACAGGTTTGCTCCAGGTGAGAAAATCGTCACTGGAACAAACGACGATGCGTTGGCCGGGAGCGTCTTCGTCCTTAGGACCTTGCGAGAAGGAAGCGTACCATTTGCCGTTAAAATAGGCCAAACCGGGGTGATGCGTGAAGGCCCAATCGGGATCGTAATTGGTGACAAACGCGCGATCAGACGGAAGTTTGATTTTTTGTGCGCCGTTCAAATTGTTGTTGACGGCGGCGGCGCGATCTTTAATGGATTGGGTCACCTTGACGGGGAAAATATGTGACCAATCTTTCTTGGTGGTGGTCACACGGGGCGGAACCGTTCTCTTGGTCGTGGTCGTCGAACCCGTGGAAACCGGCTCGGTTACGTTGTCGATCGCACTCGTGGCGGCGGTAGCCGTCGTGGTCGTCTTCGGCAACGTGCGGTAGGTTTTCTCAGAGGTGGTCGTGGTCACCTTTTTGGTGGTTGTCGATTTTTTCGAGGCAGTGGTCTTTTCCTCTTCGGTCGAGGTGGTTTCCTCTTGCGAAGCGGTCGTGGATTCCTCGGTGGTTGTGGTGGTCGTTTCGGTCGTGGTCGTTTTGTCGGTGTCGTTGTTATCGTTACAACCAAACAACGAAAGTGACATCGCGACGATCAGTACCGCGGCGAACAGGCGGGCCTTCATACGATCAATCCTTCCTTTATGATAGTAGCACGCGGGTAAATGTTGTGCAAGACGAGTGCGCATTTTCCATGCAAGCAACGCCTCTCGTACAACAAAAAGCGTATCACTTTACAGCGCGCTTTGCAAATGGAAAAATCCCACTTTTTTATGGAAAATTATTCTTCTTTATACCGAAACATTGATTTTTTTAACCCGATGTGCCATAATGCAGAAAAGGAGGCGACCGTATGGACAGTATTTGCCGCTTTTTACCACCCAAAGAAATTTCCGGTAATCTCAAGGCGGTGCACTTCGTGTACGAAACGGAATTTCCGTTGCAAAAACAACCCTTTTTGCGCCCGATCTATTATCTGCATTTGGTCACCTCCGGCACGGCCACGATGCGTGTCGGCGATACTGTGTTTGATCTTAAAGAGGGCTCGCTGTTTTTCTTTTTTCCCGGCACGTTCTATTTTTTGGACGGCGATGCCGATTTCCGTTATGCCTACATCAGTTTTATGGGCACGGGCGCGCCCGAACTGTTAGAACAGGCGGGGGTTCGTGCGGAGCAACCGGTTTTTTCGGGTTTTTCTCATTTGGTCGAACTGTGGCTCAGTTCCGTCGTGCGGGTCAACCATACCAACGCGAATATCTTGACCGAAAGTGTGTTGTTGCACACCCTGTCCTACATTCCGAAAGATCGCGACATTACGGACGACAAGAAAAGCGAAAATCTCCTCCACGTGATCGTGGATTACGTGGATACCCATTACCGCGAAAGTGCCTTGACCTTGCGGCAGGTGGCGGATATTTTTGCTTACACCGAAAACTATTTGTCCCGCTTCTTCAAAGCCAAAATGGGCGTAGGATTCAACGAATACCTCAACCGTCTTCGTTTGCAATACGCGGTCTACTTGATTGGCGAGGGTGCCACCTCTGTTTCGCAGATCGCCTTGCAGTGCGGTTTCAGCGATCCGCTCTACTTCTCCAAAGTGTTCAAGAAGAAAGCGGGCATCTCGCCGCGCGAGTATATTCAAAAAGAACAGAAATAACAAATACGGGCAGAGGACACCGTCTTCTGCCCGTATTTGTTATTTGGTCAATCGCGCCTTGATCATCCGCGCGCATTTGTATACGTCACCGCCGCCCATCGTGAGCACCAGATCGCCCTCTTCGGCGTGTTGCACCACAAACGCGGTGATGTCCTCAAAGGTGGGGAGGTAGTGTGCGCCGTCGATGCGGTCGGTGATCTGTTTCGACGAAACGTTCCATTCGTTTTGTTCACGTGATCCCATAATGTCACTGACGATCACTTCGTCTGCCGCCGACAACGCTTCGGCAAACTCCTCCAAATGCCGCGCCGTGCGCGAGAAGGTAAAGGGTTGGAAGATGGCCCACACCTTGCGGTGGCCGAGTGCCATAGCCGCGCCGAGAGTGGCGGCAATTTCGGTGGGATGGTGCGCGTAATCGTCCACAAAGGTGATACCCGCCACGGTGCCGAGCTTTTCAAACCGCCGTCCTGCACCGCCAAATGCGGCGATCCCGTCGGCAATCGCGTCGTACGACACGCCGCACAGGTGTGCCGCCGCGGCCGCCGCCAGAGAGTTGAATACGTTGTGTCGGCCCGGGACACCGAGGGTCACGGGGGTGATAAACTTGCCTCGGTGATACAGATCGTACTGCCCGTACGCCCCGTCGTGCACCGTGATGTTTTGCGCCGACCATTCGTTTTGAATATCCGCACCGTAGGTGACGATATCCGCGTGGGTGAGACCGTTGATGGCTTGCAGGGTTTCGGGGTCGTCGGCGTTGACGATCAGTGTCCCCGTGGTTTGTGTCGCGAATTGACGGAAGGATGCAATCACGCCGTTCAAGTCGCCGAAATAGTCCAGGTGATCGGCGTCCACGTTCAAGATGATGGAGATGGCGGGTGTCATTTGCAGGTAATGGTCCTGAAACTCGCACGCCTCGCACACGAACACGTCGGAGTTACCCGCCTTGCCGTTGGCGTCAATGAGAGGCAAGCGACCGCCGATGAACACCGACGGGTCAACGTTTGCCTGCAACAAAATTTGCGACAGCATCGACGACGTGGTGGTCTTGCCGTGGGTGCCCGCTACCGCCACGGTGGTTTTGAATTGGCGAGACAACCGCCCGAGCAACACCGCGCGTTCCATCAGCGGGATACCGCGGCGGTTGGCTTCGACGAGTTCGGGGTTGTCCGCCGACACCGCCGACGTGTAGATGACCAGTTCGGCGTCGCCGAGGTTTTCCGCTTTTTGCGGCATATACACGGGAATGCCCAACCGCCGAATGCGGGCAAGGTTGTCCGACTCATTGACGTCGGACCCCGAAAGGACATACCCGAGAGAATGTAAAATTTCCGCCAACGGGCTCATACCCGAGCCGCCGATGCCCACGAAGTGGACGCGCGTGATGTTCGGGAGTAACGTGTGATCCATAAAACGACCTCCTCAGTACTCCTCTATTATATTGCGTTTTCTTCCAAAAATAAACAGTTTTTTAAAATTTTTATTTTGTCCGAAAAAACGCAAATAATCGTTGAAACTTGTGTGGGGATTTGTTATAATAAACGAATGGATAAAATCACAAAATGGGGGAGGTGTCCCATGGCGAATATTGAACGGATCGGCCCGTCGGAATTGGTCGCACAGCAAGCACATATGGACCGCGTGCGCGCGTTTTACGAAGTGCACGGCATTGAGCAGCCGCGCGCGTTTGTGCGCACCTACGGTTGCCAACAAAACGTTGCCGATTCCGAGAGGATGAAGGGGCAACTCGCCGCGATGGGCTTTGTGTTTACGGACAAGCCCGACGACGCGGATTTTATTCTGTTTAACACCTGCGCCGTGCGGGAACACGCCGAGGATCGCGTGTTCGGCAACGTGGGCGCACTCAAAAAATTCAAAGCGCGCAACAAACATCTGCTCATTGCGGTGTGCGGCTGTATGGTGCAGCAGGAACACGCGGCGCAAAAGTTTTACCGCAGTTACCCGTTTGTTGGCTTGGTGTTCGGCACCCACGTGTCGCATCGCCTGCCCGAACTGATGGCAGGTGCGTTGCTCGAGCAACGCCGCGTGGTGGAGACCCCCACGTGTGACGGTGTCATTGCGGAGGGCATTCCTGTTTGCCGCGACGGTGGGTTCAAAGCCTTTTTACCCATTATGTACGGGTGTAATAACTTTTGCACCTACTGCATCGTGCCGCACGTGCGCGGGCGCGAACGCAGTCGCGACCCGGAGATCATTTTGGCGGAAGCACGCGAGCTTGTGGCGGAGGGGTATAAAGAGATCACCCTGCTCGGTCAAAACGTCAACTCCTACGGCAAAGGAGAAGCACACGGGGTGGATTTCCCCGAACTGCTGCGCCGCATCAACGCTATTGAGGGCGATTTCCTCATTCGGTTTATGACCTCGCATCCGCGCGATGCGTCGCCGCGTCTGTTTGATACCATCGCCGCGTGCGAAAAGGTGTCGCGGCATTTTCATTTGCCGTTCCAATCGGGCAGTGACCGCGTGCTCAAAGCGATGAACCGCCACTACACACGTGAGCAGTATTTGGAACTTATCCGCTATGCCCGCCGCGTCATTCCCGACATTTCGTTTACGAGTGACGTTATCGTCGGTTTTCCCGGCGAAACGCGGGAGGATTTTGAAGAAACCTTGTCGCTCATTCGCGAGGTGGGATTCACCTCGCTGTTCACCTTTATTTTTTCGCCGCGAAAAGGTACCCCTGCGGCGGCGATGCCCGACCCCATCTCGGCGGAGGAAAAATCCGCGTGGTTTACCGAGATGACCGCGTTGCAGGAAGAATTGTCGGGTGAGCGGTTGGCCGCGTTTGTGGGCACCACGCAAAAAGCGCTGGTGGAGACGGATGCGGGCGACTATTACGAGGCGCGATTGCCCGACAACAGCGTGGTGCGTGTGCAGGCTGCCCCCGAGGACATCGGGCGGCACGTGCAGGTGCGCATCGACACGGCGAGAAGTTTCATTCTCACCGGTACCATTACACAACGATTATAATTTTGGAGGAATATTACCATGGAAGCTTTACTCGAACTCGCCAAAGACCTTGGCCACGAAATTCAACGCGACCCCCGTTTTATCCGCACCCAAATGGCGCAAGCCGCGGCGGACGAAGACAAGGAATTGCAAGATATGATCGGTGAATTTAACCTGAAACGCATGGCGCTCAACGCCGAAGCGAGCAAGGAGGAAGCCGAGCAAGACAAAGAAAAAGTGATGCAACTCAACGCCGAACTGCGCGAGGTGTATGCCCGCGTGATGGCCAACGAGTCGATGGCGGAATACCAAGCCGCCAAAACCGAACTCGACACCGTCATCAACGGCATCGGTGCCATCATCAATATGGCGGCACAAGGCCTCAATCCCGACGACTACGAAGAGCATAACTGCTCAGGCAACTGCAGCAGTTGCGGCGGTTGCCATTGATTCGGGTAATGTGAAACAAGACGTGTAAAGGCAGGTGAGCGGCATGGCACTTTCTCCCATGATGCAACAGTATTTGGAAATCAAAGAACAAAACCCGGGAACCATTTTGTTTTTCCGTTTAGGCGATTTTTACGAAATGTTTTTCGAGGATGCCAAAACGGTATCGCGTGAACTCGAATTGGTTCTCACGGGGCGCGATTGCGGATTGGAAGAACGCGCACCGATGTGCGGCGTGCCGTTCCACAGTTGTGACGCGTATATTGCGCGCCTGCTCGCCAAAGGCTACAAGGTGGCCATTTGCGAACAAACCGAAGATCCTGCCGCCGCCAAAGGCCTCGTCAAGCGCGAGGTAGTGCGTGTCATCACCCCCGCCACCGTCATTGAAGGCAGTATGTTGGACGAGGGCCGCAACAACTACTTGTGCGTGGCGTATATGACCGACAATGCCGAAGAAGTGGGGCTGTGCTTTACCGACATTTCTACCGGTGACGTGCAACTCACTTCTCTTAAGGGGGCAGACGTGCCGCTTCGTTTGCAAAACGAACTCGGTCGGTTCTTACCGCGCGAAGTGTTGGTAAACGACGCGATGTTTGCCAACGAGGACTTTACCGCCTTTGTGCGGGAGCGTCTCGGGGTGGAACCCGAGCAACTGTCGGCAGACCGTTTTGATTACCACGTGTCGGTCGGCCGTATCTTGACGCATTTTGAAAAAGACGAACTTGCTGAATTGGAACTCGAAAACGAGTTTTCCGCCGTGCGTGCGCTCGGCGGCACGCTCGACTACCTGTATGCCACGCAGATGACGGGGCTTTCCCGCATCAACCGTTTGGAACGGTATTCCGACGTGCAGTATATGAAACTCGACCTTACCGCGCGTCGCAATCTCGAACTGCTCGAAACCATGCGCAACAAGGAAAAACGCGGCTCGCTGCTCGGTGTGCTCGATAAAACGCGCACCGCAATGGGCAAGCGCCTCATTCGCAATTGGATCGAGCAACCGCTCCTGCATCCCGCGCAGATCACCCGCCGCCAAAACGCGGTGGGCACGCTGTTGCACGACAGTGTGTTGCGCGGCGACGTGATGGAGCTGCTTGACGACGTGTACGACCTCGAACGTATCATGACCCGTATGGTATACGGCAGTGCCAACGCAAAAGAACTGCGTTCGCTCCACCGCACCATTGCGACGCTTGCGCCCATTCGCGAGCGGTTGCAAAACGAGCAAGGGGCTCTGCTTTCCGAAATTTACCGCAACATTGATCCCTTGCAGGATCTGTTTGCGCTCATCGACGCGGCGATCGTGGACGATCCGCCGTTCTCGGTGCGCGAAGGCGGGATGATCCGTGACGGGTACAACGAAGAGTTGGACGATCTGCGTTCCATTATGACCGACGGCAAATCGGTGCTCGCGCGTGTGGAAGCGGCCGAAAAAGAAAAAACGGGCATCAAAACCCTCAAAGTCGGCTATAATCGCGTGTTCGGTTACTATATCGAGGTATCCCGCTCGTTTGCCGAGCAGGTGCCCGAACATTACATTCGCAAACAAACGCTCGCCAATGCCGAGCGATATATTACCGAAGAACTCAAAGAACTCGAAGCCCGTGTACTCGGTGCGAAGGACCGCGCCGTCGCGCTCGAATATCAACTGTTCACCACCGTGCGCGACACCGTGGCGGGTGAACTGCTTCGCATTCAGCGCACCGCGCAAGCCTTGGCCACGCTCGACGTGCTGTGTTCCTTTGCGCAGGCGGCGATGCAACACAAATATGTGTGTCCCGTCATCGATTTGAACGGGGTCATCGACATCAAAAACGGGCGTCACCCCGTGGTGGAATCGTTGCAAAACACCCCGTTCGTACCCAACGACGTGTATCTTGATAACCGCTCGCACCGTGTGGCGATGATCACCGGTCCCAATATGGCGGGTAAATCCACCTTTATGCGGCAAACCGCCCTCATCGTGTTGATGGCACAGATCGGCAGTTTTGTTCCCGCCGACAGTGCGACGGTGGGCATTGTGGACAGCATTTTCACCCGCGTGGGCGCGTCGGACGATCTCGCCTCGGGCCAATCCACCTTTATGGTAGAGATGAGTGAAGTGGCGTCCATTCTCAAAAACGCCACCAAAAACAGCCTCATCGTGTTTGACGAGATCGGGCGCGGCACCTCCACGTTTGACAGGATGAGCATTGCGCGTGCCGTGCTCGAATTCGTGGCGGATACGCGCCACATCGGTGCCAAAACTCTCTTTGCCACCCACTATCACGAACTCACCGTGATGGAGACCGAAATGGACGGCATCCACAACTACAACGTGGCGGTCAAAAAACACGGGGACGACATCACTTTCCTGCGCCGCATTGTGCGCGGCCCTGCCGACGACAGTTACGGTATCGAAGTGGCCAAGTTGGCGGGTGTTCCTGACGGTGTGGTGGCTCGCGCCAAAGAAATTCTCAAAGAACTTGACAGCGGAAGCACGCCGCTTCTCGACCGCCCTGTGCGGGTGTGTACCGAGGAGGAAGACGGGCAGCTCTCGCTGATTCCCACCGCCGACAACGAGTTGATTCGGCGGCTTAAAGAACTCGATGTCAACGTGCTGACCCCCATTGAGGCGATGCAGGTGTTGTACGAGCTGAACAAGGAAGCCCAATCTTACTAAACGAAAGGAGGAATTGCGGATGGCACGCATTCAAGTGCTCGACAAGCACACGGCGGAACTCATTGCCGCGGGCGAAGTGGTGGAACGCCCCGCCTCGGTGGTGAAAGAATTGGCGGAAAACGCCATTGACGCCGGTGCTCACACCATCACGGTGGATATCCAAAACGGCGGTGTTACCTACATCGCCATCACCGACGACGGGTGCGGCTTTGTGCGTGAGGACGTGCCTACGGCGTTCCTCCGTCACGCGACCAGCAAGATCAAAACGGAAGACGATCTTGACGGCATTGCTACCCTCGGTTTTCGCGGCGAAGCGCTCGCCTCGGTGGCGGCGGTGGCGCGCGTGGAACTGGTTACCCGTACCGAGGAGGACCTCGCCGGTACGCGCTACGTCATTGAGGGCGGCGAAGAGGTCGAATGTGACGACATCGGTTGTCCGCGCGGCACCACCATTTGCGTGCGTGACCTGTTTTACAACGTCCCCGCCCGTATGAAATTCCTCAAAAAAGACGTGGGGGAGGCCAACGCGGTCGCCGGTGTGGTGGATCGTCTGGCGCTGTCCCATCCCGAGATTTCCTTCCGTTTCATTCGTGACGGAAAGGATGAACTGCTCACTCCCGGCAACGGCGATCTGGATGCGTGTATCAACGCGGTGCTCGGTCGCGAGTTTGCCAAAACCTTAACGCCGCTTGACTACACGCTCGGCGGTGTGCACGTGCACGGGTTTATCTGCCGTCCCGAAGGGGCGCGTCCCAATCGTACGATGCAACATTTCTTCGTCAACGGTCGCTACGTGAAAACGCGCACCGCGATGGCCGCGTTGGAGCAAGCGTACAAAGGCCTTATTATGGGCGGGCGATTCCCGTCCTGCGTGTTACACGTCGATCTGCCGACCGAAACGGTGGACGTCAACGTGCACCCCGCAAAAATTGAAGTGCGTTTTGTCAACGAAAAACCCGTGTTTGACGCGGTGTATCACAGCGTTAAGAACGCGTTGCAAGGGGACAGTGCGCCGCGCCAAGCGGTGTTGCCGACGGCACCTGCCAAAGCCGCGGCTCCCACTGTCATCGCGCCCACCACGGCGCGTGAATGGGCGGTACAAACTGCCGCGCGCCCTGTGGCAACTCCGCCGCCTGCAATGCCGAAACCCGTGGCGGCAAAACCCGCGGCACCCTTTTTGCGCGACGAATCGGCGTCGCTCAAATGGCAAGAAACAATCGTGCGCGAGAAAGTTATCCCCCCGATGCCGGCGCCTGAGCCGAAGCCCGAACCCGTCGCCCCGATCGTTGACGAGCAGGTGACGATGGAGACGGAACTGCCGCCAGTCATCTACGTCGGTGAAGTGTTGCACACCTACGTGTTGGCTGAGTGGCAAGGCTCGCTCTATATCATTGATAAACACGCCGCGCACGAGCGCATTTTGTATAACGAACTCAAGAAGACCGCCACCCACGACAGCCAATATCTGCTCGCGCCCGTTTGTGTGTCGCTCGGCCGTGAAGAATACGGCGTGCTGCTTGAGCATCTCGCCGCGCTTGCCGACGTGGGCTTTGAATTGGAAGAATTTGACGGGGCGTTGCTTGTTCGCGCCATTCCCGCCGTGTTGACGGGTGGCGACGAGACCGCTGCGTTGCGCGAGATCGCGGGTCGCCTGCTCGCCGGTAAACGTGACGTTACCACCGATCGTATGGATTGGATCTACCATTCCATCGCGTGCCGCGCCGCCGTCAAAGCGGGGGACAACGGCACCGCCAAAGAATTGGCGGCACTGGCGACTCGCGTGCTTACCGACGCGGAGATCCGTACCTGTCCGCACGGGCGCCCCGTGTGTGTGGAACTCACCAAAAAAGAACTCGAAAAACAATTCGGAAGGATCGTGTGATATGCCCATTCCACTTGTTGTGTTGGCAGGTCCCACTGCTTCCGGCAAAACGGCGTTGGCGATCGAACTGTGCCGTCGGTTTGACGGGGAAGTGGTGTCGGCCGATTCCATGCAAGTATACGAAGACTTGCACATCGGCACGGCGCGCCCCACACCCGCGGAGATGGGCGGTATCCCGCATCATTTGATGGGGTTTTTGCCGCTGGGCACAGCGTACAGTGTCGCCAAATATGCCGCCGATGCGCATGCCGTCATTGCGGATATTCATCGCCGCGGCAAGTTGCCGATTTTGTGCGGCGGCACAGGCTTATATATGCAAGCGGTGATGGAAAACCTAACCTATGAAGAACAGTCGGGCGACCGCGCGGTACGTGAAGAACTGCGCGCGCGTGCCGAACGGGAAGGCGGTGCCGCGTTGCTCGAAGAACTGCGTGCCGTTGACCCGCAAACCGCGGCGCGTCTGCATCCAAACGACATCGGTCGTATCGTGCGCGCGCTGGAAATTTACCGCACGACCGGTCGCACCATTACCGAACAAAACGAACTCTCTCGCCGCATACCATCGCCGTATCGCACGTGTGCGCTGTATCTCGATTTTCACGATCGGCAACGGTTGTATGATCGCATCGACCGTCGCGCCGCCTTGATGGTGGAAGCCGGTGTGTTGGATGAAGCACGCAAACTTCGTGAACATCCCGATGCCGAAACGGTCGCGCAGGCCATCGGCTATAAAGAATGGTATCCGTATTTAGACGGCCGCTGTTCTTATGAAGAGGCGCTTGACGAACTGTGCCGTGCCACACGGCGGTATGCCAAACGCCAACTTTCGTGGTTTCGTAACCGCGGCGGATTCACGCCGCTCTTTGCGGATGATGTGGAGAGCGTGACCGAAACGGCCGCCCGCGCGATCACACAATTTTTAAAAAATGATTAACAAAGGAGGCTCACCGATATGAACAACGTTGTCAAACGAATCCTGCTGTTTGCGGCAGCGGTGTTTTTGCTTGTGTACGTGGGCTTCCATATCTATAACGGCTTTGCCAAAGACATCACCACCGCCACGGTGGAACGCGCCACCGCTTACCAAACGGTGGATACCACGGGGTTGGTGTTCCGTGACGAAACGGTGATCGACACCACCGCAACGGGGTATTTCTTCTACACCATTGCCGACGGTAACCGCGTGGCGAAAAACGGCACCATTGCCGACGTATACCCCACGATGCAGGATGCGCTCGGTCAGCAGGAACTCAATGCTCTCAACGAGGAGATCGACACGCTCGTCTCCATCAACGCACAGGGCACCACCAACCGCGCCAATCTGTCCAGCATCAATCAACAGATCAACGAGACGTGGTTGTCGCTCTCCAAGGCGGCGGGAACGGGTTCTTTCGCACAGATGCAGGAACTTCGTTCCAAACTGCAATCGCTCCTCAACAAAAAGCAACTCACCGTCGGTAAAGAAGCGAATTTTGATGCACGTATCGAAGCCCTCAAAGCCAAGCGCGAAGCGTTGTCCACCTCCTTCTCCAAGGCAAGCGACACGGTTTCGTCGCCGGTGGCAGGGTATTTTATCAGCAATGTAGACGGGTTTGAAGACGTTGTCAAAACCAATCAGATTGAAACGCTGTCGGTAGATACGTTACAACAGTTGCTCAGCACCGAGCCTGTTCCCGCTGAAGATAAGATCGGCAAGGTGGTGGGCGACTACGAATGGTATTTGGCGTGCGTAGTGCCGCTGTCCGATACTACCTTCATCAAAAAAGGTCTTACGGTCACGGTACACCTGCCGTTTGTGACGCAGGAGACCATTCCTGCCACGGTGGCGGCGGTCAACAAAGGCAAAAGCGATACCGCGGCGGTGGTGCTTCGTTGCACCCATATGTCAGGGGACCTTTCGGCCATTCGCAAAGAATAAGTGGAACTGCGCATCACCGCATACGACGGCTTGTATATTCCTGATAGTGCCGTGCATTTTGACAAAGACCAAAACGCCGGTGTGTACATTCAAAAAGGCAACGTGTTGTCGTTCCGCCGTATACAAGTGTTGTATCACGACGAAGACGATCGCTTTTCCATCAGCAAGATGATGGACGATGCCGCCTACGTACAACTGTACGACAAATTGGTAACGGGAGGAGACGATCTGTATGACGGAAAATTGGTCCGTTGACGAACAGCGGGTGCGTGACAATCTGTTGCGCATCGAGGAAGAGATTCAAAACGCTTGCGCGGCGGCGGGTCGTCGCCGTGAAGAAGTGACCTTAATGGCGGTCACCAAAACGGTCGCACCCGAGCTTATCAACGTCGCGTTGGACAGCGGCATTCGGTGTATCGGTGAAAACCGTGTGCAGGAATACCTCGGCAAACGCGATGCACTGCATTTAGACGGTGTTACGCGGTGCTTGATTGGGCATTTACAGACCAACAAAGTGAGGCAGATCGTCGGGGAGGTTGACCGCATCGAATCGGTGGACAGCGTGAAACTCGCCAAGGCCATTTCGGAGATGTCACTCAAACGCACGGGGGAACGCACCGACGTGCTGGTCGAAATCAACATCGGCAACGAAGAATCCAAATCGGGCATTGCCGCCGAAACGCTGGAGGATTTTTTGGGTGAGATCGCCGCATTTGAGGGAATTCGCGTGCGCGGATTGATGGCGATCCCCCCAATTTTAACCGAAGATCACGAAAAAAGGGCAATTTTTTCTCAAATGCGCAAACTGTTTATTGACATCAGAGGTAAAATTGTAGATAATGTAAGTATGGATATACTGTCGATGGGTATGTCCTCGGATTATGTACAAGCCGTGCTGGAAGGTTCCACGCAGGTGCGTGTCGGCTCGGCGATCTTTGGCGCAAGACATTACTAATTTCTTATTTTATAGGAGGAACTGAAAATGGGACTTTTCGGAAAACTTCAAGAACTCATCGGTGATCAAGACGATTTGATGGACGCGGCTGACGAAAGCGCAACGGATTTTGTTGCCCGCACGCCCGAACGCAGCTACGAAGCGGACACCAAACGCAGCAACAAAGTGGTCAACATCCACGCGACCGCGCAACTGCAAGTGGTGCTCGTTAAACCCGAGCGTTTTGACGACGCGACGGCGGTGGCGGATCACCTCAATGCCAAGCGCACGGTGGTGCTCAACCTCGAATCCTGCAACAAAGACGTGGCGCGTCGTGTGCTCGACTTTTTGAGCGGCGTGGCGTATGCCAACGACGGTCAAATCAAAAAGGTGGCCAACTGCACCTATATCATCACCCCCTACAACGTAGGCTTTATGGGTGACCTGCTCGATGAACTCGAGAACAATGGCCTCTACTTCTAATCCATCCGAAGAGGACGCGCGCCTGCGCGCCCGCATTGCGGATGCGTGTCATCTGTGTGAACGGCGCTCGTGTCCCCGTTTTGTCGGTTTTCTTGATGAACACTGTCAAGCGGTGGCGCGAGCCGTCTTGCGTGAAACGGGGCAATCGAGTGCCGTGTTTTTCGGCGGTTATCCCGATGCCGAACGGGTGATGTTCGGTGTCTTTCCCGATTTTATGGAGCCTGACGTGGCGTTGTTCCCGCTCGTGGCGATGCAGTTTCGCTACCGCCCGTCGGCCACGCTTTCGCATCGCGATTTTCTCGGCACCCTGCTTGCAAACGGGGTGAAGCGCGAGGTGATCGGCGATATCGTGTGTTCACCCGGCTCCACCGTCGTGTTCGTGGCGGAGGAAGTGGCCCCCTATTTGGCGGACAACGTGCGCAAAGTGGGCGGCGAAGGGGTGTCGATCGTTTATCCGTATACCGAACCCGTTGCCGTGCAACGCGAATTTCGTGAACTCACCGATACGGTGGCGTCCCCGCGGTTGGACTGTGTGGTCAAATCCGCCGCGCGCATTTCACGGGAAGAGGCGGCGCGCCGCATTGAAGGCGGTTTCGTGTCGCTCAACCATATGCCGTGCGAGTCGGTGTCTGCCGCCGTTACGGAGGGGGACGTGCTCTCGATTCGCGGATGCGGTCGGTTTGTGGTGGCGGCTGTCGGTCCCCAAACCAAAAAAGGACGCTACGTCTTAAAACTTCAACAATATATCTAGAAAGGACTGTTCTGTGATGACGTTGGATGAGATCCGCAACGTAGAATTCACCCGTGGGCGCGGTTACCGTACCGACGAGGTGGACGATTTTATTGACAACTGCGTGGAAGCGATGGAAGCGCTTGTCCGCGAAAATGAAGACCTCAAGCAAAAAATGCAGGTGCTCGCCGACAAGGTCAACGAGTATCGTGCCGACGAAGACAACATTCGCGGCGCCCTGCTCAACGCACACCGCACCGGCGAAACCATCCTGCGTGATGCCAACGCCAAGGCTGAACAGATCATTCATGAGGCGGAAGCCAAAGCGCAGCACATTCGCGAGGATGCCAACGGTGCCATCGCACAGGAAAATGACGAGCTTGCTCGTCTGCAACGCGAAACGACGGCGTTCAAAACGCGCTTGCTTTCGCTGTATAAAGAACATTTGGCGCTCATCAGTGCTCTCCCCGAAGTGAAAGAGGAGAAAGCCGCTCCCGCAGAAGCGCCGGCGGATGCCAACGTGGTCGGCGTTCCCGAGGAACCCGAGCAGGCGCCCGAAGCGGAAGAAGAGGGGGAAATGAAACCCATTTCCCGTTTCGACGGGCTCAAATTCGGTGCGGATTACGATATCACCGAAGATGAGGAAGAACCCGAAACCCGTTCGCACAATCCCTTCCGTAAAAAGAAGTAATCACCCATTCGCTTTTGGCGGATGTTAAGGAGACATCAATATGCAACAGCAAGAATTCAACCAAACCCTCAATCTTCCCCAAACCGATTTCCCGATGCGTGCGGGTCTGCCCCAACGCGAGCCGGAATTTCTGAAAAAGTGGGACGAAGAGGATATCTACGGCAAACTGATGAAAAAGAACGAAGGCAAGCCGCTTTACGTGTTGCACGACGGCCCTCCCTATGCCAACGGCAACATCCATATCGGTACCGCCCTCAACAAGATCATCAAGGATATGATCGTGCGCTACTACAACCTTGCGGGGTATAAAGCGCCGTTTGTGCCCGGTTTTGATACCCACGGTCTGCCCATCGAACTCAAAGCCCGTGCCAAAGCGGGCATCGAAAAAGCGCTCTCGATGTCGCCGGTGGAACTGCGCGACATCTGCCGCGATTTCGCCCTCCAATACGTGGAAGATCAAACCAATCAGTTCAAACGCCTTGGCGTTCTCGGTGATTGGGAGCATCCGTACCTCACGTTGGCGCACGATTTTGAAGCGCGCCAGATCGAAGTGTTCGGCGAAATGGCCACCAAAGGCTATATCTACAAGGGCCTCAAACCCGTGTATTGGTGTCCCGAATGCCAAACCGCGTTGGCGGAAGCGGAGATCGAATACGGACAAGACCCGTGCTACTCCGTCTACGTTAAATTCGCGGTCAACGACGATTGCGGCGTCCTCACCGCGGCGGGTGTGGACGTGCAAAACACCTATTTCGTGATTTGGACCACCACCACCTGGACGTTGCCCGCCAACTTGGCGATCTGTCTCGGCCCCGACTTCACCTACGAAGTGGTGAAATGCGGTGATGAGAATTACATTTTGGCGCAAGCGCTCAAAGAAGAAGCACTCGCCGCCGCGGGTATCACCGAGTACGAGGTGATCGCCTCCTTCACCGGCCGCGAACTCGAACTGATGACGGCGCGCCATCCGTTCCTCGACCGTGATTCGCTCATCATCGTGGGTGACCACGTGACGCTCGAAAGCGGTACCGGTTGCGTACATACGGCTCCCGGCCACGGTGTGGACGACTTTAACGTCTGCCGCAAATATCCGCAGATCGGCGTGGTCGTTCCCGTCGACAGCGAAGGCAAAATGACCGAGGAAGCGGGCGAGATCTGCGCCGGTATGACCACCGACGAGGCAAACAAAGCCATCGCCGTTCATATGGACAAAACGGGCTCGTTGCTCGCGATGAAGAAGATCGTGCACCAATATCCGCACTGCTGGCGTTGTAAAAAGCCCGTGTTGTTCCGTGCCACCGATCAATGGTTCTGCTCGGTCGACAGTTTCAAAGACGAAGCGGTCGCCGCCATCAAAGAAGTCAACTGGATGCCCGCGTGGGGCGAAGACCGCATCATCTCGATGGTGCGTGAACGCAGTGACTGGTGTATTTCCCGTCAACGTTTGTGGGGTGTGCCGATCCCGATCTTCTACTGCGAAGATTGCGGCAAACCCATCATCGACGGTGATTTCATCAAAGCCGTGTCCGAACTCTTCCGCAAGGAAGGTTCCAACGGTTGGTACACCCACGAAGCGAACGAGATCCTGCCTGCCGGTGCGACCTGTCCGCATTGCGGCGGCAAACAATTCCGCAAAGAAAGCGACATTATGGACGTGTGGTTCGACTCCGGTTCGTCCCACGCCGCCGTCCTCAAAGAACGCGAGGAGCTGTGCTACCCCGCCGACCTGTATATGGAAGGCGCCGACCAATACCGCGGTTGGTTCCAATCCTCGTTGCTCACGGCGGTTGCTTGCAACGGCAAAGCGCCCTACAAAAACGTGCTCACCCACGGCTGGGTGGTGGACGGCGAAGGCAAAGCGATGCACAAATCCGCCGGCAACGCCATCGCCCCCGACGAGGTCATCAATACCTACGGCGCCGAAATTTTGCGTTTGTGGGTCGCCTCGCTTGACTACCGCGTGGACGTGCGTTTGTCCAAAGAGATTCTCAGGCAGTTGTCCGAAACCTATCGCAAGGTGCGCAACACCGCGCGCTACATTCTCGGCAACATTCACGATTTCAACCCCGATACCGACAGCGTGGCGGATGACGCGCTCACCGATATCGACCGTTGGGCGCTGATGCGTCTTGACGACGTGGTGGTGCGTGCGCGCAAAGCGTATGAGGAATTCAACTTCCACGATGCGTTCTATACCATTCACCACTTCTGCGTGGTGGATCTCTCCAACTTCTATTTGGACGTGCTCAAAGACCGCTTGTACGTGGAAAAGGCGGACAGCGAAAGCCGTCGTGCGGCGCAAACCGCCATCTATCGCATCCTCAACACGCTCACCCGTTTGCTGGCTCCCGTGCTCGCGTTTACCTCCGAAGAGATCTGGTCCTTTATGCCGCACGGCAAGGACGACGATGCCCGTTCGGTGCTGCTGAACGAGATTCCCACGGGCAGCGGTATGACGCCTGATGACGCCTTTATGGCCAAATGGGACCGCATCCACGCTTTGCGTGACGACGTGCAAAAAGCGCTTGAAAACGCGCGTACCGCCAAGGTCATCGGCGGCTCGCTCGATGCACGCGTGACCGTGTACGCCGATGGCGAAGCGCTCGACTTTGTCCAATCGATCGAAGCATTGTTGCCGACGGTGCTCATCGTTTCCAAGGTGGACGTCGTGGCCGGAAACGGCGGCGACTTTACCGGCGATTTCGCCGGTGTGTCCGTGTCGGTGGCACACGCCGAAGGCGGCAAGTGCGCCCGCTGCTGGACCTACAGTGACACCGTGAAAGAAGACGGCGACAATGCCGGTCTGTGCGCCCGCTGCGCGGCGATCCTCAACCAATAAGTCAAACAGCGGACAGGGCAACCTGTCCGCTGTTTTCAAAAAAGGAGAAACGGTATGTTTCAAGCAATTGTCGTGGTCATTGTGGCGGCCCTCGTCGGCCTTGATCAGCTCACCAAATGGCTCACGGTTGTCAACCTCAAAGGTGCCGATCCGCTGGTACTCATCGAAGGCGTGTTTGACCTTACCTATCTTGAAAACCGCGGCGCGGCGTTCGGGATGATGCAAGGGGCACGCTGGTGGTTCGTGGCGTTCACTTCGGTGGTGATGTTGGCTCTGCTCGGCGTGTTGCTTTTTAGCCGTTATCGCCGTTACCGTCTGTTGAATGCGGGTCTCATCCTCATCGTGGCGGGCGGCATCGGCAATTTGATCGACCGCATTGTGAACGGCTTTGTGGTGGATATGCTCCATTTCCACATCGCTGCCATCAATTTCGATTTTCCCGTGTTCAACGTGGCGGATTGCTACGTGGTGATCGGGGCGCTCATCACCTTGTTTTTCTTTTTCTTTTTGTACGATGAAAAGGCCGACCGCCGACCGACGGAGGAGAGGCAATGAGCGAGACGGTGTACATTGACCTCGCCGCCGCGGGTGAACGTGCCGACCGCGTGTTGGCGGAACAACTAAGCGTGACGCGTGCCACCGTGCAAAAATGGATGGAACAAGGGCTTGTTACCGACCAAAACGGCCGTCTTTTATCCAAAAACACCCGCTTTGTCGGGGGCGAGTCGGTGGTGGTATCGCCGCCCGACCCCGTCCCGTGCGAAGCGGTGGCGCAGGATATTCCGCTGGACGTCGTGTACGAAGACGACGATCTGTTGGTGGTCAACAAACCGAAGGGTATGGTGGTGCATCCCGCCGCAGGTAACCCCGACGGCACGCTGGTGAACGCCCTGCTCGCCCATTGCGGCGACAGTTTATCGGGTATCGGCGGGGTCACCCGCCCCGGTATCGTGCACCGCATTGATAAGGATACCAGCGGTCTGCTCATCGTGGCGAAAAACGATGCCGCGCATCAAGGTCTGGCCGAACAGATCAAGGAGCACAGTTTCACCCGTGAATACGAAGCGGTCATCGTGGGGCATTTAAAAGAACATAGCGGCACGATCAACGCGCCGATCGGTCGTCACCCCGTCGACCGTAAAAAAATGGCCATCACCGACAAAAACTCCAAGAATGCCGTCACACATTATACGGTGCTCGCCGAGTATGCGGGTTACAGCCACGTGCGCCTGCGGCTCGAAACGGGACGTACCCACCAAATCCGCGTGCACATGGCCTCGCTCGGCCAGCCCGTGGCAGGCGACGCGGTGTACGGCGGCAGTCGCCAACCATTGCAAAGCATTGGTCTTCAAGGTCAATGTCTCCACGCCAAAAAGATTGGGTTTATTCATCCCGTTACGAACGAGTATCTCGAATTCGACAGCGCATTGCCACCGTATTTTCAAAAAGTTCTTACCCATATTGCAAAATAATAAACAACGGCACTCGGTATCACCGAGTGCCGTTGTTGTGTTAATCTTTGCTGAGTTGAGAACGACGCAAATCTTCTAATTTATCTTCGTCTATGGTGATATACACACAACTTGTGCAGGAGCCTTGAATATCCAATGTGATTTCTTTTAATACGCATTGGTCATCCGACCAATAGATGCAAAATTTATTTTCGCATACCATACTACCATCACATCCCAGCCAAGTATAACACCATTTTTTTAAAATATCAAGTACTCGAAGTAATTTAAGAATAAAAAAGCCTATACTTTTATCAAGTAAACGAAGTATAGGTGATTGCGATGAAATTGAATGAAGCCGTTGCCAAACGGATTGCCGAATTGTGCAAAGAACGTGGCCTGACACAGTATGGCCTTTCTCAAAAAAGCGGCGTGCCGCAATCGACGTTGAGTACGGTGATGAATTGTCGTTTCCCCAGCATGAAACTGCACGTGATTTATGAGATCTGCGAGGGGTTGGAAATCTCGTTAAAAGAATTTTATGATTCGCCCTTATTTGACCGTGAAAATATATTCGATTAACAAAACGGCACTCGGTATCACCGAGTGCCGTTTTTCTCTTATAACAAGGTTGCGCGCAATTCTTCGGGCGAGAGGGGAGAGAGCAGGGCGGGCGGAATGTCAAACATCGTTTTGCAACCGCGCTCTCCCTTTTGGCCGAGGCGGTACGCCGCACGTGCCGCTGCCAGCAACACGCTGGAGGTGAATTCGGGGTTGGAATCGAGTTTCAGGCGATACTCGATAAGATGCGAATGTTCGCCGTTTTGTCCCGTTTTGCCCGAACGGATCACCATGCCGCCGTGGGGGATGCCGCTGTGATCGCGGTCAAGTTCCTCTTGGGAAATGAAATGCACGACGGTGTCGTAATCGGCAAAATAGTTGGGCATGGTTTTGATCTCGTTTTCGATGCGCGCTTTATCGGCATCGTCCGCCGCCACCACGAAACATTCGCGCAGGTGTTTTTGCCGTGCGGTGAGGGTGGGATTTTCGCCGTTTCGCACCGCTTCCAATGCTTCGTCACGCGGGATGGTGTACTGCTTGGCATCCACCACGCCCTCAATACGGCGAATGGCATCCGAATGCCCTTGACTGACGCCCTTGCCCCAAAACGTGTAATCGTGTCCGTCGGGCAAGATCGCCCCCGCGTACAAGCGGTTGAGCGAAAACATACCGGGATCCCATCCGCAAGAGATGACCGCTACGTGTCCGCCTTCGGTTGCGGCGGCATCCACCGCGGCAAAATGCTCGGGAATGCGGGCGTGGGTGTCAAAACTGTCCACCACGTGGAATAGTTTGGCATATGCGGGGGTTTGTTTCGGCAGGTCGGTCGCACTGCCGCCGCACAAAATAAGCACGTCAATTTTGCCGACAAACTGCGGAATATCCGCCACCGTGTACACGGGGGTGGCCGTGTCCAGCAGTTTTACCGTTTCGGGCGGGCGGCGCGTAAACACCGCCGCCAGGGTCATATCGGGGTTTTGTTTCACGGCACATTCAATGCCACGGCCCAAATTGCCGTAGCCGACAATACCGATGCGAATGTTCATAACAAGGTCACCTTCTTTAACAGATGCTCTTATTCTAACAGAAATCTCTCCAAATTGCTACCCCTCTTTTGCACAAAAGTAAATATTTTTCAAGCATCTTGATTTTTAAGAGCAGAATTGTATAATGAGGGTAAGAACTTAGAGGAGATGGTAGTGATGAAAGTCGGATTTTATGAAGCAGAGGTCACCCCGCCGCTCGGCACGGGTATCCCCGGCTACTTTTTCCAACGCAACGCCGTGGCGGTGAAGCAACGTTTGTACGTGAAGGCGATGGTCGTGGAAAGCGGCGGTGCCTATGCCGCCGTGCTCGGTGTGGATGCGTTGGCGTTGCCGTTTAACTTCTCCGAGCGCGTGCGTGAAAACGTGGCAAAACGCATCCCGATCGACCCCTACAGCATTGCGATGGGTGCCACCCACGCGCACACGTCCATGCCCGTGCGCCCCGACCAATACGCGGATGACAACGTCGAGGAAGTGGCGGCGTTGATGAAGATTATCGTGCGTCGCGCCGCCGACGCGATCGTCCTTGCCTATCAACGGTTGCAGGAAGCCGATGCGTTTTACGCCGCCACCGCGGTGAACGGCATTGCCTGTGTGCGCAACTGCGTGCTCAAAGACGGCCAGATCCGCACCAATCCGTACGATTTTCTCGATCAGGTGGTGCGCACCGCCGCCGAACCCGATCCCACGTTGCCGCTCCTGCTCTTCAAAGATAAACAAGACAATCCCATTGGCACGCTCGTCTCCTTTGCGTGCCATCACGATACCGTGTGTACCAGTGAATACAGCAGTGACTATTCCGGTGTGTTGGCACGTCTGTTAAAAGAACAGTACGGCCCCGACTTTGTGTCGGTGTTCGTGTCGGGCTTCTCGGGCGATATCAACCACGCCAATTTCTTGCTGAAAAAGCCCGTCACCCTCACCACCGAGCAGATCGGCGAGCGCTTGTTCCGGGGCTATCTCGAAGCGGCAAGCACTGCCGAGAAGTTGACCGATGATACCGTTTCTTTCAAGTGGGACACGCTGCGCGCGACAAAGCGTGACCCCGGCAAAGAATTTCTCGACAGTGTCAAGGTCGTGATGGCGGGTCCCGAGCCCGAAGTGACCTACGACGAAGACGGTAATCGCGTGGACAAGGTGAGCGAGCCGTACAGCGACAATCAAAAATACGCCGCGGGTCGCACGTTGCTCGAATGGTACGACAACGACGAACGCGAAAAGGACATCCCGCTGTTGGTGATTCGTATCGGTGAGTTTGCGTTGTATTCCACCCCCGGTGAGCCGTTCTGCGATTATGCGAAGCAGTTGCGCCAATTGGCTCCTACCGACAAAACGCTGATGATGCAACTCTCACACATCGGCTACCCCGTATCCTACATTCCCACCCCCGAACGCTTCTTGCCGTACGTGTACGAATCGGCCTATTACAGCGCCGGTTTTGAACCCGAAACGGGCGATAATATGGTAGCGAAACTCACCGAGATGGCCAAGAGCCTGTTTTGATTTTAACGGCGGCAGTGCAAACTGCCGCCGTTTTTGCATTATTCTCATTTTTGCACAAAATTAAATATTTTTAAAAAAGGTTGACTTTATGGGTCAATTTTGTATAATGAAATTGATGGATAACGTCAATAAAATTTTAGGAGGATATTACTATGAAGAAACAAATTCGACTCGGCGTGATCGGCGGCGGCGACTTCTCTGCCTATCACCTCAATGGTATTGAAAATTCACCCAATGCGGTGGCGGTGGCGATGGCGGACCTCGACCGTGAGCGTGCGCTCGAAAAAGCGAAAATGTACGGTATCCCCGAGGATAGCGTGTATACCGATTACCACGATTTGCTTGCCCGTGACGATATCGACGCGGTGACCATTCCGCTTCCTGACCAATTCCACAAAGAAGCCACCGTGGCGGCTCTTCGCGCGGGCAAACACGTGTTGTGCGAAAAGCCGATGGCGCTCGATCTGGACGAATGCAAAGAAATGATCAAAGTAGCCAAAGAAACCGGCAAACAATTGATGGTCGGTCAACTTGGCCGCTACACGCCCGCCTTTGTACAAGCGAAAAAGATGATAGACGATGGCGTGATCGGTGAACTCTTTATGATCGAATCCGAATACGCGCACGACTATTCCGAGATCGGCGGTAACGGCACTTCTTGGCGCATCACTCCCGAGCGTGAGCCGATCATCGGCGGCGGCTGCCACGCGGTGGACCTCATCCGTATGATCGCGGGTAACCCCGAAGAAGTGTTTGGCTATGCCAACAACAAATGCCTCACCACGTGGCCCATCCACGACTGCACCATGGCGGTGATGAAACTCCCGAACGGTGTTATCGGTAAGGTGATGACCTCCACCGGTTGCAAACGTAACTATACCATGCGCACGGTGGCGTACGGCACCAAAGGCACCATCATTTTTGATAACAAAACGCCCACCATCTCCTTGTTTAAAGGCCACTTCACCGACGATCCGGATTTCGACGGCTACAAACAACGCGAGTTGGAAGTAAAACTTCCCGTGGTGCTGAACGACCACAACTTCGGTGGCGAAGTGCAAGATTTCTGTCGTTGCATTTTGGAAAACGAACCTGTGCCGACCACCGGCGTGGAAGGCGCGTCCACTGTGGCGGTCTGCCTCGCGATCGTGGAATCCTTCAAAACGGGCGAAAAAGTGAAACCTGACTATAACTTCTAAAAGAGGGAAGAATCATGAAAGTTGGTTTTTACGAAGCGGAAATTACCCCGCCGCTCGGTGCGCCGATTCCCGGCTATTTCTTTGAACGGATCGCCTGCGGCGTTTCGCGCAAACTGTTTGCCAAAGCGGTCGTTCTCGAAGACAACGGCGTTTACACCGCGATGGTGTGCGTGGATGCGCTTGGCATTCCCGAAGGGCTCGACGTGGTGGTTCGCCAAAGCGTAGCGGAGCGCACGCCGATTGATCCCGAAAGCATCTTGATTACGGCTACCCACTCGCACACGTCTATTCCGACCGAGGTGAGCCGTAAGTTTGACGAGGCGACCAAACAACGTGTCCAAACCATCATCGACACGACCTCGAAACGTGCGGCGGATGCGGTCGTGCTTGCTTATCAGCGTTTGCAAGAGGCCGACGTGTTTTACGCCAACAGGGAAGTGAAAGGCGTTTCTTTCTGCCGTAACTGTGTGCTCAAAAACGGTGAAGTGCGTACCAACCCCTTCGATTACGTGGAAGATGTGGTGCGTACCGCGCGTGAACCGCGCCGTCCGTTCACGATTCTGTTCTTCCGCGATAAAAACGGCAACCCGATTGGCAGTATTTCGTCTTTTGCCTTGCATCACGATAACGTGGGTACCAGCGAATATGACAGTGACTATTCGGGCGGTATGGGTTTGCGGTTGAAAGATACCTACGGTCAAGACTTCGTGTCGGTGTTCTTCTCCGGCTTTAACGGCGATATCAACCGTATAGATTTTATGAACAAAGAAGATCCGCGTCACGTCCCGTCGCATCAAGTGGTGGATACCTTGACCGACGCGTTTTTGGAGATGGCTTCCACTGCCGAAAAAATGGACAACACGGCCATCGCCTACAAGATGGGCACCACTACCGTGGAGAAACGTAAGATTCCCGACGGCTTTGTGGAAAGCGTCAAAGAAGTGCTCAAAGGGCCCGAACCCGAACCGACGTATGACGACCAGGGCAACCGCGTGGATAAAATCACCGATCCGTATTGCGATAACCAAAAATACGCTTCCGGTGAGATCGTTCTCAAAACCTACGATGAGGACAAACGTACCGAAATTGATCTGCCCGTACAAGCCATCAAATTCGGTGACTGTATGTTCTACGGTTTGGTGGGCGAACAGTTCTCCGAATTTGCCGAGAACATTTGCGACGGTTCTCCCAGCGACAAAAACTTCACGGTGTCGATGTGCCATTTCTACAACTCCGTGAGTTATTTCCCCACGGCGCATATGTTCCACCCCCACGTGTACGAGTCTACGTATTACAGCGCCCGTTTCGAACCCGATACGGGCGACCGTATGGTGAAACGCGTGCTGGAACTCGGCCACGAGATCTACTAAAAACAAAAAGAAGTGCTCTGCTGAGCACTTCTTTTTTTTTATCCGATGAGCGTATTTTCGGTCTCGCAATACCGCCGATAGGCGGCTTCGTAATCGGCGCCGTTCGGGGCAAAGGTGCCTTTCAGTTTTACGGTGGCCTCCACCGCTTGGTGGATCGACTCGTACGCGCCGACGCCCACCATCGCCAAAATTGCCGAGCCGATGCAGGCAGTCTCGCTCTCGCACACGGTGGTGAGGGTGCGCCCCGTCACGTCGGCTTTGATTTGCGGCCACAGTTTGCCGCTCGCACCGCCGCCCGTGATCCGCACTTCGCAATCGCGCGACGCGTTTGTATACTCGAGATCCTGACGTAAGGTAAACGCGACCGCCTCCATGATGGCGCGTGCAAAATGCCCTTTGGTGTGGGAGAGAGTCAGCCCCGTAAACGACGCGGTGGCGGCAGGGTTGTAGCGCGGCATCGTGGACCCGCAAAAATGGGGGAGCATCGTGAGTCCGTCGCACCCCGCCGTGACCTTTGCGGCAAGCTCGTCCAATTCGGCGAACGAGAGGTCGGGGGCAAACTGTTCGCGGAACCATTTCAGTGCCATGCCTGCGGTGGACGACCACAACAGCAAGCAATACTTACCGTCGACGGCGTGCAGGTGACACGGCACAATGCTGTCGGGGTTAAACGGCGGTAACGTGTCGCTCATCACGCAAATGGCCATAATGGTACCGGTCATTTCGCTGATGCGGCTTTCGTCGGTCACGCCGACGCCGATGGTGCCCGCAATTTGGTCAAGCGCCCCCGTCGTCACGACGATACCCTCATATTCACCGATGACCGTGGCGCTTTTTTCAAGGCGCGGCAACTGATCGGCGGTGATGCCGATAAAAGCGAGCATCTCCGGCCACCACGTTTTGCGGGTAACGTCAAAGTAAATGGTGGAGGATTGAATGGTCGGTTCGGTGACAAATTCGCCCGAAAGACGGTAGAGAATCCAATCTTCCAGCAAAAAAATCCGTTTTGTTTTGGCAAACACGTCGGGGCGATGTTTCTTCACCCACAACAACTTGGCGGCGGGCCAGGTGGCGGTAATTTCGGGTTGCCCCGTCACCTCGTATACACGCTGACGGCCGAACGCTTTGTCAATCTCCTCCGCTTCGGCGGTGGCGCGGTTGTCCAGCCATACGATAGCGGGGCAGAGGGGCGTACCGTTTTCGTCGGCCAAAATGAGGGTTTCGCCTTGCGTGTCCACCGACAATGCCGTAATCTCGCCGCACTGCGCGCGCAAGCGTGCAATGGCATCTTTACACATCACCACGTATTGCTCGGGGTCAAATTCAATAAACCCCGTCACGGGGTCGGTATCCAACGTGTATTCCTTGTGCGTCAGCCCCAAACGGGTACCGTGTTCGTCAAACACCGCCGCTTTCAGCGACGTGGTGCCGATATCCAAACCTAAAAATCGTTTCATAACGTTGCCTTTCGTGAGTCAATTTTCTTTATTATAAGGGTTGAGGCCGTGTTCGTCAATATCGTGGCCGTAGAATTCCCGCGCAAAACGGATGAACTCCGCCACCGCGGGACTCAGATATGCCTTTTTCTTGTGGGCAATATACAGCGTCTGTTTGGCAGAGGGGGGCAACGCAAAAAATGCCAAATGCGGATACGGCGGGGCTGATTTTACCAGCGTGTCGGTCACAAAGGTGGCGCCCAACCCTGCCTCTGCCAAGGCGACGGCGGTCAACAATTGGTCGGTTGTGATGACCTTGCGAAAGGAAAGGGACAGTTCTGCACACAAGCGGGAGCTTTGCCCACGCATCGGCCCACGTTCCAGATGAATTAACGTATCGCCGTCGTAGGACGACAAGGACAAGTTGCTAAGCAGATGCTTGTCCGCCAACACATCCTCGCGTGACAAGGCGTGCTCGCCAAACTGCGTATATAACGCATCGCTTTTCGGTACCGCCAACAACAGATGTTCTTCGCAAAGCGGCCACGCCACAAACTCGTCCACGTCCAACTCGTTGCCCACCAACACGTCGCTTTCTTCGTTCAGCAGTTTGTCATACAACTGTGCCGAATGCCCTTCCTCCGAAAACAAACGAATGGAGGGATATTGTTCGTCAAAGGCCTTCATCAGGGGAGGCAACACAAAAGTCGAGATGAAACTGTTGCCGCTGAGCACCACGTCGCCATAGGTGAGTGAATGAATGTTTTGCACGTAGTTTTTCAGATTGCGTTTGACCTTGTTCATTTCTTCCACGGCGTTGATGTACACGTGCCCCGCGTCGGTCAGTACCGGCGGGGAGGAAGAGCGGTCAAAAATGAGAAACCCCAATTTCTCCTCTGCCCGTTTCACCGCCGCACTGAGCGACGGTTGCGAAATGTATAATTTTTTGGCCGCCGCCGTAAAACTTTTTTCTTTGTACACGGCGTAGATATAGTCGGCGTATTGAAACATACGAGCCTCCATAGATGTTTTGTTATAACTGTTATGCTTGTATATGTATTTGATTATAACACGGCCGCGTGATATTATCAAGACAAAAGAATACGCAGGAGGAATTGACAATGAAAAAGAAGGTAATTCGACTGGGCGTTATTGGCGGTGGCGATTTTTCGGAATATCACTTGAACGGTATTGCCAAAGTATCCAACGCCGAAGCGGTGGCCATTTGCGATATCAACCGCGAGAGTGCGCTTCTTCGCGCCAAACAATTTGACATTCCCGAAGACAGTGTGTATACGGACTATCACGACTTGTTGGCCCGTGATGATATTGATGCGGTGACCATTCCGCTTCCCGACCAACTGCACAAAGAGGCAACGATTGCCGCTTTGCGCGCAGGTAAACACGTCTTGTGCGAAAAACCGATGGCGCTTGACCTGGACGAATGCAAAGAAATGATTCGTGTGGCAAGAGAATGCGGCAAACAGTTGATGGTGGGTCAGATTGGACGTTACAGCCCGATGTACGTTGAGGTGGAGCGCATCATCAAAAGCGGTCTTATCGGTGACCTCTTTATGATCGAATCCGAATACGCACACGATTATTCCGAAATCAGCGGCAACGGTGCGCCGTGGCGCAAAACGCCCGAGCGTGAACCGGTTATCGGCGGCGGTTGCCATGCGGTGGACCTGATTCGCATGATGGCGGGAAACCCGACCGAAGTGTTTGCCTATGCGAACAACAAATGCCTGACCGATTGGCCGATCCACGACTGTACAATGGCGGTGATGAAACTCCCGAACGGTGTTATCGGCAAGGTGATGACCTCCACCGGTTGCAAACGCAATTATACGATGCGTTCGGTGGCGTACGGTACCAAAGGTACGTTGATTTTCAACGACGTGGACGCGACCTTCTCGTTGTTCCGTGGCCAATTTAGTGAAGACGAGATTTTTGACCGTTACAAGCAACGCGAACTGGAAATTAAGGTCCCGGTTGAGGTGGACAGCCACAACTTCGGCGGTGAAGTGGAAGATTTTTGCAACAGTTTGTTGAACGACCAACCCGTTCCCACCCCCGGCGAAGAAGGTGCCGCCACCGTTGCGGTGTGTTTGGCAATTGTGGAATCCTTTAAAACGGGCGAAAAAGTGGTACCGGACTACAACTTTGATTGATGGGAGAAGGGCAAATGAAAGTCGGTTTTTACGAAGCGGAGATCACCCCGCCGTTGGGGTTGCCCATTCCGGGCTATTTCTTTGAGCGCATTGCTTGCGGTGTTAAGCAAAATTTGTTTGCCAAAGCGGTGGTGATAGAAAACGAGGGCGTATACACGGCAATGGTGTGCGTGGATGCGCTTGGTCTTCCCGAAGGTTTGGCCGACGTGGTGCGCCGTGAAGTGTCGGCGCGTACACCGATCGACCCCGCAAGCATTTTGGTGGCGGCAACCCATTCCCATACGAGCGTTCCCGTGGATTACACGAAAAACGAAACGTATGCCGACAGGGTGGCAAGTGCCATTCAAACCGTGTCGTTGCGTGCCGCGGATGCGGTCGTGCTTGCGTATCAGCGGTTGCGAGAGGCCGATGTGTACTATGTTTGCGAAGAGGTAACCGGTATTTCTTTTTGCCGTAACTGTTTGCTTAAAAACGGTGAATACCGCACCAACCCCTTTGACTACGTGGACGACGTGGTGCGCACCGCGCGTGAACCTCGTCGCCCGTTCTCCATTCTCTTTTTCCGTGATAAAAACGGCAACCCCATCGGCGGTATTTCGTCTTTTGCCCTGCACCACGACAACGTGGGGGGCGAGGAATACAGCAGCGACTATTCGGGCACGTTGGCGCTCCGCTTAAAAGACGTGTACGGCAGCGGGTTCGTGTCGGTCTTTTTGTCGGGCTTTAACGGCGATATCAACAACGTGGACTTTATGCACAAAGAAGATCTCTTCCACGCAACCTACGAAAAAATTGTCGGCACGTTGTTTGAGAGATACGTAAACATGGTTCCCACGGCAAAGAAGATGGACAACACGGCCATTGCTTACCAAATGGGGAGCGTTACGGTGGAAAAACGCAAAATCCCCGACGGCTTTGTGGACAGTGTAAAGGCCGTGTTGGCAGGCCCCGCGCCCGAACCGACCTACGACGAGAAGGGAAACCGTATCGACAAGATTACCGACCCGTACTGTGACAGCCAAAAATACGCGGCGGGGGATATCGTCCTCAAAACCTACGAGGAGGATAAACGAAAGGAACTCGATCTGCCCGTACAAGCCATCAAGTTTGGCGATTGCTTGTTCTACGGGTTGGTGGGTGAGCAATTCTCCGAGTTTGCGGAGAACATTTGCGACGGTTCGCCCAGTGACAAAAACTTCACCGTGTCGATGTGTCATTTCTACAACACGGTGTCCTATTTCCCCACGGCGCATATGTTCCACCCCCACGTGTACGAGTCTACCTATTACTCGGCTCGTTTTGAACCCGATACGGGCGACCGTATGGTGAAACGTGTGTTGGAACTCGGCCACGAGATTTTTTAAGAGGATCGATGACCGCCATCTGTCACGCGGGTTGCCGAACGGCAAGACCATCTCGTGAAAAAAGCGACCTTAACCAACGGTTAGGGTCGCTTTTATTGTATTTGTTTGTACAAACAAAAATATATCTTGTAAAATTATTGACTTTTTGAGGGGAAAGGGATACAATGTAACTGTTAAATTTTGCCGTGGAGGCGATGTAACAATGAAAATGATTATCAACGCCGTGTTGGTAATGAAAGATCATTACATTCCCGACGCCGTTTTGCTGATCGAAGACGGCAAGATCGTGAAGTTTGGCGAACGCCGTTTGTTTGGCGATCTGCCCGACTGCGAAACGATTGATGCCAAGGGGTTGTTTGTGGGTCCCGGTTTGATCGATATCCACGTACATGCGGGCGGTATGCATAACTTTGCGGAAAATCCGCAAGCCGCGTGTGAAGTGCATCTCAAAAACGGTACCACCACCCTGAACAGCGCGGTGTATTTTTCGTTGGATCGGCAAGGTTTTGTTAACGAGATAAACTTCTTGAAAGAAGCGATGAAAGATCCCGCTTGCGAAAACTTGCAAGGGTTGTATATGGAAGGCCCGTATATGAATCCCAAGTTTGGTGCCAACCGCGAACAAAATCCGTGGCACGGTGTGGTCAACAAAGCCGATTTTGAGCCGATCGTCGAGGCGGGTATCGACGTGGTGAAAGTGTGGGCATTGGCGCCCGAGCGCGAAAACATTTTGGAATTCGTGCAATACGTCAAGGCCAAAAACCCGAACGCCATTTTTGCCGTGGGTCACAGCGAGGCCGCCCCGCACGAAACCGAAGCGTTGATGCCGTACGGCTTGCGCATCGGTACGCATCACACCAACGCAACCGGTTCGCTTCCCAAATACCCCGAATGTCGCGGTGTGTGTGTGGACGAAACGGTCAGTTATAACCGCGAGATCTATGCCGAGCTTATTTGCGACAGCCGCGGTATTCACGTTGACCCGTATATGCTTCGCTTGGTGCGCCGCATCAAAGGTGATGACCGCGTGATCCTTATTTCGGATGCCTGCGTGGATTACGGCCCTACCCCGCCCGGATACGAAGGTGTCACCGATATCAACTTCGACTTTATGGGCGAGATCTCGGGCTCCAAACTCACCCTCAACGTGGCGTGCCGCAATATGATGAAACACACGGGTGCTTCGATTTGCGACGTGTTCCGCTTTGCGTCGTACAACCCCTCGCGTGCCACCAACCTGCTTGACCGCGGTGAGATTGCGGTGGGCAAACGCGCCGACCTCATTTTCGTGGATCACGATATGAATGTCCACGGCGTGTTGATGAACGGTATTCAAAAAATTTGAACATAGACAAAGGAGAAACAGTTATGAAAGACATCGTGTTCGATCCCGCAACCAAGTTCAGCTTTGATCCTGCGGATTTTGTGCCTTTCAAAGACCGTGAGGTCTGCGAACGTGTGCGCAAACTCAGCGGCAAAGAATTGGAAGTCCGCGAGCCGTGGTGGCATCCGGAATTCAACGTCAAAGTGATGATGAACCCCCACCCGGTGCTCATCGCGACGTTGTTTGAACGTTTGAAGGCCGCGTCCGAAGCGGGCCGCACCTTCACCATGATCCTCGGCAACCCCGAGCCGGACACCTATATCCCGCTCGCCCAACTCATCAACTACTTCCAAGTGGATTGCTCCAAGGTGCACATTTTCGCGGAAGACGAGTGGGCGGATCAAGACGGCAACATCGCCCCCGAAACCTACGAGGCGGGTTTTGTGCATTCGATGCTCAAATATCTCGTGTATCAAATTGACCCCAAATTGCGTATGCCGATGGAAAACGTGCACTATCCCACCAACAAAAACATCAACGACTATTCCAAGATCATCAACGACATTTCCGAAGGCGGCGCCGACATCATCTCCACCTCTCCCGGTTGGGCGGGTCACGTGGCGTTTGTCGACCCGATTCCGGAATTTATGGGCAGCGGCGACATTGAAGAATGGCTGAACCAACCCGCCAAGATCGTCACCTTGCACCCGATGACCATTATGCAAAACTCGTTGCACGGCTGCTTCGGCCAATCCGGCGACATCGCCAACGTGCCGCCCAAAGCCGCGACCATCGGCCCCATCGACGTGATGCGCGCCAAAGAACGCATCGAAGTGCATGCCTTGATGACCAACGGCACCTTCTCGTCCTGGCAACGGATGACCTCCCGCTTGGTCACCCACGGCCCCGTTACCCCCTTGGTGCCCAGCTCCATGCTCCAAACCAAGAAAACGCAGGTCTACATCAGCGACGAGCTTGCCGCTCCGTTCGAGTGCTGGGAGAAAGTCGGTTACTAATAGCATCAAAAAACCACACCCCGCGGGGTGTGGTTTTTCTTTATAACAGGCTTTGCAAATGTGCCATGTGTTCTTTTGTCGGCTCGGGCAATCGTCCAAACGGGAAGGTCAGTCCCATATTGTCGTACTTCACTTGACACAGTTTGCGAAAGGGGAGCAATTCGATCTTATCCACGTTCGGGTGTGCCTCGGCAATCCGTTTTAATACCAACACGTTGTCGTCCGTGTCGTTCACGGTGGGGATGATCACCTGTCGCAAGGTGGTGGGAATACCCTTTTCGGTCAACCGCTCTAAAAAGGCAAGCGGCTTGTTCATTTCGCATCCCACGTAGGCGCGATAGTCGGCGTCGTTCGTGTACTTGATATCCAACAACATGCGGTCGGTCACGTCCAACACGTCGTCGTTCAATAGGCAGCCCGACGTGTCGAGGCAGGTGTTCAGCCCGTGCTCGTGACAGCGGGTGAAAAACTCGCGCACAAAAGCGGGTTGCAACAACGGCTCGCCACCCGATACCGTCACACCGCCCTCGTCACCGAAATACTCGCGAAAGCGGAGCGCGCGTTTGGTCAGTTCCTCTGCCGTGTACGGCGTGCCGCCGTCGATCGCCCACGTGTCGGGGTTGTGGCAACAGTGACAACGCAGGGGACATCCTTGCAAAAACACCACGAACCGCACCCCGGGGCCGTCCAGCGTCCCCATACTTTGCAGGGAATGCACACGGCCGTAAACAGATGATGTCGTCATATCGTTTCGTGGAAGGTGCGGCTGATGACTTCGCGTTGTTGTTCGCGCGACAACTTATTAAAGTTGACCGCATACCCCGACACGCGAATGGTCAGGTTGGGATACTCTTCGGGGTTTTCGTAAGCCTTCATCAGCGTTTCGCGGTTTAAAACGTTCACGTTGATATGGTGTGCCTTTTTCCCGAAATAGCCATCCAAAATGTGCACCAGGTTGTCAATGCGTTCCTCTTCGGTACGACCGAGCGCTTCGGGCGTGATGGAGAAGGTGTTGGAAATGCCGTCGCGGCAATCGTCGTAACTGATCTTGGCCACCGAGTTCAAGGAGGCCAGTGCACCGTTTTCTTCGCGGTTGTGCATCGGGTTGGCACCGGGAGCGAACGGGGCAAACGCTTCGCGTCCGTCGGGGGTGGCGCCCGTGTTTTTGCCGTACATCACGTTGGAGGTGATGGTGAGCACCGAAAGCGTGTGAATCGCCCCGCGGTAGGTGGGGGTCTTACGCAGTTCGGTGATCATGCGGTGGGTCATATCTTTGGCAATCAAGTCGACGCGATCATCGTCATTGCCGAATTTCGGGAAATCGCCTACCGTGTTAAAGTCAACGATGTAGCCGTTTTCGTCCTTGATGGGGAACACCTGCGCGTATTTGATGGCGCTCAGCGAGTCGGCAATCACCGAAAGTCCCGCAATACCGAATGCCATAAAGCGATCCACGTTGGTGTCGTGCAGTGCCATCTGGCTCTTTTCATACGCATATTTGTCGTGCATATAGTGGATGATGTTCATCGTGTTGACGTACAAACGGCTCAGCCACGGAATGTACACGCCCAGGCGCGCCACCACTTCGTCAAAGTCGAGCGTGTCGCCTTCCATCACCGGCATTTGCGGCCCGATGCGCATTTCACTGGTGGTGTCATAACCGCCGTTGATGGCGATGAGCAACAACTTGGCAAGGTTGCACCGCGCGCCGAAGAATTGCATCTGTTTGCCCACTTTCATGGCGGACACACAGCAGGCGATGGCATAATCGTCGCCGTAGAGAGGACGCATCACGTCGTCATTTTCGTATTGAATGGAGTCGGTGTCAGCCGACACTTTGGCGCAGAATTGCTTGAAGTTTTCGGGCAACGCGGTGGACCACAACACCGTGAGGTTCGGTTCGGGAGAGGAACCGAGCGTGTACAAGGTGTTGAGCATACGGAAACTGGTTTTGGTGACCAGCGTGCGTCCGTCTTCGCCCATGCCGCCCACCGCTTCGGTGATCCACATCGGGTCGCCGCCGAACAATTCGTTGTATTCGGGGGTGCGCAGATGCCGCGCGATACGCAGTTTCATCACGAAATCGTCCAGCAACTCCTGTGCGGTTTCTTCGGTGAGTACGCCGTTTTGAATATCACGTTGAATGTAGATGTCAAAGAAGGTGCTCACACGGCCGAGCGACATCGCCGCGCCGTTTTGCTCTTTGATAGCGGCCAAATACCCAAAATAGGTCCACTGAATGGCTTCGCGCGCGTTCTTTGCGGGTTCGCTGATATCGAAGCCGTACATGGCGGCCATTTCTTTCATATAGCCGAGGAACGTGATTTGTTGATACAATTCCTCGTCCAGACGAATATTGTCGGTGTCAAACGCATTTTGGGCAAGGGCCGCCTTGTCCTTTTTCTTTTCTTCGATCAAGCGGTCGATACCGTACAGTGCCACACGGCGGTAGTCACCGATGATACGGCCGCGACCGTACGCATCGGGGAGTCCCGTGATGATGTGACATTTGCGGGCGGCACGCATTTCGGCGGTGTACGCGCGGAACACGCCGTCGTTGTGGGTGGTGCGGAAACGAAATTCCTCTTCCACCTTGGGGCTGAGGGTATATCCGTATGCTTCACACGCTTGACGCACCATGCGCATACCGCCAAACGGGTTGACGCTGCGTTTCAGCGGGCGATTGGTTTGCATACCCACGATAATTTCGTTGTCTTTATCGATATAACCGGGCGAAAAACTTGTCAGTGACGACACGGTGGCGGTGTCGATATCCAACACGCCGCCGAATTGCCGTTCCAGCGCAAACAAGTTTTGCAGTTTTTTCATCAACGCTTCGGTGCGCGCGGTGGGGCCTGCCAAAAAGGCTGCGTCACCGCTGTACGGTGCGTAGTTCGCTTGAATAAAATCACGAACGTTGATTTCGTCCCGCCAAACACCGGCGGCAAATCCGTTCCAATTTTTGTGATCCATACGAAGTTCCTCCTTGGAAATAGAGATAAAAAGGGCAAACCGACTTTCAAAATCGGTTTGCCCAGACGGTCGGCATTCACAAATCTCGAAAGCGAGAAATGTCCGTTTGCACTCCCTCGCGGTGCTCCGCGTTATCCGTCAGTTGTGCAAGCGACAGTGAAACTGTGTTCCTAGTATATAACAAGATATTGTGTTTGTCAAGTGGTATACACACAAAAAATTGTGGAATTTCTTTTGAGTTTGACAAAGTTCGAGAGGAATGGTACACTGTGAACGAGGTGAAGAGGATGTCAAAGAACCTATCTGCACGTAGCCCCGCGATGGACGTGGTGCGCAGTTTTGCGCTTTTGTTCGTGATCTCCGTGCATTTTTTGCTCAATTCGGGATATTACTCGGTGGCAGTGGACGGCCCCGTGATGTTTGTGATGACGGTGTTGCGTGCGTTGTTCATCATTTGCGTGCCGCTCTTTATGATGCTCAGCGGATATCTGATGATCAACAAACAACCGAATAAGAAATACTATGCCAAAATTGGATATGTGCTGGTTATTTATCTGCTTGCCACCTTGTGTTGCACGGCGTACAAGGTTTTTATGTTGAAAGAAACGGTCACCGTTGGCAACGTGATACGCGGGCTTCTCAATTACACGGGCGCACAGTACGCGTGGTACGTGGAGATGTACATCGGGTTGTTTTTGTTGGTGCCGTTTTTAAACGTCTTGTACAACAACCTCAAAAGCCAAAAAGAAAAGCAACTGCTGTTGGCGGTGCTGCTGTTTTTGACCGCACTTCCCAAGGTGCTCAACGTGTTTGTCCCGGATCTCGCGTGGTTCCGAAACCCCACCTCTTCCAAGGATTATTGGCACCTGGTACCGGATTTTTGGGTTGTCCTGTATCCCATCACCTACTATTTCCTCGGCGCGTATATTAAGGAATATAAGATTCCCTTGCGCCCGCGCACGTTGGCGTTGTTGTCGGTGTTGTTGATGGTGGCCAACGGTGCTTATCTGTACTACCGTTGCCACGGGGTGGCGTTTATTTGGGGCGGGTGGCAAGATTACGGTTCCCTGTTTATCGTGGCACAATCGGTGCTGTTCTTTGCCTTTTTTGATAACTTGAACTACGATAAATTTCCGCGTTTTTTGGCAAAAGGCGTCCAACACGTGTCCAAACTCAGTTTCGGTGCGTATTTGGTTTCGTGGGTGTTCGACCAACATTTTTACAAGATGCTGAAAGAGGCGCATCCGGATATTTTGTCGCGGATGAAATATTTGCCGATTATCGTGTTTTGCGTGTTGACCTGCTCACTGCTCGCGTCATTCGTGATGGAGAAGATTTACGAATTCTTGGTGTTTTTGAAAAACAAACTATTCCCTCAAAAGGAAAAATCATCCCCATAATGAACAACCGTTTCCAACCCGTTCTCTCACGAGAGCGGGTTTTTGTTTGAGAGTTCGAGTCTCCTCGGCAACAAAAGAAAAAACTGTCCACGCAAAAGCGTAGACAGTTTTTTGGTGAACCATCGGAGACTCGAACTCCGGACACCCTGATTAAAAGTCAGGTGCTCTGCCAACTGAGCTAATGGTTCATATTTTGTTAGCGCACCAAACCGCGCTACGATATTATATCCAATATGATGCCGAATGTCAAGCAAAAATTTCATTATTTGCAAGAAAATTTCGAAAATATCTTGCAATAGGGCGGTGCACACGATAAAATAGACGGGAGAAAACGGGGAAACCGGTGAAAGTCCGGTACGAGCCCGTCGCCGTGAAGCCGTTTTTGTGTTGTCTGTACCCGTTGCCGCAAACGGGTGAAACGCCATTGGCTTGTGCCGAGAAGGTGACAACACGGGTTGCAGTCGAAATACCCGCTTTCTCTGAAAGAAGCGTTTCGCATCGTCGCGAGTGCCGACGGAAACGACGTCAATGATAAAGGAGAAGAAACCTAATGAACAAGAACCTGTCTTTGGCAAAACGGTTATCCTGCCTTCTTCTGGTTGTGCTGTTTGCGGCAACGGCACTGATGATGACGGCTTGTGTTGACCAAAACGAAACGCCCGCTACGACTACGGGTGCGACCACCACGACCACTGAAGTAGTGACGACCACCACCTTGCCGTATACCGAACTCGGCAAAGGGGAGACGTCTTTCTACTTTAACGTGACGGATGGTGAGGGCAACGTGACCAAATATCTCATCAAAACGGATGAACCGCAAGTTGGTACGGCGCTTCAAAATCTCAACCTGATCGACGGCGAACAAGGTGACTACGGCCTTTATGTTAAAACCGTCAACGGTGTGACGTTGGATTACAACACCGACGGTATGTATTGGGCGTTTTACGTCAACGGCGAATACGCCATGACCGGCGTGGATACGACCGACGTGCAAAGTGGCGCTACCTACGAATTTAAAGCTGAAAAATAATGAAGATCACCGTAAAAGAATTGGTGACGTTTGCACTGCTCGGCGCCTTGATGGTGGTGGGAGACATCGGGCTTGAATTTCTCCCCAACATCCACCTGGTGGGGGTGTTGTTGGTTGCCTACACGGTGGTCTACCGCGCCAAAGCGTTGTACCCGTTAACCGTGTACGTCTTTTTGACGGGGCTTTTTGCGGGTTTTGCTTTGTGGTGGATGCCGTATCTGTATGTATGGGCGGTCTTGTGGGGTGTGGTGATGTTGTTGCCGCGCCGCGTGCCGACAATGGCGGCAGTGCCGCTTTATGCGGTGGTTTGCGGTCTCCACGGTTTGTCTTTCGGCACGCTATACGCGCCGATGCAGGTGTTGCTGTTTCACCTTCCGTGGAAAAGCGTTCCTGCGTGGATCGCCGCCGGCTTGCCGTTTGATATCACCCACGCCGTCAGCAACGTTTGCCTCGGTATCCTCATTGTTCCGCTCGTTCGTTTGTTGCAGCGAGTCGACCGATTGGTACGTTAATACAACAAGGGGCGGAGAAGTTTCTCCGCCCCTCCCGTATCTTTATAAAACTTTTTTACAAAAAGGCTTGACTTTAGCGTGATAAAGTGATAACATAGCAAAGTGCTCATCAAAACAAAGGAGGATGCCGCCGTGTCAAAGCTCCATTCGGAATCGGTCGATCGCTTGTTTGAAGTGATCGCGGGATTGCAAACGAAGGACGATTGTTATCGTTTTTTTGAAGACGTGTGTACCATCAAAGAAATTCAGGATATGGCGCAACGGTTTGACGTGGCGCTGCTTTTGGATGAAGGGGTCAACTATCAACAGATCGCCAAAGAGGTGGGGGTCAGCACCGCCACCATCAGCCGTGTCAGCCGTTGTTTGAATTACGGAAGCGGCGGTTACAGCGAAGCCATTGAAAAACGAAAGGCGGCGGCAAAATGAACCTCTCCCAAACGGTGATAAGCGGTGTGGAAAGCGCCGTGTTTACTCTGCGTGAATTGTATGGGCGGTACGGCTATACCCCCTACAAAATGAACAAATTTGAAGAATACGATCTTTACGTGCGCAATAAAGATTTTTTGATTTCGGACAGCATCATCACCTTTACCGATACCAACGGCAAGTTGATGGCGCTTAAACCCGACGTGACGCTCTCCATCGTCAAAAACAGCCGCGACAGCGAGGGCGTTCAAAAGGTATACTACAACGAAAACGTCTATCGCGTGTCCGAAGGCACCCACGCCTTTCGCGAGATCATGCAGGCGGGTATCGAATGCATCGGCGACGTGGACGAGTATTGCCTGTACGAAGTGCTGAAATTGGCGGCGGAAAGTTTGCAAAGCATCGCCGCCGATTGGGTGCTCAATATTTCGCATTTGGGCGTTGTCAGTGCGGTGCTTGAGGCGTTGTCCGTCCCCGAAGCGGTATACGGCGACGTGTTCCGCGCCATCGGCGAAAAGAACCTGCACGAACTTACCGCCCTGTGCAACCAATACGGCATCGACGGCGAGAAACTCGGTCAACTCATCACCGTGTACGGCGCACCGTCGGCGGTGTTGCCGCAACTGCGTGTGCTTCTCGGGGAATGCGAGGCGCTCGCACAACTCGAACGGGTGATGGCCGTGTTCGTCGGCACCCCGTTTGAATCACATCTGCGGATTGATTTTTCGGTGATCAGCAATACCAAATATTATAACGGTTTTACGTTTAAAGGTTTTGTACAAGGCGTGCCCGACAGTGTGTTGTCGGGCGGACAGTACGACAATTTGATGCGCAAGATCGGTCGCCGTGACGGAGCGGTCGGGTTTGCCGTGTATCTGGATATGCTCGAACAATTACACGCGCCGATGAGTGACGATGCCGACGGCATCTTGCTGTATGGCGACGAAGATATTGCAACCGTTTCGCGCGCGGTGGAAACGCTGACGGCGGAGGGGGCGCGTGTGATCGCCGCCCGTGTGTTGCCGCCCAAATGCCGCGCCAAACACATATGGAAACTCGAACAAGGAGAGGTGAAACGCGTTGAAAACGATGCTTAACGTGGCGTTGCCGAAAGGCCGCTTGGGCGAAAAAGTGTACGCCATGTTTGAAAAAGCGGGTTTTGAGTGCCCCTCCATTCGGGAAAACAACCGCAAACTGATTTTTGAAAACGAAGAAAAAGGCGTGCGTTATTTTTGGGTCAAACCCTCCGACGTAGCCATCTACGTGGAACGCGGCGCCGCCGATGTCGGCGTGGCGGGCAAGGACATTTTGCTGGAATACCAACCGGCGGTGTACGAATTGCTCGATTTAAATCTCGGCAAATGCCGTATGGCGGTGGCGGCCAAAGCGGACTTTCGCGACGACCCGCGCCGCACCTTAAAAGTGGCGACCAAGTTTGTCAATATCGCCCGCAACTACTATACTTCCATCGGTCGCGACATCGACATCATTCGCCTGAACGGTTCCATTGAAATTGCGCCCATCCTCGGTCTTTCCGACGTGATCGTGGACATCGTGGAAACGGGAACCACTCTTAAAGAAAACAATCTGGTGGTGCATGAAACCATCGTACCCATCAGTGCACGACTCATCGCCAACCGCGCGGGATTTGCCTTTAAAAACGAGGCGATCGAAACCTTGTTGCGCGAATTGGCGGCACAAACGGAGGTGGCGGTATGATCAACATTTTGTCTTACGGTGCGGTCTCGAACGACGAGATCTTTGCCCGTGTGGAACCGCAGGTGAACGTGCAGGACATCGTGGCGGATATTCTCGCCCGTGTGAAGGCGGAGGGCGACGCCGCTCTGCGTGACTACACCAAACGGTTTGACGGTGCCGACCTGACCGACCTACAGGTCACGGCCGAAGAAATGGAAGACGCGGTGGCGGCGGTGGATCCCAAGTTTTTGGAGATTTTGCAAACGGCGGCCAAAAACATCCGCAAATTCCACGAAAAACAAGTGCGCAATTCGTTTATCATCAACGACGAACCCGGTATCGTGATGGGGCAAAAAGTCATCCCCGTTGACCGCGCGGGCTTGTACGTGCCGGGTGGCACGGCGGCCTATCCGTCTACCGTGCTGATGGACGCCATCCCCGCCAAGATTGCGGGCGTACCGCAGGTGGTGATGGTATCGCCTCCGAATAAAGAAGGAAAAATAAACCCCGTCATTTTGGCGGCGGCATACGTGGCCGGCGTGGACAAGATCTTTAAAGTGGGCGGCGCGCAAGCCATCGCCGCCTTGGCGTTCGGCACCGAAAGTGTGCCGAAGGTGGATAAGATCGTCGGTCCCGGCAACGCCTTTGTGGCGGAAGCCAAAAAGCAAGTGTTCGGCACGGTGTCCATCGATATGATCGCCGGCCCGAGTGAAATTTTGATCGTGGCGGACGAAACCGCTGACCCGCGTTACGTGGCGGCCGATCTGCTCTCGCAAGCGGAACACGACAAACTCGCCAGCGCGGTGCTGGTCACCGATTCCATGGCGCTCGCCGAAGCGGTGCAGGCGGAACTCGAAGTGCAAATTCCAAAACTCGCCCGTGCCGAGATCGCCCGCGCGTCCATTGATAACAACGGCAAGATCATCGTGGCGGATAGTCTCTCGGTAGTGCTGGACATCGCCAACGAGATCGCGCCCGAACACCTTGAACTGTGTGTGGACAACCCGTTCGATTATCTCGACGGTATCCGCCACGCGGGTTCCATCTTTATGGGCAAACATTGTCCCGAAGCGCTCGGCGACTATATGGCAGGTCCCAACCACACGTTGCCCACCAGCGGCACCGCCAAATTCTCCAGCCCGCTGTCGGTGGACGATTTTGTCAAAAAGACGCAATATACCTACTTTACCAAAGAAGCGCTGGCCCGCGTGGGGCGTGACGTGGCGTATTTTGCCGAAAAAGAAGGTCTCACCGCTCACGCCAAAAGCGCGGTCATTCGATTAGAGGAAGAATCATGAGTCGATTTTTCAGTGATAAATACCGCGCGCTGACGCCGTATACCCCCGGCGAACAGCCGCAGGACAAGCGGTATATCAAACTCAATACCAACGAATCGCCGTTCCCGCCGTCCGAAAAAGCGGTGGCACTCGCGGCCGAGGCGGCGGCGCGCTTGCAGCTGTACCCCGATCCGCAAAGCGCCGAACTGACCGCCAAAGTTGCGGCAATGTGCGGCGTTTCGCCCGATGAAGTGTTGCTTACCAACGGATCGGACGACATTCTCAATTTTGCTTTTATGGCGTTTTGCGACGATGCGCATCCCGCCGCGTTCCCCGACATTACCTATGGGTTCTATTCGGTGTTTGCCGCGTGTAATCGCGTGCCGTACACCGAGATTCCGCTGGGGGACGATCTGACGGTGAACGTGGATGATTACCTCGGCATCGGCAAAACCATCTTTTTGGCCAACCCCAATGCCCCCACGGGCATTGTGCTGCCGCGCGATACGATTGAGCGCATCGTGCAAAGCAACCCCGATTCGGTGGTGGTGGTAGACGAAGCGTACGTCGATTTCGGCGGCGAGTCGTGCGTGCCGCTCATTCACAAGTACGACAACTTGCTCGTCACCCAAACCTTTTCCAAATCCCGTTCCATGGCGGGGGCGCGGCTCGGGTTCGGCGTCGGTTGTGCGGCGCTGATTCAGGACCTCAATACGCTCAAATACGCCACCAACCCGTACAACATCAACCGTATGACCGCCGCGGCAGGTCTCGGCGTGTTGGCGGATGAGGAATATACCCGCCAAAATTGCCAAGCGGTGATGGACAACCGCGCGTACACGATGCGTGAGTTGCGTCGTCTGGGATTTGCGATGACCGATTCGGCGGCCAATTTTGTGTTTGCCAAACACGAAGCCGTTGACGGCGCGGTACTGTACCGCGAATTGAAAGACCGCGGCATTTTGGTGCGCCACTTTGATGCCCCGCGCCTTGCGGCATATAACCGTATTACCATCGGCAGTCGCGAAGAAATGGAACAATTTGTTCGCACCGTCGAGACGATTTTGGAGGAGTATACACGATGAGAAACGCGACGATCATTCGTAAAACCAATGAAACCGACATCACCTTGTCACTCGCGCTGGACGGCAGCGGCAACAGTGCCGTGGACAGCGGTTGCGGCTTTTTGGATCATATGCTCACCTTGTTTGCCCGTCATGCGCGGTTTGACCTGATCGTCAACTGCAAGGGCGACACGCAGGTGGACGACCACCACACGGTGGAAGATATCGGCATCTGTCTCGGTCAAGCGTTTGCCGAAGCCCTCGGCGACAAGAAAGGCATCGTGCGTTACGGCGATACCGTGTTGCCGATGGACGAGGCACTTATCTTGTCGGCGGTCGACTTGTCGGGTCGCGCCTATCTCGGCTACGCGGTTGACGTGCCCGCCGCCAAAGTGGGCACGTTTGATACCGAACTTGCCGAAGAATTTTGGCTTGCTTTTACCCGTGCGGCGGCGTGCACGTTGCACATCCGTCAGTTGGCGGGCAGCAACTCGCACCATATCTTGGAAGGTTCCTTCAAATCGGTGGCGCGCAGTTTGCGTGCCGCGGTGGCCATTGATCCCGCATTTGCCGACGAAATTCCCTCCACCAAAGGAGTTCTGTGATGATAGCCATTGTGGATTACGGTGTCGGCAACCTCTTTTCGCTGAAAAGTTCGTTTGCCGCCGTGGGTGTCGAAGCGGTGGTGACCGCCGATGCGGCGGTGCTCCGTGCCGCGGATAAACTCGTGTTACCGGGTGTCGGCGCATTCGGCGATGCGGCGCAAAAACTGCGCGATTCGGGGCTTGCTGACGTGGTGAAAGAAGAAGCGGGCAACGGCAAACCGCTGCTCGGTATTTGCCTCGGTATGCAACTGCTCTTTGACAAAAGTTTTGAATACGGCGAGCACGAAGGGCTCGGCCTTATCAAGGGCAACATTCGCCCCATTGCCGACGTGATTCCCGCCGACCTCAAGATTCCGCACATCGGGTGGAACGCGTTGCAACTGACACGCGAAACGCCCTTGTTTCGGTATATCCGTGAGGGGGACTACGTCTACTTCGTGCACTCGTTTTATGCCGCCGATTGTGACGAAGCGGTGATTGCCGTGTCCGACTACGGTGCACCGCTTACCGCCGCGGTGGCAAACGGCAACGTTTACGGTTGCCAATTCCATCCCGAAAAAAGCGGTGATGTGGGACTGGCCATTTTGCGTGCGTTTTGTGAGGAGGATGCCCGATGAACATTTTTCCTGCCATTGATCTGTATGGCGGCAACGCGGTGCGCCTCTTCAAAGGCGACTACACGCAAATGACCGTGTACAACGAAGACCCCGTGGCGGTTGCGCGCGATTTTGTGCAAAGCGGTGCGCGACACATTCATTTGGTGGATCTGCAAGGCGCCAAAGACGGCACCACCCCGCACCTTGACCTCATCTGTCGCTTGAAAAAGGAAACCGGCCTATTTTGTGAAGTGGGCGGCGGCATCCGCACGATGGATACCATTGAACGCTATGTTTCCGCCGGCATCGACCGTGTTATTTTGGGTACGGCGGCGGTCACCGAAAACGGATTTGTGGAACAAGCGGTCGCAAAATTCGGCGATGCGGTGGCGGTCGGCGTGGACATTCGTGACGGGCAGGTGGCCATCAAAGGATGGACCGAAAGCGCCGATTGGGAAGCGTTCGCGTTTTGCAAACATATGGAGCAGGTGGGGGTGCGCACCCTCATTTGTACCGATATTTCCAAAGACGGCGCGATGCAAGGTGCCAATGCCGAGTTGTACCGCCGCTTGTCGGAGGAAGTGTCGCTGAATATCGTGGCGTCGGGCGGCGTGTCGTCGATGGAGGATATTTATCGCTTGAAAGCACTCGGGTTGTACGGTGCCATCATCGGCAAAGCGTATTATACGGGCGCGATCGATCTGAAGGAAGCAATTGAGGTGGCGGTATGATCACAAAGAGAATCATCCCGTGTTTGGACGTCAAAGACGGGCGCGTGGTCAAAGGGGTCAATTTCCAAGGCCTCGGTGACGTGGCTTCGCCCGTGGAACTCGCCAAACACTATTCTTCGGGCGGCGCGGACGAACTCGTGTTTTACGACATCACCGCTTCGGCGGAGGGGCGCAAACTGTTCACCGACATTTTGTGTGAGACCGCGCGTTCGGTGTTTATTCCGCTCACGGTGGGCGGCGGTATTCGCACCACCGCCGATTTTGAGCGGGTGCTCGCGTGCGGAGCCGATAAAGTCAGTGTCAATTCGGGTGCCATTGCCGATCCGTCGCTGATCGGTAAAGCCGCCAAATTGTACGGCGACCAATGCGTGGTACTGTCGGTCGACGTCAAACGTGTGGACGGTGTGTTTCGCGTATTCGCCAAAGGCGGCCGCGAAAACACGGGCATGGAAGCCATTTCGTGGATTCGCCGTTGCGTGGAAGACGGCGCGGGCGAATTGGTGGTCAACTCCATCGACACCGACGGCGTGAAAAACGGATTTGACCTCGAAATGCTCGCCGCCGTGTGTGACGCGGTGTCGGTGCCGGTCATCGCTTCGGGCGGTGCGGGCAATATGGACCATTTTATCGAGCTGTTTCGCACGCTGCCGAAGGTGGATGCGGGATTGGCGGCGTCCATTTTCCATTTCGGGGAAGTGGATATCCGCGATTTAAAAGACTATATGGCGAAAAACGGGATTCCCGCTCGTCGCTGAAAGGATGAATCGTATGCTGAACATTAACGAACTCAAATTTGACGAACAGGGGCTCATCCCTGCCATTGTGACCGATGCGGTCACCAAGCAGGTGCTCACCCTTGCTTATATGAACCGTGAAAGCTTGCAGATCTCGATGGAAAAGGGCCTCACGTGTTTTTGGAGCCGTTCCCGCGGGGAACTGTGGCTCAAAGGGGAGACCAGCGGTAACTATCAACACATCGTATCCATCACCGCCGATTGCGATAACGACGCGCTCGTCGTGATGGTGGAACCCGACGGCCCTGCGTGCCACACCGGTACGACCTCCTGTTTTACCAAACCCGTGTGGGAGAGCGACGAATTGCAGGAATTTTCATTGGAAGGGTTGATGAGCCTGATCGAAGGCCGCAAGATCGAGAAAAAAGAAGGTTCGTACACGACCTATCTGTTTGAAAAAGGCCTCGATAAGATCCTCAAAAAGGTGGGCGAAGAGAGCACCGAAGTGATCATCGCCGCCAAAGATAACGACAAAAAGGAAACCATCTACGAAATTGCCGATCTCACCTATCACGTGATGGTACTCATGATCGAGGCGGGCATTTCGCTTACCGACATTCACCGCGAACTCGCCTCACGCCACGTGATCGACCGTAAGGTGAAGCAGGAGAAGATGACCTCGTAAGATTTCGACAAAAACACTTGCAACCGCGCCGAGAATGTGCTATACTGTAAAAAACGGGCAGAAACCGATTTTCTGCCCGTTTTTTATCACGACCAAAAAAGGAGACTTTAACCATGGCCAGAGAACGTTATCTGGTGGGTGTGAGTGAAGAGGAATTGCAGTATACCGATCGTTCCACGCAGTTGACCCCGAAGGGCAAACTCGAGAACATCTGGTATCATCATAAATGGGGAATCCTCGGCGGCGTGTTTGCGGTTATCGTCGCTGCGGTGCTCATTGTACAGTTGATCACGCGGGTGACCCCCGATTACAGTATCTGTATTGCGGCGTCCACCTATATTCCCGAGCCAATTGTGGAAGAACTCGAAAAGGCGTTGCTGCCGTATGCCGAAGACGTCAACGGCGACGGTGAGGTTGCCGTGCAGATCCAAGCCCTTAACGTGCAAAAGGAAGACGAGTATACGCAGGTTGGCGTCAACAACCGCCAAGCGGTTATTGCCCACATTGCGGCGGGTGACGTGATGATTTTTGCGTTTTCACCGTCGTTCTACAACTCGTTTATCGCCGGTATGACGGCGGAGGAAGATTTCTCGTTTTTCACCGCGCTCGGTGCCGAGGGCGAAACGGTGGCCGAAGACGGTACGTATTTTACGTTTGATCTTTCGGCGTTTGCGCAAAGTGTTTGGTCCGACTATCCCAAGGAGCAGATTGACGAAATGTTGCCCGAACCCTTGGTAATCGGTGTGCGCTACGTGGATGCCAGTGCCAAGGACGAACACAAGCAAGCACAACAGCGTCATTTGGAACTGCTTCGTCGGTTTTTGAAGGACGAAAAAGTAGCGCAATCGTAGGGCTTTGGCCGCATATTTGTGAAAGTTAGTCGTAAAACTTGACTTTTTAGCCAAGTTTGATATAATATAGCGGTATGCTGACTGCTTAACAATTTCGAATTTCCCATCACCGAACAACGAACACGTTGAGAAAGAGGGATTGCATGAGTTTTCAAGACATCATCGCCCACTTTGGCATTGCGGATCCCATCGTAGCCAAAGAGGAGATCTGTTCCGGAAATATCAATCGCACCTATTTGGTAACCGTACAAGAAGATGACGGTGCCCAAAAACAATATATCGTTCAGCGCATTAACAGTTTCGTGTTTAAGCACCCGGACGAGGTGATGACCAACATTTTGGCCGTTACCGAACACATCAAGAAAAAATTGGTGGAAAAATACGGCAGTTACGACCGCCGTGTCTTGTCCTTCCTCAAAGCGGAAGACGGCAAACCGTATTACTATACCACCAGCACCAAGCATTTCTTCCGTATTTACGAATACGTGTACAACACGGTGGCGCACAACATGGTGCACACGCCCAACCAGTTTTACGAAGCGGGGCGTGAATTTGGTGAGTTCCAAGGATTGCTTGCCGATTTTCCGGCAGATACCCTCACCGAGATCATTCCCGATTTCCACAACACCCCCAAACGTTACGAGGCGTTTCGCGAGGCGATTGAAAACGACGAAGGCGGTCGTGTGGCCGAAATGCAGGACGAGATTCGCTTCCTGCTTGACCGATACGACGATTGCGGCCGCATCGTGAACTCGCTGAACGCGGGCATCATCCCGCGCCGTGTCACCCACAACGATACCAAGATCAACAACGTGCTGTTCGATACCGAAACGGGTAAAGCGGTCTGCGTGATCGACTTGGATACGGTAATGCCCGGTTCTTCCTTGTATGATTTCGGTGATGCCGTTCGTTTTGGCGCCTCCACTGCGGCGGAGGACGAGCGCGATCTCTCCAAAGTATCGCTCGACCTTAACTTGTTTGAACAGTTTACGCGCGGTTTCATCAAAGGAACCGACGGGCTGCTCACCGATGAAGAGATTCACCTGTTGCCCTACGGTGCGTATATTATGACGCTCGAATTGGCGGTGCGGTTTATGACCGACTACCTCAACGGTGACAAGTACTTCAAAGTAGATTTCGAAGATCACAACCTGGTGCGTACCCGCAACCAAATGCGTTTGCTGCAAGATATGGAAGCCAAGTGGACGCAGATGTGTGAAATTTCCGAGCGGTGTCGTTTGGAAGCCCAATAATCATCAAAAGCGAGGATGGTTCATCCTCGCTTTTTTGCGGTCAAAACGGCTTGTTTTTTTGCGTATACTATGGTATAATGACTATATCTGTGCAAAAAGGGAGGAATCGGCGTGGACAATCGTGCCATTGGTGTGTTTGATTCCGGTTTGGGTGGCCTTTCGGTCGTGCGCCGACTCGTCACCTTGTTGCCGAACGAAAACATCGTCTATTTCGGTGATACAGGGCGTGTCCCGTACGGCACGCGCAGTGCCGAAACGATCCGTCGGTATACCGAGCAAGATTGCCGTTTCCTGCTCGGGCAGGACGTCAAATGTATCATCGCCGCTTGCGGCACGGTCAGTTCGGTGGCGGCCGACGTGCTTACCCGTCTGCCTGTTCCCGCAATGGGTGTTGTGCAACCCACGGCAAGCGCCGCCTTGCGCGCTACCAAAAACGGGTGTATCGGCGTTCTCGGCACCGGTGCCACCGTGCATTCGGGCGCGTTCCACAAAGCCCTTTCCGAAAGCGAGAGGGACGTGCAGGTGTTTGCCACGGCGTGTCCGCTCTTCGTGTCGCTGGTGGAAAGCGGATGGATCGAACGGGATAACGAAGCCACTGTGGCGGTCGCGCGCCGCTATTTGCAACCGCTCATTGAACAGCAGGTGGATACGGTGGTGCTTGGTTGCACCCACTTCCCGCTGCTTTCTCCCATTCTTGCGGATATTTTGGGGGATGGGGTGACGTTGATCGACTCGGGCGAAGCTTGTGCCAAGGCGTGCGCCGAACTGTTGCGTGAACACGATGCTCTCGCTCGGTGCGACGAGGGTTCCTGCCGCTTCTTCGTCAGTGACCGTCCGCACGATTTTGGTGAACTTGCGGCACGCTTTCTCGGTCGCCCCGTGGGTGAATGCGTGGAAGAGATCAAGTGGGACGGTGACGAAGGATGACCGTAACCGTCACGGTGCGTGCCACGCAGTATATGGACGGGGAGTGCGACCGTACCGAGCAACAAGCCGTCGGCACCCTCGAAAAACGTGGTCGATTGCTCCGTTTATCCTATACGGAAGAGGAAGCGTCCACCACCCTCACCGTCACACCCGACAAAGTGGTGATTGACCGTCGCGGCGAAACCGCTTCAGTGATGACCTTGCAGGTGGGGATGACGCATTTGTGCAACTACCAAACGCCGTACGGCGCGTTCACCATCGGTGTGACGGCGCAACGGCTGGATAATCGTCTCGGAGAACACGGCGGCGTGCTAAACGCGTCGTACCGTTTGGATATGGGCGGCGGTGCCACCCAAAACGAAATTGAAATACTTGTCAAGGAAGTGTCCTGTTAATGTCTACGATCGTGCAAAAAACCGAATCTCAACTGCGCCTTGCCATCGAAAAAGCGGTACAAGCCGCCGTGTCGGCAGGCGAACTGCCGAACGAAGCGTTGCCTCCCTTTGCGGTGGAAACGCCGGCCGACCGCACCCACGGTGACCTGGCGGTCAACGCGGCGATGGTGTCGGCGCGCGCCTTTAAAAAAGCGCCTCGCCAAATTGCCGAGGCGATCGCCGCTCATCTGGAATTGGACGGCACCGCGCTGTCCCGTGTGGAAGTGGCGGGCCCCGGTTTCTTAAACTTCTTCTTGGCCGATTCCTATTACGGTGACGCCGTCAAAGAAGTGTTGGCTGAGGGTGACAACTACGGTCGCAGCAACTACGGCGAAGGCAAAAAGGTGATGGTGGAATACGTGTCCGCCAACCCCACCGGCCCGATGCACATGGGCAACGCGCGCGGCGGCGCGCTGGGTGACTGCTTGGCCTCGGTGCTGGATGCCGCGGGCTACGAAGTCAGCCGTGAATTTTACGTCAACGACGCGGGCAACCAAATCGAAAAATTCGCCTTGTCGCTGGAAGTGCGCTATCTGCAACTCTACAAAGGCGAAGAGGCAATCGTGATGCCCGAAGATGCCTACCACGGCGACGATATCCGTGAACACGCCAAAGGCTTTGCCGCGAAGTACGGCGATTCGTTCGTAAACGCCGAAGAACGCGAACGCCGTGATGCGCTGGTGGCGTATGCCTTGCCGCTCAACATCGACAAAATGCACCGCGATATGGCCAAATATCGCATTGAATACGACCGTTGGTTCCACGAATCGGTGTTGCACCAAAACGGCGAACTGCAAGAAGTCATTGACTTGCTGACCGAACGCGGCCTCACCTACGAAAAGGACGGCGCGCTGTGGTACCGTGCGGGCGAACACGGCGAAAAATATCAAGGCAAAAAACATACCAATCGCGACGGCGTGGAAGAAGGCATCAAGGATGAAGTTCTCGTCCGTGCCAACGGCAACCCGACCTACTTTGCCGCCGATATCGCCTACCACCGCAACAAATTTGCCCGCGGATTCGACACCTGCATCGACGTGTGGGGTGCCGACCACCACGGCCACGTGGCGCGTATGAAAGGCGCGATGGATGCCATCGGTCTGGACGGTAACAAACTCCAAATCGTGCTCATTCAACTTGTCCGCTTGATGCGTGACGGTGAAGTGGTGCGTATGTCCAAGCGTTCGGGCAAAGCCATCCAACTGGCGGACCTGCTCGACGAAGTGCCTGTCGATGCCGCGCGTTTCTTCTTCAACCTGCGCGAAGCGTCTACCCAAATGGACTTCGACCTCGGCTTGGCCATTGAGGAATCCTCCTCCAACCCCGTGTACTACGTGCAATACGCCCACGCACGTCTGTGCTCCATCTTCCGCACGTTGGCGGAGGACGGTGTCACGCTTTCCGCCCCGTCGGACGAGCAACTCGTCTTGTTGCAAACGAGCGAGGAGCGCGACCTCATCCGTCATCTCACCGCCTATCCCGGTGCGATCGTTTCGTGTGCCAAGGACCAAGACCCTGCGGGGATGACGCGTTACGCGATGGAACTTGCCACCCTGTTCCACAAATTCTACAACGCGTGTCGTGTGCGCGGCGTGGAAGCGGATCTGCAACAAGCGCGCTTGTCGCTGTGTGAAGCCGCCCGCATCACCCTCAAAAACGTGCTCACGCTTCTCAAGATCGACGCCCCCGAAAAGATGTAAAACAAATCGCCTCTGCCATCGGCAGAGGCGATTTTCTTATAATGCAAACGAATGCGGCAACAGTTCCGCCAGCGGATACGCAGCGGGTGCACCGTTATTTTCGAGTACCACGGTAAAGTCGGGCGCACAAAACTCCGCCATCACCTGTCGGCACACGCCACACGGCGAGCACGGCGTGCCGTTTCCGTTCACGATGGCAATGGCCGTAAAATCGCGTTTGCCGTCGCTGACAGCTTTAAAGAACGCCACGCGCTCGGCACATACGGTGGGGGAAAAGGCTGCGTTTTCAATGTTGCAACCCGTATACACCGTGCCGTCGGTACACAGCAGTGCCGCACCAACGGTAAACCGCGAATACGGCGCATAGGCGTTTTTTAGTGCCTCTTTGGCAAGGGCCAATAACATGTCGTGTGTCATTCGGATACCCCCAATAAACGTGTTACAGCGGTCGCTACCGTGCCAAACGGTAACGTGCCGTGGTTTTCGGGCGCAATGCCGTTGCCGTACAGCAATAACGGCACCATCTCGCGCGTGTGGTCGGTGCCGGGAAAGGCGGGGTCACACCCGTGGTCGGCGGTGATGAGCAGCGCGTCGTCCTTGCCGAGTGTCGGCAAAAATGCGGCAAGCCAGCGGTCAAATTCCGACAACGCGGCGGCATAGCCGTCCACGTCGTTGCGGTGACCGTACAGCATATCAAAATCCACCAAATTCACAAAACACAACCCGTGAAAATCGCGCGCGGCAAGGGCGGCGGTTTGCGCCATCCCGTCGGCGTTTCCGTGGGTGTGGAGGACTTCGGTGAGCCCTTTTTCGGCAAAAATGTCGCCAATCTTGCCCACACCGATGCAGTCAAGCCCCGCTTGCTGCACCGCTTCGGGCAACAAACCCGCGGGCGGTTCCAGCGAAAAATCGCGCCGCCGTTCGGTGCGGGTAAAGGGATGCTCACCCGTAAACGGGCGCGCGATCACGCGCCCCACGGCGTGTTCCCCTGTGAGCAACTGCCGTGCGATGCGGCAATAGTCATACAGTTGTTCGGGCGGAACGATATCCTCGTGCGCCGCTACCTGAAATACACTGTCGGCGGACGTATACACGATCAAGTCACCCGTTCGCCGATGTTCTTCGCCGTAGTCGGCAATCACTTGTGTGCCCGAATACGGCTTGTTGCACAACACCCCGCACCCCGTTTGACGAGAAAATGCCGCGAGCAATTCATCGGGGAATCCGTCGGGATAGGTGGGGAACGGGCGCTTGCTCACAAAACCCGCCAGTTCCCAATGACCCGTGGTGGTATCCTTGCCGTGTGAGTGTTCCTGCAACCGCGCCACCGCCGCCGTGGGGGCGGAAACGGGCGCAAAAGGCGAGCCCTCCACGTTGCCAAGCCCCATTGCGAGCAAGGTGGGAATGTGCAGTTTTTTCGAACGGCTCACCGAGAGAAGCGTGTGTGCCCCTTCGTCACCGAATGCGGCGGCATCGGGCGCGTGGCCGATGCCCACGCTGTCGAGGACAATGAGAAAAACGCGTTTTTTCATACGCATACTCCTTTTTTAGTAGGAACTGCCGTCACCGCCACCGTTTTTGACAAGGCGCACCACCGAACTGGTGCCCAAACGATGGGCACCGTGTTCCAAAAAAGCGCGCGCATCGTCCAAACTGCGAATACCGCCCGCGGCTTTAATTTTGGTGCCGCTGTGCACGTGTTTCGCAAACAGATCAATGTCGTGCAGGGTGGCGCCACCCGTGGAAAAACCGGTGGAGGTCTTGATGAAATCGGCATCCGAGCGGGACACGATGTCGCAAAGCGTGATTTTTTCTTCATCGGTGAGCAAACACGTTTCGATAATCACTTTCAGCAGTTTGCCGTTACACGCCGCTTTCACGGCGTTAATTTCGGTCAAAACATCATCCAAACGGCCGTCTTTTACCCAGCCGATGTTGATGACCATATCAATCTCGTCGGCACCGTCGGCCACCGCCAACCGCGCTTCCTCGCACTTAACCGCCGTGGCCACGTACCCCGTCGGAAACCCGATCACGGTGCAAACGGGAATATCGCCTTGCAGGTACTCGGCCGCCACTTTCACAAAGGACGGCGGAATGCACACCGATGCGGTGCGATATTGCCGTGCATCGTCGCACAGTGCCAAAATATCCGCCTTGGTGGTGGCGGGGGACAAGACGGTGTGATCCACCGTAGCCAAAATTTCGGGTAACGAAATCATCGGTCATCTCTCCTTTGGCTTTATTTTAACACAAACAGCGTAAAAAAACAACCATCGTGTGTGACGACCAAAAATATTGACACAGCCCCGTTTTTGCGCGTAGGGGCGGGGTTTCCCCGCCCGAAAGAATGAAAATGAGTAAAATTTTTTGAAATATCGTGTGACATTTCTTATCAGAACCGTAGTATATAGATGAGAGCCGTGGTTGCACGACTACGGTTATCCATATTTTTGTAGAGAGAGGTGAACACGTAGGCCAAACCATTTTCGGGATATTGTTTTAGTAGAGAAGGGAGGATAAAATGAGGATTAACAAGAAAAAATATTGGTGTGGATTGCTATTGCTGATAGTTTTTCTCCTTTCCGCTTGTGGTGAGGGTGGCTCGGTTGCAACCACAACCACCGCGCCGACCACGATCACCACGGTTGAGACGACCACCACGACGAAGACAAGCACGACTACTGCCGAGATAACAACGACAACCACGACGGTGTTGGCTACCGTTACGGAACAAAAAGCGGCGGTCACCATTGGTACTGTGGCGGATAAAGGGTCTTTTGGGGTATCGACCGAATCCAATACCGAAACCACGACTACCGTTTTTTTGACGGATACGACAATGACGACGAAAACAAAAAAAACGATTCCGGGTACGCCGACAACCACGACTCTGCCGACTCCTGAACTGAATTTGCTAACCCCGAGTGAGGATAAACAACAATTGGTGGCGCGCTTGAAAGGAGAAGACGTGCTCTTTACGTTTTCGAATGCAGAAACGAAACCGAGTGGCAACGTAGTATGGTATTACAAAGGTTTGACGACGGATGGTTTGGGGGCGACCTGTTACGTGCTTGCTCAACAAGAACGTATTTATGGAATCAAATGTTCTTTTCCTGATGGTCTATCCGCCACCCCTCAAAAGGATGAAGCGAGCACGTTTGTATTATCGGAGTTGGATTCCTGGGGATTTGTAACGGATGGTGCGGAAGTGGACGTTACGACGTCGCTAAGCGATAAGCAAGTTACCGGAAGATTTGCCTATGTTCGTGTGACCCTCGCCGATGCACCAGTGTTTTTTGCAGAAGTGCGAAAATTTGGAGAAGCACTATACCTTTGCAGTTTCGGCACCGATATAGAGGAATTAAATCACCCGCTTTTGATTCCCAACTGGATTACGGAATAACCAAAAACAAGCACCTGCCGAGAGGCAGGTGCTTGTTTTATCGTTTTATTCAGCCGATTTTCGGCAAGCTGGCGGCGGCAACGGATTGACCCACGCGGCGAATTTTTTCGTCGGGCAGGTGGAGTTCCATCGCGGCCACTTCGGGATATTCTTCGTCCAGCACACGGCGCGCTTCGGCAATGATGATATCGCCGCCTTTGCCGGACATCACGCGACCGAGCAGCAACACGTCGCCGATTTCATAGTACATCGCGTAGTAGGCGAGGGTGTGACCGAGGTAGGTGCCGATGGAGAGGTAGATATCGTCGGCATTTTTGTTGCCCATATCCATCTCGTGTTGCACCACTTTGAGTTTCTCGGCAGGGGAGAGCGCTTCGTCCAGCACGATGCCGGCACGGGGCGCGAGTTTGATCACGCTGTCTTGCGAGAAGTATTTCACACCGCAGCCTTTGTCGCCCGACCATTCGTCCACCATCGCATCTTCTTGCAGGTCCACGGGGGCAAACGCGAGTTCGTTCAGCCAGCCGGTGATGTTGCCGTCGCCGTCCACGTAACCCGCGGCTTCGGACGTACCCATCGCGATACCGAGAATGTTGTTCTTTTCCAGACTCATCGCGCCCGCGAGTGCGGTCACGTCGCCGTCGTTGGCTACTTCGATCGGGATGTTTTCGCCCAGTTCTTTGGCGGCACGCAGGTAGATGTTTTTCACCTTCGCGTCAAACTCGTCTTCCGGCACTTTGATGAACAGCGAAGCCACCATCGCGCGGTTGTCGATATACACACCCGCCGAGGACACGCCGATGGCATCCACGCGCGGCATTTTGGAAGCGGCGGTGCGGAACGCATCGAGGATTCCTTGATAGTGATAATCGGGGTCGGCGTTGGTTTTGGGGAACCACACCACTTCTTCGGAATAGACCGACACACCGTCCACTACCGCGGACACCTTACGGTCGCTGCCGCCGGCGTCAAAACCGATGCGGCAACCGTCCACGTTACGGCCGACCGATTGCGCGGAGGATTTGGCCGCGGGGATGTCGCACAGCGCCAGCGATTCCACTTCGAACGGACGCTCGTACACGCGCGCCATAAAGTTGGCGTCAAATTCACGCGAGCCCCCTTTGGCATACGCTTTCGCGATCACGGCACCGATCTCATCGTCGCCGCCGATCATCACTTTGAAGCCACCGTAAGCCCACAGCAGCATTTTGACGGTGCGATCCACGTATACCGCGTCCGCCTCGCGCATAGCGGCAGTGCCGTGAATGCGGAAACGGCGCACCGCGATTTGACCTTGGTTGCGCTCCACCGCCACGGCAATTTCTTTGCCGTTTTTGGCCGAAGCCTCAAAGTCACGGCAGAACGCCGCCATCGGCACGAAACCTTTGTCGAGAACAGGCAGATTTTTAACGGAAATTTCCAATCCATGCATCTTCATTTCTACAAAAAACACCCTTTCGTGTATGTTATCCTAACTATACTATAACAAAAGCCGAGCCGAATAAAAAGAGACTTTCGGCTTATATTTGTTTAAAATCCGTCGGGAAATATGTCTTTTTCGCCAGAAGTCGAATTCTCGCGTCATCTTTCCCGAATGGAACAGAAAAGGAAGGCATATATATGAATCAGATGATCCAAAGAGAAGAAATGCAGGAGAAAGGAATGACAGTAGAGATGACGGAATTTTTCCCGGAAGGGATGTTGCTCAACACGCTGGCCAACCGCCGCCGCATCCGTTCGGAAAGCGCACTGGCCGAAGCCGCCGCGCTCGGTGAGATCGTGGAGGCGCGCGCGGTACTATGTGACGGTGAACACAATTTGCACATCGAATTGCCGTGTATGGCGGGTATCATCCCGTATGAGGAGGGGGCGCTCGGCATCGCGGAGGGTACCACGCGGGACATCGCGCTGATCTCGCGCGTATCCAAACCGGTCAGTTTTTTGGTGACGGGATTTGAAACGGGTCCCGACGGCAAATGCCGAGTGATTGCCTCCCGCCGCGCGGCACAAGAGAAATGTCGCCGCGAATTTGTCAACCGCCTGCGGCGTGGGGATGTCATTTCGGCACGTGTCACACGCCTCGAAAGTTTCGGTGCGTTTTGTGACATTGGGTGCGGCATACCGGCGCTGTTGCCGATTGCGAGCATTTCGGTCAGCCGTATTGCTCATCCCGCCGATCGGTTGTGCGTGGGGATGGATATTTATGCGGTGATCACCTCGATTGAAGATAACCGCATTTGCCTGTCGCAACGCGAACTGCTCGGCACGTGGGAAGAAAACGCCGCCTTGTTTGCGCAAGGCGAAACGGTGATGGGTATCGTGCGTTCGGTGGAGGACTACGGTATTTTCGTGGAACTCACTCCCAACTTGGCAGGGCTTGCCGAACCGCGCGAAGGCGTGTGCGTCGGTCAACACGCGGGGGTGTACATCAAAAACATTCTCACCGACAAAATGAAACTCAAATTGGTGCTCATCGACGCCCAAGAAACGGGCGAGATGCCCGCCCCGCTTCACTATTTCATCACCGAAGGACACCTGGAACGGTGGCGCTATTCGCCGACAGGTTGCGGCAAAGTGATCGAAACGGTATTTGAATAAACGAAAAGCCACGCGATATGCGTGGCTTTTTTCTATGGCAAACAATTGCCGCACGGGGAATACCCGTCCTCTTTGAGTTCGCGTTGCGTTCCCGTGTAGGTGAGGCGATTTTCCTCTTTGATCTTTTGACCGTTGGCGCAACTCGGCAGATGAAATTTTTTGCTGGATCTGTTGAGAATGTAGGTCGCTTCCTGTTCGGCAGTGGTCGCCGTGGTACGGGTGGTGACCATCGTTGTCGCGGTCGGCAACGTCGGTGTTGAAACCGGCGGCAATTCGCGTGAGGTGGGTGCCGCCAAAAAGACCGACAACGCGACCGCAACGCTCACAAGCGGTTGTACCTTTTTCAGCCACCGCTCAAGAAGCTGTTGCCAAGCGGGAACGGGCAGGAACAACACCACGGCGAGCAACGCCAACCATCCCGCCGCGTGTGGCAGATACGCGATCGCCGCCAACACGAAGAGCAGGAGAAAGAACGTGGCAAGGATGCGGCGCAAAACGGGAGAAAGGAAATTCATCGTCATCCGTCCTTACGCTTGCGTAAAGCGCGACAAAAATTCGCGCGTACGCTCGTGCTCGGGGTGGTCGAACACCTGCTCGGGTGTACCGCTTTCCACTACCAAACCGCCGTCCATAAACAACACGTGGTCGGATACTTCGCGCGCAAATTGCATCTCGTGGGTCACGATTACCATGGTCATACGGCGACCCGCCAGATCTTTGATGACGTGTAAAATTTCACCCGTCAACTCGGGATCGAGTGCCGAGGTCGGTTCGTCAAAAAACAAGATTTCGGGATCCAGCGCCAACGCACGGGCAATGGCCACGCGCTGCTGTTGACCGCCCGAGAGTTGCCACGGGTACGCATCGCACTTGGCGGAAAGCCCCACCTGATCGATCAGCGCGTGGGCTTTCGCCTCGATTTCGGCGATGATCTCCTTGGTGTGTTGCTTGTAATCGGGGCGCTCTTTGGCCTGGAGTTTGGGTGCCAGGCACACGTTTTGCAACACGGTGTATTGCGGAAACAGATTGAAGTTTTGGAACACAAGCCCGAAATGCAACTGCCGACGGCGTTGCTCCGCGGCGGAAATTTTGCCCACCTCCGCGGCGTCGAAAATGGTGTCGCCGTTGACGGTGACGCTGCCTTGCTCGGCACGTTCCAAAAACGTCAGACACCGCAAAAGCGTCGTTTTGCCGCTGCCCGAAGAACCGATGATGGACAACACTTGTCCTTTTTCAAGCGAAAAATCAATGCCTTTGAGGACTTCCAGCTTGCCGAAACTTTTGCGAATATTCTGTACTTCTAACATTGCCATACGAAGCCCTCCTTTACGCTTTGAAGTAATCGAGTTTCTTCTCGAACTTGTTCAGCAATACGGTTAGTACACCGTTGGCGATCAAGTAAAACACCGCGGTATAGAACAGCGGCCACATCATCCCTTTTTTGATGTAGGATTCGCCGATCCAAATAATCTCGTACACCATAATCACGCGGGCAAGCGCGGTGTCCTTCACCAAGGTGATAAACTCGTTGCCCATCGGCGGCACGATGCGTTTGACCAGTTGCAACAAGGTGACCTTGAAAAACACCTGCGACCGCGTGAGACCTAACACCTGCCCCGCCTCGTATTGCCCGCGCGGAATGGATTGGATACCGCCGCGGTAGATCTCCGAAAAATAGCAGGCGTAGTTGATGGCAAAGGTGACAAGCGCCGCGATGAAACGCGGCAACAGCGGCCAACCGAACACCAATCCGGGACCGTAATACACAATGAGGATCTGCAACATCAGCGGTGAGCCGCGCACGACCCACACCACCGTTTTGGTCAGCCACCGTAGCGGGGCAAACCGCGAAGTGGAGGCCATACAGATGAGCAGACCGAGCGGCAGAGCGAACAGAAGCGTTAAAAAGAACAACCGCCCCGTCGTTCCCAATCCGCGCAGCAACGAAAGGGTTACTTCCCAAAAAGACATAGAGACTCTCCTATCACAAAGGATGGGGGCTGACCTCGCGGACAGCCCCCCGTTTTTTATTTTTCGATGATGTTTTGGGCGATGCCGTAGGTGGTAGCCACCTGCATCACGGTGCCGTCATCGTAGGCTTTTTTCCAGAACTCATTGAACTTGGCGATCAGGTCGCTTTCCTTACGGAAGCCCACGCCGTATTCCTCACTGGTGAGTTCCACGGTGGTGGTCAAGGTCGGGTAGCTGGTGCCTTCGCCGATCATCGCGCCGGCCATCAACAAATCGATCACGCACGCTTGCGAGCTGCCGGAAGCCACTTCCATCAACGCTTTCGCTTGGTCGTCACACGCGGTGTAAGCGATGTTGAGTTCATCAAGTGCCTTTGCGCCGGCCGAACCGTCTTCCACCGCAAAGGTGAGGGTGTTGAGGCTTTCTTTGGTGGTGTAGTCAGCGGCGATGTCTTGTTTCATCACCACGACCTGCGCGTTCATGCAATAGGGTTCGCTGACGCCCATCAAACCTTTGACTTCGTCGGTGATGGTCATACCGTTCCACACCACGTCGATCTCTTTGGTTTCCAGGGTGGTCGCTTTGGTGCCCCAGTTGATTTCGAGGAACTCCACGTCCACGCCCAGATACTCGCCAAACTTTTTGGCCATATCGGCGTCAAAACCGATCCATTCGCCGCTGCCTTCGGTCTTTTCATAGTCCATCGGGGCAAAGTCGGTGATACCGACGACGATCTTACCATTCTTCTTTACGTAATCCAAATCCGACTTGCTCGTATTGCCGCAAGCAGCCAATCCCAACACGAGCAAACAGGCGACAAGCGCCAATGCCAATACCAATACACGTTTCATAACACAAATAACCTCTCTTTGTTGTAAGTTGCCCTCATTATACACCATCGCGTTAGCAAAGTAAAGTACTAAATTGCAAAAATTACAAATTTGTCAAAAAAAGCCGCCCCCTTAAGGGACGGCTGTGTATCAGTTGACCTTTCCCATATTCACCACAATAATATCATCCAGCTCGACGATATACCCGTCGGTCGGATAAGCGGGCATCGAGGTGGAATATTCTTGCGCCTTTTGTACCTGCTCAACGGTGGGATGGATCAGTTTGTCGTAGGCTTGATATTCAAACAGCTGGAAGGTCGCGTCGGAGGTGATGTCCCCCAAAAAGCGGATGGACGACACGATGGGCGACTCGCCGATCTCGGTTTGCATAATGGATTCGTCCCACGACATAAGGAACGAGGAATAGTCGCGGTTGACGAAGCATATCGGCTTGCTGTCCACCGAATAATCCGCGTACAGGTCGGTGGCGATGCAGTCAATGGCGTGTGCGTTCTTTTGGTAATTGGTCCAATCTTTGTAAAACCAGAGATTCATATCTTTCAGTTGCAACACCAACACGATCACCGCAACGGCTGACGAGAGGATGCGCAACACCTTTTGTTTGTCCAAACACGCCGTGACAAGCAGCGCCGTGGCGGCAATAAACAGATTAAACGCTTGGCAACAACGGTACAGCATCGAGGCTTGAATGACGTTGACGATAACCAAAAACACACCGAAACCGAACCCGAGCAGCAACAGCAGCGGCCGCTTTTTGCGGATGAGGAAAAACACGATCACCGCGATAAACAAGACGATGCATACCATAAATTCCACGGTGGCCAACAGAGCGGGGTTAAACAGTTTTTTGAGTACCCGTTTCACAATATCCACCACGGAACCGTTGGCAGAAAAGATGTTGTACCGCGAATAAGCGGGGTTGCCGGTGAGGGTTTGCAACAGTTTCACAACGCCGTAATACACGGCCAAGTCGGCCACCAAAATACCGGCCAATATGAACCCGTTTCCCCACACTCGTTTGGTTTCATAGTTTTTGAAGATGCACAGCAGGATAAACACAAGCAACACGGCACAAATGTACACCGCATTGAAGGATTCGTAACTGCCGATGGCAAAGAGAGCCAAGACAGCGGCGGCCACCCCGTCGCGCAGTTTGTGTGTTTCGGTAAACGCAAAACCAAAGACGAGCGACAGTGCCACGCATACGTAGGCAAGCGCGGTCACAAATACATCCAGATCGTAAATGAATTTAAACGCCAACAGGGGATAAGAGATGTAAAATCCCAAAAAGGTCAGTTTCCAAAAGGTGTTGAAGCGGTTGTTGGTGGCGGCGGCAAACAGGCCGTTAAACAACACGGCCGACACCGTCATCAACACGGCGGAGAGGAAGTTGTTCAAAAAGGGGATCACGTCCACAAGACCGCCGACAAAGTAAAACAAAATGTGAATCAAGCGACCTTGTTGCAACATATTGCCGTGATTTTCGGGAGACAGATCCAAATAGTGGCGCACGCCGAAATCGTCGATCCCATAGGAAACGTGTGCAAAGGTGAACCCGTACGCCGCCAACGTGAGCAGGATAAGTCCCCACACGTAAACCTTGTTGTTCAGATCGTCGCGAATGTGTGAAAACACACGCTTTTTCCAATCCATACGCTCGGTCATCGGTCGTTCTCCTTTTTCTTTTTAAAGATAAACAGTTTGCTGAACACGTAGTTAAGCACGATCACGATCACGCTGACCAGCGCTTTGGCAACCAACCCGTCGATGCCGAAGATCGTCGCATCCAACCCGAGGTTGACCAGCTGTTCGGGCAACACGATCTCAATGACACCCGACAGAATACGCGCGCCGAAAAACGACAGAATTTCTTTCGCCAAAACGGCAAGATCAAACCGTTTGCTTTCAAACACAAACAACTTGTTGGTGACGAAGGCGAAAATGACCGCCCCCAACCACGCTACCGTGTTGCTGAGGGTCATATTGCAGTGCAGCAGTTTCACGAGTAGGGAATAGATCACAAAATTCACGGCGGTGGTGGCCACCCCGAAGATGAGGTACAACAGCACCTCTTTGTATTTTCCCCACAATTGCTTCAGTTTGTCCATATCAGTCCTCGTTATCCTTGTCGCAATACTCTTTCACGATGAAAATGGGGCGGTTTTTGCCCTCAATGTAAATTTTGGAGATGTATTGTCCCATCACGCCGAGCGCTAACAATTGGATACCGCCGATGAGCAGAATGAGCACGATGGTGGTGGCGTAACCGGGAATGTCGATGCCGAAGAAGAGTTTTTGAATCAATACCACGAGCATATAAATGAGCGAGAACGCCGAACACGCGCCGCCGATGTAGGCGGAGATCTTCAGCGGAACGGTGGTAAAGGCGGTGATGCCTTCAATCGCGTATTTAAGCAATTTCTTAAACGACCACGAAGTTTGCCCCGCTTGGCGTTCTTCGGCGGTGTAGGGCATAAAGTAGGTGTTGAACCCCACCCACGAGAAGATGCCCTTGGAAAAACGGAAATATTCCTTCATTTCCAGCACGGCGTCCACCACGTAGCGGCGGAAGGTGCGGAAATCACTCGCACCCGAGCGGAAATCGATCTCGCACATCGAGTTGATAAGACGATAGAACGACTTTTTAAAGAACGAAAGCACCTTGCCCTCGTTGCGGTCTTCTTGGAACATCGCGACACTGTCGTAGTCGGGGTTCTCTTCCAAAAAGTTCACCATCTCCACCACGAGTTCGGGGCGTTGTTGCAGGTCGGCGTCGATGATGGTCACGTAATCACCCGTCACCTTGTGAAGTCCCGCAAACATCGCGGCTTCCTTGCCGAAATTGCGCGAAAAGTTGAGGATCTTCACGTTCTTGTTTTCCGCGTGCAGTTTCTTCAGTTCAGCCCACGTGTTGTCGCGACTGCCGTCGTTCACGAACACGAGTTCGTACGAGTCGATCTTGCCGTCAAACGCCTTGACGACCGCCTCGTAAAATGCGTGGACGTTGGCTTCTTCGTTATAGCAGGGGACCACCAACGATAAGGTTTTGTTTTTCATATTTCTCACCGCTTGTACAAAATTCTACAAGCATACTATACCGTAAAAGCAACCCCGTTGTCAAGTTGCCCGCAAGTAAAACAGCCGCAAACTTTGTTTGCGGCTGTGAGTGGTTATTACCACCGCGAAGGCGGATTGTCCAGATTCGGATTGACGAATTGGGCGTCCACGTCGCCTTCGTGCCGATGTATTTTGTATGAATAGAGTTTTTGAGCCAACGCTTGGTTGTATTGCCGATATTTGTCAGAACAGACCATTTCCACGTGTCGGGAAACCGTGTCGCTGTACGCGGCGATCTCCTCGGCGGTCAGTCCCGAGGGATGCGCGGCAAAATACGCGTTGATGAGTTTGGCCATATCCGTGCGAACGTATTCTTTGTAATAATGGTAATAGTAGAACGAGCGGAGATATTCCACTTGAATGAACGCGCGGTCAAGCCGCATTTTTTGCTGTTCGGTTTCGGCGGCCGCCATCGCTTTGGCAAACCGATCTTCGCCGCAGGCAATGATGCTGTTCGGGGTCATTTGGGTATACCAATTGATAAACGGCTCCCAATCGGTGCTCGTGTAGTGTTGGATCTTGTCAAACGTGAGGTCGGCGGGAAGGGCGCGGTTGTCGTCGGTCTTGACAAACGAGGGATAAAACAGCGTTTCCACCGATGCAAAGGTGCCGAAATGGGTGTTTTTGACAAGTTCTTGTGCGTGGTCGATATACTCGCGCAGGTATTTGCCGCCCTCGCCGTACACGCCTTGCAGAAAATCGTCCATATGTGCACTGAATTCCTCGGCGGTCATATACGGATCCCACAAACATTTGGCGAGCAGGTAGGAACGCAGTTCACCGAATTCGCCGCTAACCGATTGGTATGCCCCTTGTTCGAACACGCCGAGCACGTTGTTGTCGGCGAACAGCCGAATGTTGTCTCGCAGAACGTTGAAGTTCGGGAAGGTAACGTTGTAGTGAGCGTAGTCGGTGGTGTAGTCCCAAATGTACAGATTATCGGTGATGGCCGACCACTTTTTGAGGTCATTGTAAAACGAATTCGACGACGCGTCGCATTGCATCACGAGCGGGTGAGAGAAACAACACTCAATGTCACACAGTTGCACCACCACGTTGTCGTCGGGTCTCACGGTTTTCGGCGGGGTGCGGGTATATTGGTAGGCCAACGTGTGGATCTTCACCTGCGGGAAATCTTCTTTAATGTCCCGTGCCACGGCATTGACAAAGTGAAGCATCGTCCCCACGGGCGATCCCTCGGCAGTATCCACCTTGCGGCAGCTTTCACAGTGGCAGTTGCCGGGGGTGGTGTCCTCTTGCGAAACGGAAATGAGTTCCGCATTCGGGTTGTCGGCCAAATGTTTGCGCACCTTTTCGGTGATGATCTTCAACACATCGGGGTTGGAGAGGCACAGTTGCGCGGGATCGCGGTCGCCGTTTGCAGTAAGACGGAAATATTCGGGATGGGATGCCCAATATTCATTGGGCGGGACGAAATCGTTAAAGGTATGTACGAACAAATCGTCGGCATAATCGATGCTGCCGCCCCACTCTTCGCTGATGGCGCCTTTCGTACTGCCGCTAAGCTTGCGCTTAACGGCGATATCGTTGTCACGGTATTCACCCCAATACACGCAACGGTACTCAAATGCGGGAATTTGTTTGTCCTCTCCAATGGGGTCAAGGACAATGGTTTTGGTCTTCGGCACCTTTTCCGCGCCGATCGTGTAAAAGCGGCAACCCAAATACGCTTCCAAAAATTCATATACCGCGTACAGTGTGCCGCGATCGCCGCCGCCCGCCAAAAACAGTTTCTTGTCAACCGTCTTGATGACAAACCCGTCGTTGCCGAGTTCGGCGCGGTCAAACTCCCCGCTCTTTTCACGGTTGGTTTTGCCGATAACGATCTCATTGACGGTGGGCGCCTCGCTGTCCTTTTTAATGGACAAGCGGCATCCCGTGATATCCGAAAAATACGACCGCAGTTCCGAAGCGGCGGTGCGTTCGGTATCGGTTGCGTTTTCACTCACAACGATGACGTAGGTCGATTTACCGTCCACCGCCAAATTCAGCGTGTCGGTTTTCGGCTCTTCGGTCGGCTTGGTGGCTTTTGTCGTTGTCGTTGTTCCCTTGTTTGCAGTGGTTTTGATGGTCGACTTGGTCGGCGCTTTGGTCGTCGTCGCAAACGACGACGCGGCATCGGTCAACGCGGTGGTCGACGCGCTCGATACCGTGGTGGAAGAGGTGGTGGTCGCCTTGTTGGAAGTGCCGTCGGAAATGTCAGCGGGCGGGTTGGCACCGCACGCGGCAGCCGACAGCAATAAAGAGAAGCACAGCAATAAGCAACCAAACTGCTTCATTTTGTTACCGTCCTTTCAAATGGCGAATTAATATTCATACCAACGAGAAGGAATCTTGCGCAAATTGGGGTTGAGTTGCTGGTGATAATGGGCGCAATTAGCGGCGATTTTGTAGGAAAAGATCCGTTCCCACAGTTTCGAGTTGTAGGCAAAATAGGCATCCGCGTACTGCTTGTCTACGTAATCGGCCACTTGATTGCTGAGGGAGGTGATCTCTGCGTCGGTAAGTGGGGTGTTAGTGGTCAAATAGTGGGTGATAAGTTTCACCATATCCTCGCGCAAATACTTGCGATACAGATGGTAGTAGTAATACGATTGTATGTAATCCGTTTGAATGGAGGCGCGTTCCAAGCGTTCTTTTTGGTTGGCCGTTTTGGCCAGGGCGATGGCTTTGGCAAAACACTCTTGCCCTTTCGGCACGATGGGATGCGCCTTTACGTCGGTATACCAGTTGATGTACGGCTCCCAATCGGTGTTTTGATAGTTAAGGATATGGTCGAGTGTCAAATCCGTAGGCAACTCTCGTTCACCGCGCATATTCACGATGGTGGGATACAGATCTTCCACATCCGGAACAATCCCAAAGTGTACCGCATCGCCGATCGTTTCCGCGAAGTCGATGTATTCGCGGATGTGTTGCCATCCGTCGCCGTACACACCTTTCAAAAAGTCGTCCATATGGGCGTAGTATTCCGCTTCGGTCATATACGGATCCCATAAACATTTGGCGAGCAAATAGGAGCGCAATTCACCGAATTCGCCGCTGATGGAGTGTGAGTTACCGTCTTCGAAAATACCGTCAACGCCGTTTTCGGCGAAAAACCGAATATTCTCACGAAGGCAACTGAAATTGGGATAGGTCATATTGTAATGTGCAAAATTGGTGACATAATCCCAAACGTAGAGGGTGTCGCACAAAGCCGTCCAATTGACCAGATCTTCATAAAAGCTGACGGCGGCGCTGTTGCAGGCGGTATTCAACGGATGCGAGAAGCAACATTCAATATCGCACAATTGCACCAGCACGTTGTCTTCGGGTTTTACGCTGATGGGCGCCCCGCGTGTATATTGGTAAGCCAACGTATGGATCTTCACGTTCGGGAAATCAGATTTAATGTCGCGTGCCACGGCGTTCACGAAGTTGAGCAGTGTTCCTGCGTACGATCCCGCGAGGGCATCGGTTTTGCTGCAATCCGCACAGTTGCAGTTGCCGGGGGTGTAATCTTCTTGAGAGACCGAGATGAGTTCCGCATGGGGGTTGTCGGTCAAATACTCTCGTACCACATCGATGGCAATTTTCAATACGTCGGGGTTGGAGAAACACAGTTGTCCGGGGTCACGCTCGCCGGACGGAGTCAAGCGATAGTATTCGGGATGTTCGCCAAAATACTTGGTGGGAGGCACCAGCGTGTCCACGGTATGCACCATCATTTCGCGGTCGGCATAATTGATGCTACCGCCCCAATTTTCGTTGATCGTGCCGCCGTTGAGTTTGCGCTTGACCGAGATGTTTTGGCTGTTGTAATATTCGCTCCAGTGTACGCAACGGTATTCAAAACAGGGAATTTGTTTATCTTCTTTAATGGGGTTCAGCGCAATGGTGTCGGTTTGCGGCACCTTTTCGACGCCGGCTGTATAAAATCGACATCCCAGATACGATTCCAAAAATTCATATACCGCGTACAGCGTGCCGCGGTCACCGCCGCCCACCAGATACAACTTTTTGTCAGCGGTTTTGATGATAAAGCCGTCGGTTCCCAGTTCGTCACGGTTAAAATCGCCGCTTTTTTCGCGGTTGGTTTTGCCCACCACGATCTCACAGGCGGTGGGGGCAATGTCATCCGTTTTAACGGGGATGGAACACCCCGTGATTTTTTGGATGTAATCTTGCAATTCGGATGCGGCGTTGCGTTCCGGACGTGTGCTGTTTTTGCCGCGAATGATGACGTAGGTCGACTTGCCGTCCACCGCCAAATCCAGCGTGTCGGTTTTCGGCTCTTCGGTCGGCTTGATGGCCGTCGTCGTTGTTTTGGCTGTTGTGGTTTTGGCGGTCGATTTGGTCGGCGCTTTGGTCGTCGTCGCAAACGACGACGCGGCATCGGTCGACACGGTGGTTGACGCGCTCGATACCGTGGTGGAAGAGGTGGTGGTCGCCTTGTTGGAAGTGCCGTCGGAAATGTCAGCGGGCGGGTTGGCACCGCACGCGGCAAAGGCTGGAAGAATGAGAAGGGCGCAAAGTAAAAGTGCAAGGAGTCTTTTGTTCATACGGACATCCCTTTCTTTTAAACGCGAAAATGATGTATTAAGTATATCGTAAAAGAGGGGAGGCGTCAAGGCGAAAAGCGGTTGCAAAAACGGGATAGCTATGCTACTATAAAGTCATGATGTGCAGGAGTGTGATGACATATGATTTGCATCTTTTCCCCGAAAGAAAACGAAACCGTTTCGATCTTGACCGATATTCAAAAAACCTTTATTGCCGCCACCGAAAAACGTGCCGCGGTGGACGGCAACCTTACGTTTCAATGGGACGACCTTGTGCGCGAAGGGGTGGACAGCAGCGTTCCCGAACCCGTGACGTTGCGGTGGGAAGGTGCGTGCGGTGCCACCGTGTCGTTGTGGCCTGCCGATTACCCCGAGCAAGTCACAACCGTAACGGCCACCCCCGATACGTGCGAGGTGAGGGTGCTCAATCTTATCCCCGAAACCACCTACGTATGGCAGGTGGCAGACGGCCCGAAATCCACCTTCGTGACGGGTGACGGCCCACGGTTTATGTACGTGGACGGCACCACCAACGTGCGTGACCTGGGTGGTTGGCGCGGGCGGGACGGCAAGCGCATTCGTTACGGGAAAATTTACCGCGGTTCGGAGCTGGACAGCCACTGCGATTTGACCGAGCATGGCGCCCGCACGATGGTGGAAGAAATGAAAATTCGGACCGATCTTGATCTGCGCGGCAAAGGGGAGATTGCGGCACTGGAAGACAAGCGGGTGCTCGTCCCGTACGGTGTGGACTGGTGCCACATCCCCGAAGCACCATATGACAATATTTTTAGCGAAGAATGGCATGACGGCTACCGCCAAATTTTCACCTTACTCGCAAACCCTGAGGCCTACCCGATCTATTTTCACTGTTGGGGTGGCGCTGACCGCGGCGGTACGGTGGCTTTTATGATTGAAGCGTTGATGGGAGTTGGCGAAGAAGATTTGTTTCTCGATTATGAGTTGACGTCGCTTTCTCCGTGGAGTACCCGTTCTCGCAATTATCCGCCTTTTCAAAAAATGCTGGCGACCTTTGAGGAGAAAGGCGACGGCGACCTGCACCGCGGCGTGGAAGTGTATTTGAAAGAAATCGGTATTACCGATGAACAAATTGCAACCATTCGCACCATGTTGCTGATATAGCCGAAGGGATCCGAACTCCCGTCGGTCAAAAATAGTATTTTTTCTTGTACCGTCGTTACACTCGCTCGAAATACGTACAGTATTTCTTCACTCGCAAGCCTTGTTACAAGCCAAAATTCTTATTTTTGACTTGTACACAACCCGTAGGCACGACTTTTCGAGCCCAAACGCCGTCGAGGAGTGCCGATATACGGGCGTATTTCAAACGACGAGACAAGATTTGTGCCGAAAAGTCGCCCTACGGGCGGCGGGAGGTTTGACTCCCTTCGGCTATAACAAAGGATGGTGAAGATCATGCGTAAAAATTTCGGCGCCAAAACGTGGCTGTACCCGATGCCTGTCTTGATGGTGGGCACTTATGACGAAAACGACATCCCCAACGTGATGAACGCGGCGTGGGGCGGCATTTACGATACCGATCAGGTGATGGTCTGTTTAGCAGACGACCACAAAACGACCGCGAATATCCGAAAAACGGGCGCGTTCACCGTCAGTTTTGCCACTACCCAAACGGTGGTGCCGTGTGATTACGTCGGCATCGTGTCCGCCAACGACGTACCCGATAAAGTTGCCAAAGCCGGGTTCCACGCCGTCAAAAGCGAGTTCGTCAACGCGCCGCTCATCGAAGAATTGCCCATGGCGGTGGAATGCCGCCTGCTCAAATTCAACGAAGACGGCATTTGTGTCGGCGAGATCGTCAACGTCAGTGCGGACGAGAGCGTGTTGGACGAAAACGGCAGGATCGACGCCAAAAAAGTGGATCCCCTCATCTACGACGGAGTTACCCACGCGTATTGGTCGTTCGGCGACAAGGTCGGTCAGGCGTTTTCGGACGGAAAGAAGTTGCGGTAATGGATACGACCGTGATGACCTATCTGCCGCTGTTTGTGTTGCTGCTGATTCTCTTCATCACGCAACGAAACGAAAAAGCGGTGCTCAAACAACTGTTGAAAAAACGAAAAACGGGGGATACGCACATGTACGAATTGGCGCAACGGTTTATTGACAAAGAGTGTATCGTGTACACTTTCAATTCGCAGATCACGGGTGTCATCAAACAGGTGAACGTCGGTGGTCTGCTTATGGAAAAGGACGGCACGCAGGAAGCAATCAATTTTGATTTCATCGTGCGCATCCGCGAATATCCCAAAAACAAAAACGGCAAGAAAAAAGCAGTGGTTTTGGACTGAGATAAGAAGCGTTATTGTTGCCGCCGTTTCATTTTCTGCCAACTGATAAACCCGTAAAGGTCATTGAACAAAAACGCCGCAAAGCACACCACAACCGAGAGATACCGCGTGTCGGCCATACTCGCCAGCGTCCATAAGACGATGAGGACCACGTCGTTGGCGGCGTACGCCAACGCGAAATACGGGCTGCGGCGAAAGGTCAAATACACCGCGAGAAAACTCGTGGTCACGGAAAGCGTGCTTGGCAGAAGATTGGCCGTGTGAAAAGCTGCCAACACGTAATAAAACGCGAGGGTGACAAGCGCGGTCAACGCCCACATCAGTGCCGCTTCGCGGTGGCTGAGGGTGTTCACTTTCACTTCGGCTTTGTTGCCGTTATACGGGTTTCGCAACCACGCGATCAGCGCGAAGATCGCCATCGGCATGGTCATGCCTAAATAGGTGATCATCTCGCCGTAATAAGCGAAAGTGTAGGAAATGATTCCGTAGAGCAGACTGAAGATCACCATCAACAGTTGCCCGAACGGGTTGCCTTTGGCACTGAAGATCAGCGACGTGACCCCGACGAGCGACGCAAGAAGCGTCAGGTAGTTGTGTCGATCGAACGCCCAAAACGAAAGGACGATCGTAAGCGCCGATACCGACCATAACGCGTATTCCGATTTTGAAAAGTACGAGAACCGAGTTTTCATAAAAACCTCCAAAAAAAGAAGCATCCGCGTGCACGTCTTCTAAGACCTAACGACGTGCAAACGGATGCTTTATTTGCATCTTACTACCCGGTGGCAGTGGTCACAGTATATCACCGCTTGTCCAAAAAAGCAATCGAATTTTTCGAAGACATACGTGACGGCGCGTGATAGAGCCCGAGTGACAGGTTATTTGTACAACGCGGCAGTTTGATCTCGTTTATGAGTATCGGTACAGCTCGTGAGGGCGGCACAGCGCGACGCCCTAAAAACGTCACACCGTGACGTTTTCTTAGCGGGCTTTCAATCCCTGTCACTCTTGTTTAAAGAAAAAACCGAGGCTGACCAAACGGTCACCCTCGGTTTTCTTTAATTAGTTTGACAATAATGCTATGGTTTCACAGAGTTTCATAAAGTTTCACTCAAAATATGAAACTATGAAACAGAAAATGAAACTCTGTGAAAAAAGCGAAACTCCCTTTCAGGAAGGAAACTATGCTAACCGGTTTGACAAGTTGGAATTATCCGATTACAACACTAATCGATATCGTTCAAGGTTGTCTGATTTATCCTCGTGTGCAAATCCATTTTTGATTGCAATCTTTTTGCTAGCGATTTGTCTTTCATCACATTCAATGACGCAGCTTTCAACACCCAAATATTTCGCGTAGTTTATCAGCTCTTTTGTCACTTCATCCGCAATTCCAATTCCCCAGTAATTTTTATTTAAGACCCAACCAATCTCATAGTCGTTTTTCTCATAGAAATGAAAAATCGCGTGTCCAATTACTTCACCTGTCATTTTCCACACAATCGCATAAACTAATGGTGGTTCGCACAGTCCTGCTGATTGAATAAAACACCTTGTTTTCTCTATGTCAAAAACCTGTTCAATATACATCATAACACTTGCATCTGAAAGCACTTGATGCAAATCGTTAGTATCTTCCATCTTCATATTGCGAATAGTGCATCTCTCTGTTGTTAATTCCATACTTACCACCGCAAATTCCTTTTTTCTGTTCGCTCTATTCAAGTTTGTCGAATAGATTGTATCAAATTGCTGTGTAAATATCAACCAATATAGAAAAAGCACGATGGTTTTGTATCAAAACCATCGTGCTGATTTGTGTAAGGACTATAAAAAAGATATTTTCGGCCGTTTGGCGTATGACTTCGAACTCTCACAAAATATCTTGAGCTTTCTAATTTAGTGTGTGGTGGTGAGCCACCGTCAGTCG